>CABPCW010000037.1 GCA_902406155.1 uncultured Collinsella sp.
GGACTTGCAGCGACGGACCTCGGGACGCTCTTACACCACGTCTGCGCGCGCCACCGATTCGAAGAGGTTGAAAGCCGTCAAACGCCCTTTAAAGGGGGTTAGATAAATTGATTTTGAGCCCATTTTCGCTCAGAACGGGCCGAAAAATATGACACCTCTTTTGCAACAGTACTCATATTTGGCATTTTTTGACCACGGGGTCCAAAACCATGTCCCAAAACACAAAAGGAGGGGCCTCGTAAGGCCCCTCCTTAGGAAAGGGAATCGATTTATTCCACAGCCGCAGATTAATCCTAGCCGCTACTCCATCATGTCGAGGACGGAGGGGCGAAGCTCGCTCTCGGCAGCCTCGGGATCGGTCTCGCGCAGGCGGTTGATGTAGCGGTTGTACCACATCACGGCAAGGCCCAGGAAGATAACTACACCGCCAACGTTGTAGACCAGTGTCAGCCACAGAGGCTGATCGAGCGGGATGGTGCCGCAGATAAGCACGAAGCAGAAGACCACAAGCAGGAATGCAGCAATGGCCAGGCCAAAGGTACGCGAACCCATGCGGAAGCCACGGGGAGCAGCGTCGAAGTTCTTGCGCAGCATAAAGTAGGCAAGCAGGATCAGCAGCGGCGGGAGCAGAGCGGTGGCAGCCGTCATGTTGGTGACGATCATGAGCAGGTCGTCTAGGTTGCCGGAGCCCAGGGCCGGGATGATCAGGATGGGGACGACGATGGCAAACTGCAGCCAGGCAGCGCGGGCAGGAATGCCGTGCTCGTTGAGCTCGACGATCTTGCTACCAAAGACGCCCTTGGGGATCTCGGTGAAGAAGACCTTGATGGGAGCAGAGGTCCACATCATGAGGGAGCCCAGCGTGACAGCGAGAAGGATCAGGCCAATGACGCGCGTGGACACTTCCATGGGAATGCCAAAGTGGGCAAAGACAGCGCCGAATACGTCGAAGATACCGGTGGAGATGGCAACGCCGCCCTCGGGAATGAACAGGTTGACCAGCAGCGAAGCGCCTGCATACAGAAGGCCGATGGTCAGGCCGGCGATAACGACGGTGCGCACGAAGGCCTTGACGCCACCCTTAAGGTCGTTAAGGAACACGCCGACAGACTCAGCGCCGCCAACGCCCTGGATGATCCAGGCAAGCGTACCGAAGAAGCCCCACATAGTTGCGAAGTTGGTCGTGTCGGGAGCCATGTTAGCGGGGGTAGGAGCCGTAGCGAACTCGACGCCGCCAAAGGCAGCAGCCAGGGACAGCAAGATGAACACGGCAGTCAGGCCGAGAGCCGCGGTCGAGCCGAAGGAGGAAATGGAGCCGATCCACTTAGCGCCCTTGGTCGAAACCCACGTGGCGATAGCAAAGACGACGATCTCGATAATGGTGATCCACAGCTGCGAGAGCTCGGCATTGGCACCAAAGAACACGTAGCTCGCGTAAATGATGACGTTAGGCAGGACGGACGCAAAGTAGAACAGGTTAACGAACCAGTAGCTAAACGCCGTCAGGAATGCCCAGCGGCCGCCCATCGAGGTCTTGACCCAGGCGTACACGCCCGACTCGGAGTCCTTGTTAAGGCCGACGAACTCGGCGGTAACCAGGGTATAGGGGACAAAGTACAAAAGCGTGGCGAAGAAGAACGACGGCGCAGCTGCCAAGCCGATGGCCGCGTTGTTGTTGATGATGTTCTTGATACCGAACACGGCGGCGACCGTCATGCCCAGCAGAGCGAACGAACCAATCGTTCCTCGTTTTTCAGAGCTCATAAGCCCTCCCAATCATCCGTTATATCTCATCTAAAACCGTCCGGACTGCAAGCGCAATCGTGGACGGCGCACCTGCTAAGGGGAATGGGGAAAAGGGAGTCAACAAAGCCATCCCCCTTAACGGCGCTAAGCAAACGCCCAAACGGACGAATACTACTTGTTGGGGAAGGAATAACCTTCAACCGTCACGTGCAGTACCACGACGCGGGAATCCGCGACATCGGCCACGACACGGTAGGCCTCGTCAATTTCGACGACGGCAACGCCGCCGGCGGGAATCGTCATGGTCTCCCCCATACCCTCAAAGCGCTCGCGATCGTCGATATCGCTGTAAGCGCGCGTGCAGGTAAGATCCGCCTTGGAAGCCACCTCGACGGTCAGGTCGCCGTCGAGCGGAGCGAGCACGGCATGGTAGCGACGGTGACCGACCAGATCGGCGGTAGCGGCCTCGCGGGCATAGACCCACCAGTACACCAACGAGTCGCCGATGGAGTAAGCCACGTCGTGCTGCAGGTCGGCAACGCCATCGAGCGCCTGACCGGTGCGCATCCACTTCTTGACGGACTTCATCTGAGCGTCGAAATCGGCGCGCGAGTTAAAGACATGCATGACTTATGCCTCCTTAATGGGTGCCAGCGCCTGAGCCAGATCGGCAGACGTCAGCGGTCGCAGGGACACCTCAAAGCTGAAGCTCTCAAAACGGGTGCGGTAGGAATCGAGCACCTCGGAACCCCAAGAGTTCGAACCAAGGCCGAGCAGCTGGTCGTTGATATTGACCGTAACCGTGTCGCCCTTGACAAGGTCGTAGACGTGCTTGGCGTTATCGATGGCCTCGCAGCTATAGGGCCATGCCGAGAACGAGAACGGGTTGGAGGCGGCGTCAGCCGGACGCGTCACGACCAGACCGTCACCGTGGCTGGAACGCAGGGCGACCCAGCGGGTGCCCTCGCGGTTAGCGCAATCCTGAGGCATCACGTAGGGCGTGAACATGTCGTCGACCGTGGTGCGGTAATGACCGACCGGGTTGGCGCGCAGCGAGTCCGGATAGTTCTCGCCCGGGCCGTGGCCATACCACTCGACGGCACGATCGCAACCGGGGACCTCGAAGGAGATGCCGATGCGCGGGATGATATCCGAGTAATCGCCGTAGGGCTCGCCGGAAACCTTGAGGTCGACGCGACCGCTCGGAAGCACGGTGTAGACGAGCTCGACGCGCATGCCGAACGCGCGGACGGGAGGAGCGATACGCTGGCTCACGGTAACGACGACCGCATTGCCGTCCTGCTTCCAAGAAACCTTGCGGGTAGACGTCTGCATCACATCGATGAAGTTGTCCTTCCACAGGGAGTCATACTCCTGAGCGTGGTTGTCGACGAGCGGATGCCAAAAACCAACCTGGGGACCAGAGGCCATGACGTCGCGGCCGGATGCCTTCCACTCGCTCACGGTACCGTTTACCTTGCTGAAGGTCAGCTCACCGTTGAGGGAGTGGATGCGGATCTCCTGCTCGGTCTCCTCGACCGTAAGCTCAGGACGAGCGGGGGCCGCGATGGCCGGCGCCGGATGGTTGGCGATGGCAAACTGGCTTGCGCCCAGTTGGAACATCGGCTCGCACCAGGCGTGAGCCGCCATGGTGTAGGCGCGCACGGTCAGCAGGGTCTCGCCTACCGCGGCCTCGCGAATCACCAGCGGAAGCTGGACGGACTCGCCGGAGGCAACCGCACCGGGCATGAGCGTCTTGCGACAGACCACGTCGCCGTCCACCAGGGTCTCGGCCGACAGGCAGACATCCTCGAGGGTGGTGAACCAACGCTTGTTGGTAACGGTCAGCTCGCCTGCCTCGGCGTCATAAGCCATGCGAATCGGGCAGATGACCTGGCCGTACTCGGTAAGGCCCGGGCTCGGCTGCTGCCAGGGGAACACCATGCCATCGATGCAGAAGTTGCTGTTGTTGGGGTAATCGCCGTTGTCGCCACCATACATATCGTAGGCAACGCCGTCCTCGGTCACAGCAGCCAAACCGTGGTCGCACCATTCCCAGATAAACTGGCCTTGGATGCAATCCCAGCGATCGAAGACCTCCTGGTACTCGGACAGGCCTCCGGGGCCATTGCCCATGGAGTGGCCGTACTCGCAGTTGATGCGCGGCTTGGGGAACGGATGCTCACCAAAGTCGTTCATCTGCGACACACGGGAGTACATCGTGGAAATGACGTCGACGGTATCGGCGTTGCGGTCCTCCTCGTAATGGACCGGACGATCATCGAGCTCGTGAGCCTTGGCGTACATCGCGCGGATGTTGCAGCCATAGCCGCTCTCGTTGCCCATCGACCACATAATGATGCAGGCGTGGTTGCGCTCCTGCATCACCAGGCGCTCAATGCGGTCGACGTAGGCCGGCTCCCATGCCGGGTCGTCGGTGACCAGGGCGATATTGCCGATATTCTCGAAGCCGTGACTCTCCATATCGGTCTCGGCGACCAGCATGATGCCATACTCATCGCACAGCTCGTAGAAGCGCGGGTCATTGGCATAGTGAGAGGTGCGCACCGCGTTGATGTTGTGTCGCTTCATGAGCTCCAGGTCACGGCGCATGCGATCGAGGCCCACGGCGCGGCCCTTGTGATCGTCGTGATCGTGGCGGTTGACGCCATGCATCTTAAAGTAGGTGCCGTTGAGGTAGATATGATTGCCCTCGACCGTCACCTCGGCAAGGCCCTGGCGATGCGGAACGTACTCGCTGACCTCGTCACCGTCGTAGACCTCAAACGTAAGGTCATAGAGGAAGGGGTCCTCGGGGTTCCAGAAGTGGGCATCGGCAACGCTGCACTCGGCATGGCCGTCGACGCACTCGCCCGTAGCGACCACGTTCTCGCCATCGCTGAGCGTAAACACGACGCGGGTAGCGCCCTCGGCCACCGTATCGAGCGTGATCAGAGCGGCATCGCCCTCGCGGTGCGTGCGGAACCTAAAGTCGACCAGGTGCGCGGCGGGACGCTGCATAAGGTACACATCGCGGAAGATGCCCGAAGCCCACCACATGTCCTGATCCTCGATATAGCTGCCATCGCTGTACTGCAGGACCTTGACCGCAAACAGGTTGTCGCCCTCGACGAGCGCGTCGGTCACGTCGAACTCGGCGGACAGACGCGAGCCCTTGGTCATGCCGATAAACTGGCCGTTGACGTACAGCTCGCCATAGCTCTCGATGCCGTCGAAGCGAATAATCTCGCGGGCGCCGGCAGGAACGGCGGGAAGGTTGACGATGCGCTGGTAGACGCCCGTGGGGTCGTCGGAGGGAACGAACGGCTGATCCACCGGAAACGGGAAACCCTCGTCGGTATAGGCAAGGTTGCCATAGCCGTCTACCTGCCACAGGTGCGGAACCTCCACGTGATCCCACTCGGACTTGTACGTGGAGAGCTCCTCGTTGGAGACGGCAGCAGACCCCTCAAAGAGGCGGAACTGCCACGAGCCAGACAGCTGGACAAACCCGCGCGACAGCTCGCGGCTGTACGTAGCAGCGAGATCGGCGGTCTCATAACCCATAAAGTACGCATGGGGTGCCAGGCGGTTCCTGTGGGTGAGCGCTTGGTTTTCCCAATCGTTAATGGCGTCCATGGTGATGCTCCTTCGTCATCGTAGTGATTCTTGTGCAACCGGTTGTCCTTATCTTACGGGCGATGCAAAAAACTGTGCAACCGGTTGTCCGCTGAACGGTCGATTTGGCCGGATTAACGGTGCAACCGGTTGTACAACCGCGACACTTATGTCACCCTGAATATCGAAACCCAACGCAAAACATCGTTCTTAAGCTCGTAGGCAACCGCCACGCCCGCTGATATCTCAGCCACACGAGACGTATTCGATTGCGGCTTGGTTGCAAAACGACACCGGTCTCCGGATATCATGAACGCTGTTCAGGTGCACTATAGTAAGCTGTATCCGCATTAGCCTTTATCGATAGCCCACCGACCCAATTGCACAGGAGACGCCATGACCCAGCCAGTTCGCACCGCACCTACGCTTGCCGAGGTTGCCGCAGCTGCCGGCGTGTCGCGCTCCACGGCATCGCGCGCCCTCAACGATTCGCCCCGCATTAGCGAGGAAACCAAAAAGCGCGTCCGTGCGGCGGCCAAGAAAGTCAATTTTGTCCCCAACGCTCGCGGCCGAGCGCTCGCTGTCGGGCGCACGGAAATCATCGCCGTGCTCGTGACCGAGCCCCTGAGTGAGCTCTTCAGCGACCCCACCTATAGCGAATTTTTGAGCGGCATTACCGAGGAACTGTCGGAGTCGTCCTATCTGCCCGTTATCTTGCAGGCGTCTTCTACGCATGAGCGCAACCGCGCACGCGAGCACTTTGAGCGCCGCTCGTTCGACGCCGTGATCGACGTCTCCCCCTACAAGGGCAGCGAGCTGCTCGAGGTGCTGCGCGAGCTGGGCGTACCCACCGTGTTGTGCGGCCAGCTCGAGGGCCACCCCTATCGCGATGTGTTCTCGACAGTCTACTCTGACGACGAAGAGGGTGGACGCTTTGCGGCACTCGCTATGAAAGAGCGCGGGCGCAAAGATATCGTCGCCGTGTTGGGACCGCAAGACAACCCCGCTGTTGTCGACCGCCTGCGCGGCTACCGCACCGTCCTGGGCGAAGACCTCCCAGGCGCAAACGTTATCTATACCGGCTGGAACAGCGGAGACGGCTATCAGGCCATGCACCAGATCCTCGCGCGCGAGATTGCTTTCGATGGCGTGCTCTGCGGATCGGACCGTATCGCGGCTGGCGTCATCACCGCACTCAACGAGGCAGGCCTATCCGTTCCGGCGGACGTTTCTGTCGTCGGCTTCGACGATCACGAGATTGCGGCGCGCTGCGTCCCCGCACTCACGACCGTCCGCCAGCCCCTGCGCGAAGAAGGCCACATGGCCGCCAACATTGCGCTCGACATGATCAAGGGCGCCGAGCCCACCACCTCCGTGATGCACATGCAGCTCGTTCAGAGAGACTCGCTGTAGGAAACTGGGCCGGGCTTTTCGCCAGACAGTTGTTGCGGAAAGCCTGCCCCGTTTTGAGCGCTCATTCTGGGGCACAGTTTCCGTTAGACCGCTCAAGCGGAAACTGTGTCCCATTATTTTGCCGAATTCTGGGTCGCGCTTTCCCAGAGGACCCCCTTTGGGAAAGCGTGACCCGTTCTGGACGCAGATTCCGGGACGCACTTTCCGCAACGCCTGGTCATCCCATGCCCTCACAATCTCGGCGTATAAAAAACGAGGGAAGGCACGTGTCCTTCCCTCGTTACGGGCAATATGTAGCCGCTTGCCTACATCAGGCGCAGGCTGACGTCCTTGAGCTGGGCGCCGCTAACGGCACTCGGGGCGCCCGACATGAGGTCGGAGCCGCTGGCCGTCTTGGGGAACGCCATGACGTCGCGGATGGAGTCGGAACCGGTGAGCAGCATGCACACGCGGTCCAGGCCCAGAGCGAAACCGCCCATCGGGGGCGCACCAAACTTGAGCGCCTCCATGAGGAAGCCAAACTGAGACTCGGCGCGCTCTTCGGTAAAGCCCAGGAGCTTAAGCATGGACATCTGCATCTCGGCGTTGTGGATACGCATACCGCCGCCACCGGCCTCAAAGCCGTCCATGACAAAGTCGTAGGTGCAAGAACCGGCTGCCAACGGATTGGCCTCGATCTTGGCGATGTCGGTCTCGGTCGGCAGGGTGAAGGGCTGGTGCTCGGCAGCGTAGGCCTTGCGGTCCTCGTCCCAGTGGAACAGCGGGAAGTTGACGACCCACAGGAAGTCGTGGCCCTCGCGCTTGATCTCGAGAGCGTTAGCCATGTGGGAACGCATGCCGCCCAGGATCTCGTCGGAGAGCAGGCGCGGGCCGGCGGCGAACATCACAAGGTCGCCGGGCTCGACGTCCATGCGCTCGCGCAGAGCAGCCATCTCCTCGTCCGAGAAGAACTTGACGATGGGGCTGTTGATGGAGCCGTCCTCGCGGAATGCGATCCAGGCCAGGCCCTTGGCGCCAAACGTGGAAGCCACGCCGGCAAGCTTATCGATCTTGGCGCGAGCCCAGGCACCGGCGCCCTTGGCGTTGATGGCCTTGACAACCGAGCCTTCCTCGTTAGCGGCAGTCGCGAAGACCTTGAACTTGGAGTTGGCAAAGATGTCGGTCAGGTCGACCAGATGCATGCCATAGCGGGTATCGGGCTTGTCGGAGCCATAGGTGTCCATGGCCTCCCAGTAGTTCATGCGACGCAGCGGCGTGGGCATCTCGACACCCATGCGGCCGAAGGCATCGGCAAGAACCTCTTCGAGCGCGCTCATAACGTCGTTCTGGTCCACGAAGGACATCTCGATATCGACCTGGGTGAACTCGGGCTGACGGTCGGCACGCAAGTCCTCGTCGCGGAAGCACTTGGCAACCTGATAGTAGCGCTCGACGCCACCGACCATAAGCAGCTGCTTCAGGAGCTGCGGGGACTGCGGCAGGGCGTAGAAGTTGCCCGGCTGGATGCGGCTGGGGACGATGAAGTCGCGGGCGCCCTCGGGCGTGGACTTGAACAGGGAGGGCGTCTCGACCTCCATGAACTCACGGTTGTGCAGCGCCTCGCGAATGGCAAAGGTAAAGTCGGAGCGCAGCTTGAGGTTGGCCATCATCTCGGGACGACGGAGGTCCAGATAGCGATAGCGCAGACGGGTGTCCTCGCTAGTCTCGATGCCGTCCTCGATCTGGAACGGCGGGGTGACGGACGTATTGAGCACCTCGGCGTGGTCGGTCAGGACCTCGATCTCGCCGGTGGCGAGCTTGGTGTTGGTGGTCTCCTCGCCACGGGCGCGCACGACGCCGTGAATCTTGATGGGCCACTCGGGACGCATGGTCTCGGCGATCTTAAAGGCGTCGCCGTCGGAGTGCTCGGGGTCGAAGGTAAGCTGCGTGATGCCCTCACGGTCGCGAAGGTCGCAGAAGATAAGGCCGCCGTGGTCGCGGCGACGGCTCACCCAACCGGTGAGGGTGACCTCTTCGCCCACGTTCTCGAAGCGAAGCTCGCCGCAGGTACGGGTGTGCATGGAATGCTCATCGATGGGACGGGTCTGGCTCATACCAGTGATCCTCCTTTATGGATCTGTGCCGCCCCGTGTCGTTCCGGGCGGCGTCGTACAGATTTGCCCAGCCTGCGTAAACCGCGCAGCCAGACATGGCGTTCTATCTTATCGCACTCGCGTCGATGTGCCGCGAAAAAGTGGCTCCTGCCCAAAGACTTGACGGAGACGAAACAATTGACGCGCCGTGACACCCGCCCGCGCTCGTCACGTGCGACAATATGCCCCAATAAAACAGCACTCGGAAAGGCCCGCCATGACTGCACGCCTCATCGTTATGGATATCGACTCCACGCTCATCAACCAGGAGGTCATCGACCTGTTGGGCGAAGAGGCCGGCGTGGGCGAGCAGGTGGCACAGATCACCGAACGCGCCATGCGCGGCGAGCTTGACTTTAAGCAGGCGCTCGAGGAGCGCGTGGGGCTGCTCGCCGGCCTGGACGAGAGCGTGTTCGAGCGCACCTTTGAGCGCGTGACATTTACCCCCGGCGCGTTGGAGCTTGTGCGCTCGGCACACAGCAAGGGTTGGAAGGTCGGCGTCGTGAGTGGCGGCTTTCACGAAGTCGCCGATAAGATCGTGGCCGCCGCGGCCATCGACTTTTGCCTGGCCAATCGTCTGGAGGTCGTGGACGGCAAGCTCACCGGTAAGTTGGCTGCCGACATTGTGACCAAGGAGTCCAAGCTCATCCAGCTGCTGGACTGGGCAGTTGAGTGCGGCGTCGATATGGCCCACACCGTCGCGATCGGCGACGGTGCCAACGACATCCCCATGATTCAGGCCGCGGGCACGGGCATCGCGTTTTGTGCCAAGCCCAAGACGCGCGAGGCCGCCCCGTTTGCCATCGACGAGCGCAATCTGATGCTCGCCATGGACATCATCCTGCGCGACTAGCCAATCCGTCTAGCAATTGAATCAGTCTGTCCTATAGTTTCCGAACAATTCTGTCTTAGTGTTCGGAAACATACCCTTTGAGTGCTAAACTTTGCGCCGTCGAAGGGAACATATATGGATAAGCGAGATCTAGAGCAGCTGCTGAGCGATGTTGCCGGCGGAGCAGTCACCCCTGCCGACGCCCTCACGCGTATCCAGACGGCTCCGACCGCCGATTTGGGCTTTGCGCAGCTAGACCTTTCGCGCGGGGTGCGCCAGGGAGCCGGCGAAGTTGTCTACGGCGCCGGTAAAACCGCCGAGCAAATTGCCGCCATTATCAAAGCATTACTCGATGCCGGCCAGGAGCGCATCCTGGTCACGCGCCTGGACGACGAAAAGGCAGCCCGCACCTCGGAGCTCCTCGGCAACGGCATCGACCTGGGATATGTCCCGGACGCCCAGCTCGCCCTGGTGGGTGGCAAGCCCTCCCCCAACGGCAACGGACGCATCGTCGTCGCCTGCGCCGGCACGAGCGACCTGCCCGTTGCCGAGGAAGCCGCGTTGACGGCCGAGTTCTACGGCAACGAGGTCGATCGCCTCTACGACGTGGGTGTCGCCGGCCTGCACCGCCTGCTCGCTCATGCTGAGGAACTTGCCCAGGCGCAGGTGGTCATCGCCATCGCCGGCATGGAGGGCGCCCTGGCGAGCGTCATCGGAGGCCTTGTGAGCTGTCCGGTCATCGCCGTCCCCACCAGCGTGGGCTATGGCGCGAACTTTGGCGGCATGGCCGCACTGCTCGCCATGCTCAACTCCTGCGCCAGCGGCGTTTCGGTCGTCAATATCGACAACGGCTTTGGCGCCGCCTATCAGGCAAGTCTTATCAATCATCTGAGCGCCGGCACGTCCTGCGCCCGCTAAGGAGCATTTCATGTCCAACCATCAGCACACGCTTATCATCGACGGCACCTCGGGCATCAGCGGCGACATGACCGTCGCGGCCCTGCTCGACCTGGGCGCCAGCGAGGAGCATCTGCGCGACCAGCTCGCCACGCTGCCGGTCGGCGGCTTTGAGATTGCCGTTACACGCGTAAACAAGCATGGCATCGACGCCTGCGACTTTGATGTTCAGCTGGCTGAGGAGCTCGAGAACCACGACCACGACATGGTCTGGCTCTACGGCAACGAAGCGGGCACCGAGCACACACATGAGCATGAGCACTACCATCATGATCATGGCGAGCACGAACACGAGCACTGCCACGAGCATGACCATGAGGCCCACGGTCATGGCCACGAGGGTCACCATCACGCCCACCACCATCACCACCGTTCTTTGGCGGACGTCACCGCCATCATAGATGGCTCGCAGCTAAGCGATGGCGCCAAGCGTCGCGTGCTCGCCATCTTTACCGCGCTCGCCGCCGCCGAGGCCAAGGCCCACGGCAAAACGCCCGAGACCGTCATGTTCCACGAGGTGGGCGCCGTCGACTCCATCGTCGACGTCTGCTCCGTCGCCATCTGCCTCGATGACCTGGGTATTGAGGACATCGTGGTTGAGTCGCTCTCCGAGGGTCACGGCACCATCCACTGTGCCCACGGCCTCATGCCCATTCCCGTCCCCGCTGTCGTCAACCTGTGCCAGGCGGGCAATATCGCCCTCACGCCCGCACCGGTCGCCGGCGAGCTCGTGACGCCCACGGGTGCCGCCATCGTCGCCGCACTGCGCACGTCCGAGCACCTGCCAGCCCGCTACCGCATCGAGGCCGTCGGCTACGGCGCTGGTAAGCGCCCCTACGAGGGCTGCTCCGGCACGCTCCGCTGTCTGCTCGTTCACGCGGACGCATAGCCATGGATGCCCGCAAGGAAAAAAGCCGCGCCGCCATCGTCGCAGCATTCTCCGAGCTCCTGCGCGAGGAGGACTACAGCAAGATCACCGTCGGCGACATCATCGCGCGCGCTCACGTAGGCCGCGCGACATTCTACGGTCTCTTTAAGAGCAAAGACGACCTACTGTCCGAGCTCGTGAGCGACATCTGCACCCACGCTCTCGACGACGATGGCACACCACTCGACGACCCACTCGTGCAGGTCGAGCATATCCTCAACAACCTCTGGGAGCGCCGCCAGGGCGTCCGAGCCCTCGTAGCCGGCGCCGGCTCACGCGTCTTCGCCGACTGCTTACGCAAGACCATCATGTCACGAGCAGCCGAAACCGTCCCCACCGACCCAAACGGCCCCGCCGCCACTATGGACCGAAGCTTCCTATTACACCACATAGCCTCAAGCTTCGTAGGAATGGTCCAATGGTGGGCCTGGCACAACTTCCAAGCCAACAAATCCAACGTAGCCAAAGATTACCTATCAGCCATTAAGCCTCTCTTCACCTAAGTAAGAAGCTCATCCAAAAGCATCACCCCAACCCAGGGCGCCACGCATCCCAAAGTGTCAACAACAGCTCAACGCCCCTATCAGCAACAAGCCCCTCCCATCCAAATTCAGATATATGTTGGGTTGCTTGCTCGAGCGCAGCAAAGATCCCACAGCTGGCCGCATGGGGTAACTTCCCAGCGCATTCCGCAGGACGCAAAAAGGCTCGCCGCACGAAGTGCGCAGCGAGCCTTTTTGCATGTCCGAGGACGCGCTGGGAAGTTACCCCATGCGGACGGCGGACAACCTATGTAGCCTCAGACTAGAACATGCCCAAGAAGCCATGCACAAACAGCGCGGCCACAATAGCACCGACAAACGGCGCGATGCCAGGAACAAGCAGACCATACTTCCAGTTGTTGTCGGCCTTGTTCTTAATCGGCAGCATCTGATAGGCCATGCGAGGACCAAGGTCACGAGCCTGGTTCATGGCGAAGCCGGTGATGCCGCCCATGCCCATGCCAACGGCCCAAACGATCAGGCCGACGCAGATTGCGAGCATCAGAACGTTCTCGCCGGCGCGGCTAGCGGCAGCAAGGATGGCGCTGATGAACACGAAGGTGCAGATAGCCTCGCAGAAGAAGTTACGAGCATAGTTCGTGCCCTCGGTGGTGGGGTTGGTCGAGAAGATGTTGCGCTGGGCAATGGGGTCGACGACGTCCTCGGAAGCCTTGAACTCATCGGCATACATAAACCAAGCGATCACGGCACCCACAAAGCCGCCGAGCATATCGGCAAGCATGAAGGGGATGCAGTTGCCCCACGGCACCAGGCCGACGATGCACTGGGCAAGCACCATGGCGGGGTTCATGCACACAGCGCCACCAAAGACAAACAGGCAGACCGAGATGCCAAAGGACCAGGTGGTGATGGCAAACATATGGCCGGAGCCCTGATACTTGGTGCCCTTGAGCACGGTATCGCAGTGAACACCCACGCCAAAGACGATCATGAGGGCCGTTGCGCCGAATTCGCAGAGGAGTTTGGTAAGCATAAAACCTTATCTTTCTTGTCGGTTATAAACGATTCGTTTAAGCCGCGCACTAGTGCTGTGCGACAACAACACCCAGGCCATCGGGGATGACGGCGACCTTGGCATCGGCACCCTTCATCTCAAAGGCGAGCTTGAGCGCCTCCTCGATAGTGTTGACCGGCGTCATGTGCATATCCTTGAGCATCTGGTGATCGCACAGGTCGGTGACCATGATCACAGGGTGATGCGCCAGGATGCGGGCAAAGATCTGGCTCGTCCACTGATCGGGCAGGGTCTCGTCCTTAGGACGATCGATGCAGGCGCGCTCAAACTCTGCCGGATCGTTGTCGGCGATGTTGTGATAGAAGCCCTCGCCGCCGTGACCGTCGGCACAACCGGCGACGTCGATGATCACGCCGCCCTCGGGAAGCGTGGCCTCGGCAGCGCACATGCCCTTCACAGCCTGATAGATGTTCTGATCGAGGGGGTAGCCGCCGTTAGTGGTAATGGCGATCTCGCACTCGACGGGCTCAACGCCGGCAAGGCTCTTCACGAACTCGCAGCCAGCCTCGTGCGCCTTGTGGATGTCGCCGGCAAAGGAGCCAATGACCTCGTGCTTGCCGTTGAGCACCACGTTGAGCACAAAGGCAAGGTGAGCCATCTCGGCGGCGGCAAACATGTCCTCGCTCACGTGGTTGTGGCACAGGTTGCCGGCACGCGAGTGGGAATCGTTCACAAACTGACCGTTGTGGTTGTACATGATGGTCTTGTAGCTGGCGATGCCAGGCAGGACGGACTTGCGGCTACCAGAGAAACCGGCAAAGAAGTGCGGCTCAATAAAGCCCTCGGCAAGCAGCAGATCGCAATCGGCCGCAATCTTGTTGATGATGCACTCGCCACCAGAAGGCAGGGTGCCGATCTTTTTCATCATGCTGTCGTCAGTCGCGACGTGCATAACGATTTCTTCGTTGGCAACGATCTCCTCGCCGTACTTGTTGACGAGCTCCTCGTGCGTCGACGGACGATGCATACCCGTAGCAACCAGAATGCGAACGCGCGCCTCAGGCGCAGCGGAGTGGATGTGATGCAGCAGAATAGGCATCGTCACACGCGAGGGAACGGGACGCGTATGATCTGAGCTAATGATGACAATATCCTTCTTGCCAGCACAAAGCTCCTCGAGCGAAGGCGAGCCGTAAGGGTTGGCAAGCGACTCCTCCACCAGCTCTTCCTGCGATTTCGTGGTCTTAAACTCGTTTTGATGACCTTCCATCACACCCGCGAAGTTCTTATCCTCGAGTTCCAGATGCAACGTCTTGTGGTCAAACGGCAGTTCACATTCAAACAATGACGAGCGCCCTCTTCCTTTCAACTGACACACTAGATAAACCGTTGGAAGGATACGCCGCTCACCGAAAAACACCACCGTCTACCGACTCATTAACACAACGTTCATATTTGACCCACAACAAAACGACCGCGATCCCAAACAGGACCGCGGCCGCTACAGTCGTAAGACGAGAAGCGCACTTTATTCTCATCAGCTTTAATCCCAGAAGACCGAGGACGAAGGGACCCGACTGGTTTCCCTCTGAACGCATTCCGCAGCACGAAGCCCTTTCCAAACGCGCGAAGCGCACTATATTCCCTCAGCCAGTAATCCGCCGAAGACCGGACATCGCAGGGGCTGTCGTATGTTTACTTTCCGGCGCACTCCGCAGGACGCAAGAAGCCCTCGCCGCACCCCACATTAAGCGCGAAGCGCGCCATTCTCCCCTCAGTTGTAATCCCCGAAGACCGAGGACGAAGGGACCCGATGGGATTCCCTCTGAATGCATTCCGCAGCACGAAGCCCCCTTATCCGCAGCTCCGAAGGGGCAGGATAAGGGGGCTTCAAGTGCGAGGACGCATTCAGAGGGAAACCCGTCGGGTCCCGGTGAGAGCCACAGGGCTATCGATTACCCCGTGTTCTGCAATCCTGCCGAGACTCCGGTCACGGTCGAAAGAATCAGGCTCATGTACTCGGCCTTCTTCTCCTCGGCCATCTCGTCCTGGTTCATACGCACCTCGCGCAGGGCGCGGACCTGGGCGATGGACAGGGCGTCAACGTAGGGGTTGCGCACGCGGACAGCGCAGCCAAGCACGCGGCGGCGCTGCAGCGGCCACTCGTCACCGACGATGGCAAGGACCCACTTACGGGTGAGCTGCATCTCGGTGAAGACCTTCTCGGACAGATCCTGGCGATCGCCCAGGTGCAGGTACATCTTGGCGATGCGCTGATCGGTCTTAGCGATCGACATCTCGATGTTGTCGATGAACGTGCGGAAGAACGGCCACTCCTGGTAGGCAGCCTTAAGCTGGTCCAGATCGCCAAACTGCTCGCAGGCGGTACCCAGGCCGTACCAAGCGGCCAGATTAATGCGCGCCTGGCTCCAGCTGAAGATCCACGGAATGGTGCGCAGGTCGTCGAGCGACTTGGCACCCAGACCGCGCTTGGCCGGGCGCGAGCCGATCGGCAGCAGACCGACCTCGGTCAGCGGCGTCACGGTCGAGAACCACGGTGTAAAGTCCTCGGTGTTCAGCAGGTCCAGATAGCGCTCGTGGCTTGCGGCGTTGAGCTTCTCGGCCATGCCCCAGAACTTCTGCGTGGTCTCGGTGTTGGTCTTCTCGACACTCGGAGCCGACTGCAAAAGCGTTGCAGCGGCAACGGACTCAACATGGCGCTGAGCTAGCGTGCGGTTACCGTAACGGGCAAAGATGACCTCGCCCTGCTCGGTAAGCTTAAAGAAGCAGTTGACCGAACCCTTGGGCTGCGCCAGCACGGCCTTGTTGGCCGGACCGCCGCCACGGCCCACGGCACCGCCGCGACCGTGCATGAGCACAAGGTCGATATCGTTCTTCTCGGCCCACTTGGCAATGCGCTCCTGCGCGGAGTGCAGCGCGAGCATGGCCGTGGTAGGACCGGCATCCTTGGAGGAGTCGGAATAGCCCAGCATGACCTCCATGCGGCGGTTGGTCTGGGCAAGGCGCTTTTGCACCACGGGCAGCGTGAGCATCTGGTCGAGCACGTCGACGCAGCCCTCGAGGTCCTCGAGCTGCTCGAACAGCGGGATCACGTCGAGCTCGGGGACATCCTCTTCGTGTGCAAAGGACAGGTGGGCCAGCTCAAAGACGTCGGCCACATGCTGGGCGCTCTTGGTGAACGAGATGATGTAGCGGTGCGCCATCTTCTTGCCGTAGCGCTTTTGGATGGAACCGATGGCACGGAAGGTGTCGATAACCTCGCGCGTCATGGGCCGCAGGTCGCCATGGATACCGTTCTCGTGGATATCCTTGAGGGCGCGGGCGTGCACCACGGAGTGCTGACGGAACTCCATCTCGACCATGTGGAAGCCGAAGGACTCGACCTGCCAGATGATGGTCTGGACCGGGCCGTAGGCGGCACGGACGGCACCGCAGGCGGCCAGGGAGCGCTGGACGACGCGCAGGTCATCCAGGAACTCATCGGCGCTGTGGTACATGGTATCGGTGATGCGACGGACGGTGGCGTTCAGACGGTCGGCCATGACGAGCATAACGGCGCGATGCGGCTCGTGCTCGGAGATCAGTTCAGCACGCGCGGTGTACTGGGTGCTCATCTCGACCTGATGGTTCCACAGGTTGATGAGCTCGGCAGACGGCTTGCTGTAGGTGGCCTCAAGCGTCAGGTTGCGGCCGATGCGGCGGCACTTGTCCTCGAGCTTGAGCACCATATGGGTGAAGTACTTGGCAGCAACCTCGCGGCTCACCTTGGCGGTGACGTTGGGGTTGCCGTCGCGGTCGGAACCGATCCAGCTGCCGGGGTGGAAGAACGCCGGGCACAGCGGCGGCACGGTGCCGGCCTTGTCGCCCAGCACCCAGTCATCAAAACGACGATAGATAACGGGAATGACGTCGAACAGCGTGTTATCGAAGATGTCGATGATGGTATCGGCTTCCTCGACGGGCGTGGGCTTCTTGAGCGCGATGGGGCTCGTACGCACCAGGGCGTCGATCTCCTGCAGCATATGGCGCTCGTTCTCCACCAGGTCGGAGCCGCCCAGGCGCGGACGCTCCTCCAGCAGGTTGGAGATACGGCGAATCTTGCCCTCGACGGCCTTACGACGGGCCTCGGTGGGATGTGCGGTAAAGACAGGGTGGAACTCGAGCTTGTCGAGCAGCTCGTTGGCGCCCTCGACACCCATCTCGTTTACCAACTGGTGATAGGCGACGGTGAGTTCGTTGGCGGGATCGACCTCGGTATCGGTCGATGCGCCGGCCTCGCGCTCGCGCAGCTGCGCCACGCGGTAGTTCTCCTCCGACAGGTTTGCCAGATGGAAGAAGCTCGTAAAGGCGCGGACGATAACCTGCTGCTTATCGAGCGGCAGACTGTCGATCAGATCAACGACCTCGCGAAACGCCACGGCGGTGGGCTCGTCGGCAGTGGGCACGCCCTGCTCGTCGACGGACTCGTCGGCAGCACGGGTGCCGGGGTTTCCGGCATTGGCCACAATCTCGGCTGTCAAAATCTTGTCGAACAGGTCCGCGATCTCGGGATCATACTCGCTAAGCACACGGCGCTCCAGGCGCAAGAACAGCGCCAGATTGTCGCGCAGCTCCTCGGGGATCTCGATCTCGGCGAGACGCTCCTTGGATTCGGCATTCGAGCCGATTCGGTTAACGAGGCGGTTGACCACGGCAGCGACGCGCGCCGCGGCTTCGGGTACAGACTGGTTGCTTAGGTTCTCAGCCACGTTTCCTCCCATTCTTCCTTCTATGCACGTAACATGCGGTATTTATTATAGGCACTCGGCAAAAACTTTCGACGCTGATTGCGCTTTACCACACAAAAGTATTTTCTGCATTGCAAGGCTTTTTGCCCCAAATGGTCGTATTTCTCGGTGGACGGCATATGCAAACGGGGGCATTCCGCATAAATGCGAAACACCCCCGTAACAATCGCTCTCAATGAGCTGAGCGCTTTAGTGAGTCCACAGCTCAAAAATCATGCGCTACAGGCGCTCACGAACCGCCTCGACCACGTTGGCCAGATCGACGAGGGCCTCGTCATGGCTCTCCATGTCGCGCACCTTGACCTTGCCGGCGGCAAGCTCGTCGCCGCCCAAGACCAAAATGAGCTTAGCGCCCACCTTGTCGGCCTGCTTAAACTGAGCCTTAAGCGAACGACCCTGATAGTCTGCCTCGGTCACGATACCTGCGGCGCGAAGCTCCTGCGTAATGGCAAAGACGTTCTGGCGCAACTCCTTGCCGGCGTTGGCGACGTAGACACACGGGGTCTCATCGGCGCCCAGGTCGCTGCCAAAGGCCTGCAGGGCCAGCAGGGCGCGCTCAAAACCGACGGCGAAGCCGACGCCGGCCGTGGGCTTGCCGCCCTCGAGCTCGACCAGGCCATCGTAGCGGCCGCCGCCACCGATGGAGCCGACGCCGGCGCCAGGGGCCTCGACCTCAAAGACGGTACGGGTGTAGTAGTCCAGGCCGCGCACCAGGGTGGGATCCTCGACGTACTCGATACCGGCGACGTCCAGATAGCGCTTGACCTGCTCGTAGTGCTCGCGGCACTCGTCGCACAGGTTGTCGCCCATCAGCGGGGCGTCGGCCATGATCTCGCGGCAGTGGTCGTTCTTGCAGTCGAAGGCGCGCAACGGGTTGAGCTCGGCGCGCTCGCGGCACTCGTCGCACATCTCGTCGGCGTGGTCGAGAATGAACTGCTTAACCTGCTCGCGATAGGCCGGACGGCACTGGGCATCGCCCATTGAGTTAATAAGCAGGCGGAGCTTGGAAAGATCGAAACCAAGGCGCTTGTAGAACTCCATGAGCATGATGATGCACTCGGCGTCGGCAGCCGGATCGGGAGCGCCGAGCCACTCGATGCCCACCTGGTGGAACTGGCGCAGGCGACCCTTCTGGGGACGCTCGCCACGGAACATGGCCTCGGCGTAATAGGCCTTAAACGGCGTGGAGCCCTGGGGCACCAGGTTGTTCTCCACGACGGAACGTACCACACCGGCCGTGCCCTCGGGACGAAGGGCCAGGCGCTGCTTGGGCTTAAGCTTGGTGTCGGTGCCCTCGGTAAAGACGCGCTCCAGGTTGGCGCCGCTAAACACGCGGAACATCTCCTTGCGCACGACGTCGGTCGACTGGCCGATGCCGTGGACAAACACGTCCACCTGCTCGATCGCGGGCGTCTCGATGGGCTTAAAGCCAAACGGCTCGAACACGCCGGCAGCGATCTGCTGCATCTTTTGCCAAGCGCGCATCTCAGCGCCGATAAGGTCGCGGGTTCCCTCCGCCTTCTGTGCCTGCATGGGCAAACACCTTTCTTTTGTATCGCGTCATAGGTAACGGTCATTATACGGCACAAAAACAAAACGCGGCGGCGCGTCTGACCGAACGAGGGTAGGCCGTTTTTTATTATGGGAAGCG
>CABPCW010000038.1 GCA_902406155.1 uncultured Collinsella sp.
AGGCGGCATGATGAGATCTGGCTGGAGATGCTGGAGATGTTCCGTGCTCAAACATTCTCGCTGCGCTGCGAAACTGCGCGCGGGACGATATAGGCGGGCGCCCCGGGGACTGCGTTGACGCTGCTTGTCTCGCCCGGGTGCCGTTGGGTCAGGGATAGGCGTCTTCGCTGATAATTGCTTTGTTGGAAGAGCTGCTTTTATTGCGGCTCTTTCTTTGGTTTTGGGTATATTTGTTCTTGTTGAATTGTTATTGCGGATGGGCTGGGTACTTGGCTTTCCGCTGTTGTTTGTAGCCGTCTCGGCTTTGCTTGAGGGGAGACGTTCTTTATGCGTATTGTGTTTATGGGTACGCCTGATTTTGCTGTGCCTTCGCTGACTTCGCTTGTTGAGGCTGGGAACGAGATTGCGCTTGTTATTACTCGTCCCGATGCTGTTCGTGGGCGTGGTAAGAAGCTTGAGCCTTCTCCTGTTAAGGCCAAGGCGCTTGAGCTTGGCCTGTCGGTTGTTGAGGCCAATCGTATGACGCCTGAGGTTGTTGAGGCGCTCCAGGCTGCGCAGGCTGATATTTTCTGTGTGGCTGCCTATGGCTGCATTTTGCCTGATGAGGTGCTGCATATGGCGCCGCTTGGTATTGTGAATGTTCATGCTTCGCTGCTGCCTCGTTGGCGTGGCGCTGCTCCCATTCAGCGTGCCATTCTTGCTGGTGACGAGGTTGCTGGCGTTTCTATTATGCGCATTGGGCATGGCGTGGATACCGGCGCTTATTGTGCCCAGGCGTCTACGTCGGTTACCGGTAAGCATGCCGAGGCGCTCACGATGGAGCTTGGTGAGCTTGGCGGTAAGTTGCTTGCCGATACGCTTCCTTCGCTTGCCGATGGCAGCGCTGTGTGGACTGAGCAGGATGAGTCGCTCGTCACTCATGCCGCCAAGATTTCCAAGCAGGAGATGCGTCTTGATCCGCAGATGGCGGCGCTCGATTGCGTTCGTCATGTGCTCGCTTCGTCCGATACCGCGCCTGCTCGTTGCGTGATTGCTGGCAAGACGGTTCGCGTGCTCGATGCTGCGCCGGCCGATGTGTCGCTTGGCGAGGGCGCTGTTGCCGTCAAGAGCAAGCGTGTTTACCTGGGCCTTTCCGATGGCGCTGTTGAACTGCTCGAGGTTAAGCCCGATGGTAAGCGTGCCATGGCTGCTTCTGCCTGGGCTGCCGGCCTGCAGGGTGCCGAACTTAGGTGGGGTGTACTGTCATGAGTAAGTTGTCTCCCGCGCGCAAGCTTGCGCTCGACGTGTTGATGGAGGCCGATCGCCGCGGTATGTACGCACGCGACGTGTTGTCTTCCCGTGCTTCCGCCAAGGCCATTGACCAGCGCGATTCCGCTTTTGCCGCTCGTTTAGCGCTCGGTGTCGCCGCCACGCAGGGCGTTTTGGATGAGTTGCTCGATCAGTTTTTGGATAAGCCCAAAAAGGTCGCGCCGCGCGTTCGCATGGCGCTTCGCATCTCGGCCTTCGAGATGCTTTATCTGCATACGCCTGGCCGTGTTGCCGTGAGCCAGGGTGTTGAACTGGTGCGCAGCGGTGCTAAGTCTGCCGCGAGCCTGGCTAACGCGGTGCTGCACAAGGTTGCGGACAACGTTGAAGACTTCGCCACGGCATCCGACGTGGATGAGTCCGAGCGCCGCCTGGTTCGCCTGTCTCGTTTAATGGGTCTTCCTCGCTGGCTGTGCGCTCGCATTATGGCCTCGTTTGATACGCCCGAGGGCGCGCTGAACTTTGCCGGCAATCTGGCCCCCGCGCCGCTTGCGCTGCACGAGAATGCGTTTGCGACCAAGGACGACCCGTATATCTCGCAGCTCGTTGCGCCTGTCTTCCCGGGCTGCCATGCTCCGGTCGATGCGCAGGTCACGGTTGCATCGGGCGTGTTTGAGCGTGCTGCCGCGGTTGCCTCTGACCTCAACGCTCAGCTTATCGCTACTGCCGCGACACGTCCCGGCCGTTGCCTTGAGATTGGCGCCGGTCGCGGCACTAAGACCTATGTGATGATGTGCCAGGCCAAGCGTGCCGGTTACGAGCGTCAGCATACTGCGCTCGATCTGCACGATCGTAAGTGCGATCAGAATCTCGCGCGCCTGCATAAGGCGGGTATCTCGGGTGTTCGTACGGTGTCGGGCGATGCCTGCGAGCTCAATGAAGTGCTCACGTCATTTGACGCGATGCTTGGCGAACCCGCCCTGTTCGACACGGTCTTTATCGATGCGCCGTGTTCTGGCACCGGCACCATGCGCCGCCACCCCGAGATTCCGTGGCGTCTGACCGAGAACGATGTTACGGCTGAGCTGCCCCGCCTGCAGCTGACGATGCTCAAGGAAGCAGCTGCGCGCGTGGCTTCTGGCGGTGAACTTATCTATGCCACCTGCTCGGTTTTTGATGGCGAGAATACGCAGGTCGTGGATGCCTTCCTGGCCTCTCCCGAGGGCGCCGGCTTTAGTGTGGCACCGCTTTCCGAAGCTCAGATTCTGCAACTGCCCGAGTACGATCATGCCAAGAGCCTCGTCACCCTACGCCAAAACGCTCGAGGCCTCTTCCAAAGTGTCCCCGTTAATGCGGACTCCTACGACGGCCACTTCTGCGCCCGCCTGGTCCGCCAGTAACTACTAGGTTGCGGTGAAATAGGGATTGAATAGCGGCATCTACCCGCCAAACAGTCCTTATTTCACCGCAACTCAGGAGGTCATGCGAGCGGAGATCGCAATAGAGGTAAAGAGTGGTAAAAATAGCCCCGTTTCATACTTGCTGTTATCAAAAGTAGGGCGGATTACGGGGCTAGATTGGTGATGCCCGACCACAGCAAAAATGATCTAAATAAAACCGCAGGTAGATGGCTTGTTGAAATTTGCAAATTACTGTAATGGATAGAGGTTGCCAATTCAGCCCCGTAATCCGGTAGAGTTTTGAAATGTTACAAACCTAGCATCATTCCGAAATCAAATCTATAGAAAAGTTGCGGTGAAATAGTTCCTGTTTGGGCGTTGAATGGGCTGATTCAGGAACTATTTCACCGCAACTCATAGGGAAATCTGGGTAGCGGGACCGCTTGACGCTAGTGGTTGTGTGGGCAGTTGGCACAGCAGCCGCTGGTGGCGCTGGTGCTGGAGCCTCCGCTTCGCTGGTCGGTGTTGTAGAAGCCGCTGCCCTCAAACTTGATGCCGCTTGCCGAGAACGTCTTGGCCGCCGGGGCACCGCAGCTCGGGCACACGATCTCGGGGGTCTCGGACATGGGATGCTCAACCTCAAACACGTTGCCGCAGCTCGAGCACTTGTAATCGTAGCGCGCCATAATACTTCCTTTTCAGCACAAAGCGGGCAGATCGCTCTGCCCGCATAAATTCAAACAGCTGTAACTGTACCCTATATCGGGGGTTTTATCACGCTTCGCCCCAGAATCTATGGGTGTTGCGCAGGAGCTGTGCAGTTTTGCCCTCGGCGGCCGCAACGTCGGCCTCATCGGCCTGCCAGGTCCAGTTGCCCGTGGCCACGCCCGGTACGTTCATACGTGCATCGTCGCCTAGCCCCAGTACATCCTGCAGCGGCATCATCACAAGCGGAGCGTCGCTTGCCAGTGCGTCGCCCATCAGCTTGGCCGCCACCTCAACACCGCTCGGCTCATCGCCGCCTGCAAAGGAACGCGTGCACCAACCGGCGAGCGTCGACGTGTCGTGCGTCGAGGTGTACAGAATCTTGCCCGGCGTGGGGTGCACGCCGCAGCGGACGTCGTAATCGCTAAACTCAAGCACATCCATACCGGGGAAGCCACAGGTCGAAGCCATGGCGCGAACACCGGGCGTCAGATACCCCAGATCCTCCGCGATAAAATTGAGCGGTCCCAGCTCGTCGTAGGCGGTCTGGAACAGGTCCTTGCCCGGGCCCGCCAGCCAGCGACCGTCGGCGCAGGCCTTTCCTGCGGGAATGCTAAAGTAGCTGTGGAATCCCAGGAAGTGGTCCAGGCGCACGCGGTCGTAGAGCGAGAACGCGCGACGCAGACGGTCCATCCACCAGCGGTAGTCGTTCTGCTTCATGTGGTCCCAGCGGAACGTCGGGTTGCCCCACACCTGGCCCTCGGGCGCAAAATTGTCGGGCGGCGCGCCAGAAATCTCAATCGCCTTGCCGGTATCGGAAAGCCAGAAGTTCTCGGGCTCGCTCCATGCATCGGCCGAATCGTCCGAGACATACATCGGGATATCGCCGATGACCTCGATGCCCTTCTTGTGCGCGTAGTTCATGAGCTCGCACCAGGCTAGGTCAAAGCGGTACTGCATGTACGCCTGCAGCTCTGCCTCATCGTGAAAACGCTTGTCGTCAATCAGGTGCTCGTTGTAGCGCGCGACATCCGCCGGCCAATCGTGGCGCGACTCGCCCTCAAAGTACTTCTTAACGGCCGTGTAGACGCAGTATTTCTCGAGCCAATCGGCGTTGCGATGTTTAAACGCGGTGTAGAGCGGATCGGCATCTTCGCCGCCACGGGCCTTCCAAGTCTCAAAGTCGGCCGCCAGCTCCTCTTGGCTCTCGGGCAGCAGGTCAATATTGCCCGCAAAGGCCGAAGGCCCGGCGTAAGGGGAGCGGAAGAAGTCCGTGGGGTTGACAGGCAGGACCTGCCAGTAGCGCATGCCCATAGCGGACAGATGGTCGATAAAGCGACGCGTGGGTGCGCCGATCGTGCCGGGCTTGCCGTCATCGGTCGGTACCGAGGTGATATGGCACACAACGCCCGCGCCGTGATCGAGCGGCTCCTGCAAGCGCTGCTCGGCATGGTGATAGATGATCGACGAGCCCAGCGGATACAAATCGAGCGTGACCGTGCCGTTGTGGATCTCGCACTCGTGACCGCTGATCACGTCACTCGCGCATTCGTCGAGCGCCGGAATCGTCACGCGGTGCGAATTGCGCAGACTACGGTTGATGATAACCGTCGCGGACTCGCCATCCTTGCCCGTGCGGTTGTATGCCAGCACCTCGTCGTTGAGCGCGAAGGCCTTGATCTCGCCGTCGATCATAAACGGCAGTGCGCGGCGTACGGCGGAGGCGTTTTTGACAATAGCCAGTGTGTCGAAGTCGTGCAGTTGGTCCTTGGTCGGCAGGGTGCGGCGGTTGCCCGGATCGGTTAGACCCTCCAGGCCGTATTCGTCGCCGTAGTAGATCGAAGGCACGCCGGGGAAAGTCATCTGCATGAGCGTGGCGAGCCAAAAACGGCTCTTGGCCAGGCCCATCGAGTTCTCGTCCAAGCGCCATTTGCTGCGTTCACACTCGGGCAGCTGCGACTCGTCGGGGCCGCCGCCGAGCACCGAGATGATACGCGGGCGGTCGTGGCTCGACAGCAGGTTGAGCGCGCAGGACAATGCCTCGCTCGGATAGTTCTCGCGCAGGGTCTCGATATCCTCGGCTGCCTGGTAGGCGTTCTTGTAGCCCATCAAAAAGCCGATGACCATGTCGCGGAAGGGGTAATCCATAGCAGAGTCCAGCTCGGAGCCTTGCAGATAGCGGCGCAGATGGCCGTAGCTGATCTTGTTGGAGGCGTCTTCCCAGACTTCGCCGAGCAACAGTGCATCAGGCTTCTCGGCGAGCACGGCCTTTTTGATCTCGGCCAGGAAGTCATCGGAAAGCTCGTCGGCCACGTCTAGGCGCCAGCCATGAGCGCCGGCACGTAGCCATTTACGGATCACGCCGTCCTTGCCCAGGAGCCGCTCGCGTACCAGCTCAGAGCTCTCATTGATGGCGGGCATGTTGCCCACGCCCCACCAGCAGTCGTACGAGCCGTCCTCGTGGAAATAAAACGCATCGCGCCACGGCGAGTCCTCGCTCTGCCACGCGCCCACGCCGGGGTAGTTGCCGTAGCGGTTGAAATAGATGGAGTCGTCACCCGTATGGTTAAAGACGCCGTCCAGGATGATGGAGATGCCCAGCTTCTCGGCTGCCTGGCACAGCTCGGTAAAATCCTGCTCGGTGCCCAGGATTGGGTCGATCTTGGTGTAGTCGGCCGTGTCGTAGCGGTGGTTGCTCGCGGCCTCAAAGATGGGGTTGAGGTAGATGGCCGTAAAGCCCAGCTCGGCGATGCGGGGCAGGTCATTTTGGATACCCCTGAGCGAGCCGCCGTAAAAGTCCCAGGTCTTGATGGATCCGTCCTCGGCACGCTCGTACACGGGCGGCTCGTTCCAGTCCTCGACCATGCGGCGCTGGATTCCGTTGCGTGGCTTTTCGACTTCGGCCAGCGTGCGCTCGCGCCAGTTTTCGTCGCGAGCATAGCGATCGGGGAAGATCTGGTAGACCATACCGCGCTCGTACCAGGTGGGACGGTTCTCGCGGTGCTTGTAGACGGTGACCTGGAACGACGGCACTTCGGCGTAGTCGTAGGTTACGCCCTCGCCGCCGGTGCGACCTTGCGGCGCGCCTAGGCGAACCTCGGGCTGGCCCTCGATATTGCAGATAAAGCTGTACCAGATAAGACAGGGCTCGGTGCACTCAAGCTCTGCAGTAAATATGCCGTCGCCCTCGTGCGTCATGGGATACAGAGACTCACCGATTTCATCGACCCAGGTGCGCAGCGTAAGCGTTGCCTGGTTGGGGTCGGCATCCTCCAAAATCACCGAGAGTGCAACGGAAGTTCCAGTGGTCACAGCGCCAAACGGAGTGCGAAACTGCGGCAGGCGGCTGTTGTGAATCAATCTCATAGTACGGTCCAGTTCTATACAGTCATGGCCTGCGGGCCATGGGCTAAACGCACAGTACTTAAGTATATCGTTGCACTTTAGTTGTATAAACTACAGCCGCTCATTATCGGCGAACGGTTGTCCTAGAAAATCGTTTTACCATCCACATTATCGCGATACTCGAAAACGCCTATGTAGATAGTATTTGTAGCCAAACAAAACAGCTCCGGTTTACTACGACGAATTGAATGATCTCAACCACAGTCATTTTAGTGATATTAAAACTGCAGGTAGAAGCGTTGCCAATTTCGATGATTACTCGCCGTGGTCGGCCGGAGCCATTTTGTCGTAGTAAACCGGCCCTCTTTTTAATGCGGGGTTCAACCAAGAAGAGGGCGCCTGCTTGGGGCGCCCTCTTTTGCGTTGAGGATTAAGTTTTAATCGTCAGGATTAGCGGCGCTTGCGGGTGGCAGTTGCCTTGCGGACGGAGGTCTTCTTGGTCGGAGCCTTTTCCTCGGCCGGAGTGGCGGGGGAGACCGGAGTCTCCTTGGCAGGCTCGGGCTTAGCCTCTGCCTTCGGTGCGGCCTTGACCTCAGCGGCCTTCGGCGTCGGCTTGGCCTTTACCTCGGCCTTGGGCTCCTCTTTGGCAGCAGCGGGCTTAGTCTCTGCTTTGGGAGTTGCGGTCTTTGCCATGGTCTTCTTGGCTGTCGTCGTGCGCTTGCGCGAGGTGGTCTTGGCGGCAGGCTTGGCCTCGACGGTTGCCTCCGCCTTGGACTCGGCAGGCGTCTCCTCGACCTTGGCGGCCGGCTTTGCGGCAGCCTTCGTTGCAGTGGCCTTGGTAGCTGTAGCTTTCTTGGTGGCAGGGGTCTTGGTTGTGCTCTTGGACGCGGTCGTCTTCTTGGCGGCGGTCTTGGCCGGAGCCTTTGCCGCGGGCTTAACCTCGGCTGCAGCGGTCTCGGCCTTTACCTCGGGAACGACCTCGGCCTCGGCGGCCTTCTTGACAGCTGCGGTGGTGCGCTTGCGCGTGGTCGTTGCCTTGGCTGTAGCCGTCTTTGCGGCGGTGGCCTTAGTGGCAGTGGTCTTGGCTGCAGAGGTCTTGCTCGCAGTTGTAGACTTGCTCGCCGTGGCCTTCTTAGCCGTCGTCTTGCGGGCCGTCGTCTTCTTAGCGGCAGGCTTCGCAGCGGGCTTAATCTCGGCATCAGCAGCGGGCTTCGCCTCGGCCTTGGTCTCCTCAGCAGCGACAGGCTCCTCGGCCTTAGGCTCCTCAACAGGTGCGGCAGCCTCAGCTACGACAGGCTCCTCGACAGGCGCGGGCTCCTCGTCAGCCACCGCCGCCTCAACCGGCGCCGCCGGCCTCTCAATCTCCGGGTGCATAAAGAAATACAGGTCCAGATACTTATCGGCCGAGCGCGTCCAGCTAAAGTCCTGGCTCATGGCTTGCGTGACCAGCTGGTTCCAAGCGTCGCGGTTATCCCAGAACAGGCGTGCCGCACGGAACACGGCGTCGCCCATCTCGTCACCGTTAAAGTTACTAAACGAGAATCCCGTGCCCTCGCCGGTAAACTCGTTGTACGGCTGCACGGTGTCCTTCAGGCCACCGGTCTCGCGCACGATGGGCAGGGTGCCGTAGCGCATGGCGATGATCTGCGACAGGCCGCAGGGCTCAAACTTCGAAGGCATCAGGAACATGTCGGCGGCGGCATACATACGCTGCGACAGCGCAGGATCGAACTCGATGCGCGCGGCCATGGTGCCGGGGTACTTGTCCTGGAAGTAGCGCAGGCCGTCCTCGTAGTCGCGGTCGCCCGTGCCCAGCACGGCCACCTGAACGCCGCCGGCCAGAATGCGGTCGAGCGCGTACATAACCAGGTCCATGCCCTTCTGGCGCGTCAGGCGCGTGACCATCACCATGAGCGGACGGTCGTCGCGAACCTCGAGCCCCAGCTCTTCCTGCAGCTTGGCCTTGCACACGGCCTTGCCGGAACGGTCATCAACCGTGTAGTTGGCGGCAATGCGCTTGTCGGTCGCCGGGTCAAAGCCCGCCACATCAATGCCGTTGAGGATGCCCTGCGGCGCGTAGGAGCGCTCGCGCAGCACACCGTCCAGGCCCTCGCCAAACTCGGGCGTCTGGATCTCGTTGGCATAGGTGGGGCTCACCGTAGTGATGGCATCGGCATAGCGCAGCGCGCCCAGCATGTAGTTGATGCTGCAGGCGTCGCAACGCAGCTGCGAGGCGGCCGCCGGAATATGCGCCACGCCCAGGATGTCCTCCATCACAGTGTCGCTAAACTGGCCCTGGAACGCCACGTTGTGGATCGAGAACACGGTCTTGACGCGGTCGTACAGCGGCAGGCCCTGGTAGAACTCGCGCAAGAATACGGGCGCCAGCGCCGTCTGCCAGTCGTTGCAGTGCAGGATGTCACACTCAAAACCGGCCGGCAGGTGCTGCAGGCTCTCGGTGATGGCCTTGGAGAAAAACGCAAAGCGCTCGCCGTCATCAAAGAAGCCGTACGGATAGTCGCGCGCAAAGTAGCGCTCGTTGTCGATGAACATATAGGTGACGCCGTCGTGCTCGAGCTTTTCGAGTCCGCAGTACTCATTGCGCCAGCCCAAGCTCACGTAAAAGTCGGAGAAGTGCTCCATCTGCGCCTTGTACTCGTCCTTGATGGTGGCGTACTTGGGCACCATGACGATGACCTCGGCGCCGGCGCGCACAAGCGCCGCAGGCAGCGAGCCCGCCACGTCGCCCAGGCCACCGGTCTTTACAAACGGTGCGCACTCGGCCGAGGCAAACACGATCTGCATCTTTTTGCTGGAATCTGCCATATTGTCTCCCATGTTGCAATTCGAGAATAGCCGCCTGGCACAAACCGGGCGGCTATTCTACATGTTACGAGCGATGTTGCGGTGCCAACGTTAACGTACGATGGTGGTGTCGGAAGTTAACGGAGCCTTGCCCAGCACCAGGATGTTCTCGGGCGTGCCGCGAAGCTCGGTGTTGGTGGGGACCACGTTGTTCTTGTCCAGGATGGCGTTCTCAACGCGTGCGCCGCTCTTGATGATGCAGCTCTGGTTGATGATCGAGTTGGTCACCGAGGCGCCCTCCTCAACCACGACGCCGCGCGACAGGATCGAGTTGCGCACGGTGCCCTTGATGATGCAGCCGGCCGAAATGATCGAGTTGCAGGCGTGGCTGCCGGTCGCATAGCGCGAAGGCGGCACGTCGTGAGCCTTGGTCAGGATCGGGCGCTCGGGATCGAAGAGCTGGTCGGCCACGGTCTGGTCGAGCAGGTCCATGCTGCGGCGATACAGCGATTTCTCGCTAAATACGCCCACGACCTCGCCCTTGTACTCGTAGCTGCACACGTCGATGTTGCCAAAGTCGCCCTGGAGTGCCTCGAGCAGGTCCAGATAGTCGGCGGCCTGGTAGTGGTCGATGATCTCGAGCAGCGTCTCGCGGTTGACGATGCAGCAGTCCATGGAGGCGTTGTCGCCGTACACGACGCCGGCGCTCACGCCCGTCAGGCGACCGTTCTCGTTAATCTCGAGCTTGGTCTCGTCATCGACGTTGCGCGTGGCCTTGCAGTACACCACGGTCATCTGGGCACCGGAGTTCTCGTGCGCCTCGATGATGGTGTTGAGGTCCATGTTAAAGATGATGTTGGTACCCATCATCACAACATAGGGCTTGTCCGAGCGCTGGAACAGCGTCTTATTGGAAATGATGTCGCGCAGCAGGAAGCGCATGCCGCCCTTGGTGGTGCCATACGCGTTGCCGGGGACCATGAACAGGCCGCCCTTCTTGCGGTCCAGGCCCCAGTCCTTGCCCGAGCCCACGTGGTCGATCAGCGAGCGGTAGTTACCCGGCATGACGACTCCAACGGTCTTGATGCCGGCATTCATCATGTTGGACAACGGAAAGTCGATCAGGCGGTAGCGGCCCAAAAACGGAACGGACGCGATGGGGCGGTCCTTGAGCAGGACACTGCCGTAGGACGAAGAGTAGTTAGCGGTGATATAACCGATGGCCTTACGATTGATCATCGGATCATTCCCCCTTCCCGATAACGACGTCATTTCCAACGACGGCCGTATCCTTGGTGGTATCGACAGAGCCGAGCTTCACGCCCTCTTCGACCGTGGAGTTCTCGCCCAAAATAGCGCGGCAGATGTGTGCGCCGCTCTTAACGTGCGCACCCGGCAGCAGCACAGAGTCCTCGACCACGGCGCGCTCCTCGATGATGACATCGGTCGAAAGGATCGAGTGGCGAGCGGTGCCGTAGATCTTGCAGCCGTTGGAGACCAGGCAGTCGTCCAGGCGGCCGTCCGGGCCAATGTAGTGCGGCGGACGCGTGGTGATGTTGGACATGATGGGGAAGTTCTTGTCGAACAGATCGAACTCGGGGTTGTTACCCAGCAGGTCCATCGAGGTCTCATGGAAGCTGGCGATGGTGCCGACGTCCTTCCAGAAGCCGTGGAACTCGTAGCTGTACAGGCGCTTGTTCTCACCGAGCAGCTTGGGGATGATGTCCTTGCCAAAGTCGTGGCTCGAGCGCTGGTCCAGAGCGTCCTCCTCGAGCGCCTCGATCAGCACGTCGGCCGAGAAGATGTAGATGCCCATGGACGCGAGGTTCGAATCGGGCTTCTCGGGCTTCTCGGTGAACTTGGTGATGCGGCCGTCTTCGGGGTCGGTGGTCAGGATGCCAAAGCGGCTGGCCTCCTCCCACGGCACGGGCATAACGCTCACCGTGAGGTCGGCGTTGTTCTCAATGTGCGTCTTGAGCATCTTGCGGTAGTCCATGCGATACAGGTGATCGCCCGAAAGAATCAGGACGTACTTGGGGTCGTTGGCCTTGATGTAGTCGAGGTTCTGCGTAATGGCGTCGGCCGTGCCCGCATACCAGGCGCCACCGGTCTGCGTCTCGTACGGCGGCAGGATCGACACGCCGCCGTCGCGGCTGTCCAGATCCCAGGCCTCGCCGGAGCCCACATAGGCATGCAGCAGGTAGGGACGGTACTGCGTCAGAACGCCCACCGTGTCGATGCCCGAGTTGGAGCAGTTGGAGAGCGAAAAGTCGATAATGCGGAACTTGCCACCAAAGCTAACCGCCGGCTTGGCGATCTTTTGGGTGAGTGCCCCCAATCGGCTGCCCTGTCCTCCTGCGAGGAGCATCGCGATGCATTCTTTCTTACTCATCGATTTCTCCTTCTGTCATCGATGTTCCTAACCCATTAGCGACGGGCGCGGCGCACTGTCACGCCCGTCGAGTAATGCCGTGCGGCAAAGGGAGCTCGCGCGCTTTATGCGTGCCAGATCTCGTCGCGATACTCGCGAATGGTGCGGTCGGACGAGAACCAGCCACTCGAGGCGGTGTTGAGCAGGGCCTTGCGGTTCCAGGTCTCCTGGTCGCCGTAGCTACCGGTGAGCTTTTCCCATGCATCCACGTAGCTACGGAAGTCAGCCATGACCAGGTCGGGGTCGTTGTTGTTCATGAGCTCGTTGTAGATGCTCTCGAAGTTGCCCGAAAGACCCGCAAACGTGTTGTCCTTGAGCTCGTCCATCACGCGGCCCAGACGCTCGCGGTCGCCGTTGAGGGTATCCCACGCAAAGTAGCTGTTGGATGCCCAGAGCTGCTCGACCTCGGGAGCGGTCAGGCCAAAGATGGCCTCGTTCTCGCGGCCGGCCAGGTCGGCGATCTCGATGTTGGCGCCGTCGAGGGTGCCCAGCGTAATGGCGCCGTTCATCATGAGCTTCATGTTGGACGTGCCCGAGGCCTCCTTGCCGGCCGTGGAGATCTGCTCCGAGATCTCGGCGGCCGGGTAGATGAGCTGAGCGTTGCTCACACGGAAGTTGGGGATAAAGCAGACCTTCATGACCTCGTTGACGCGGGCATCGTTGTTGATGACGTCGGCCACGGAGTTAATGAGGCGGATGGTCTCCTTGGCAAAGGTGTAGCTCGAGGCGGCCTTGCCGCTAAAGATGAAGGTCGTCGGCGTCACGTGGAAGTTAGGATCGGCGATGCGACGGTTGTAGATGTCCATCACCTTCATGATGTTCATGAGCTGGCGCTTATAGGCGTGGAAGCGCTTTACCTGGACATCGAAGACGGTGTTGGGGTCAATAACCAGACCGGTCTCGGCCTTAACGTAGGCGGCCAGACGCTCCTTGTTGGCGCGCTTGGAGGCACCCACGGCCTTCAGGAACTCGGTGTCGTCCTTAAACTCCTTGAGTTTCTCAAGCTCAAAGGCGTCTTTGAGCCAGCCATCGCCAATGGCCTCGGTCACGAGCTTGGCGTAGGTGGGGTTAGCCTCGGCAAAGAAGCGACGGTGCGAGATGCCGTTGGTCTTGTTGTTGAACTTCTCGGGCGTCAGGGCATAGAAGTCCTTGAGCACGATGTTCTTGATGATGTCGGAATGGATCTTGGCCACGCCGTTGACGCTGTGGCTGCAGATCACGGACAGGTTGGCCATGCGAATCTCGCCGTCCCACAGAATGGCGGTCTGGCGCAGACACTCCTGCCAGCCCTCCTGCGTGGTGTCGAACGACTCGTGCCAACGACGGCTGATCTCGTCGATGATCTGGTACACGCGGGGGAGGAGCTTGGAGAACGTGCCGATAGGCCACTTCTCCAAGGCCTCGGGCAGGATGGTGTGGTTGGTGTAGCTCACGACCTGCGTTACGATGTTCCAGGCGTCATCCCACTCGAGCTTCTTCTCGTCGATGAGGATGCGCATGAGCTCGGGGCCGCACATAGCGGGGTGCGTGTCGTTGGTGTGGATGGCCACAAACTGCGGCAGCAGCTCCCAGTTTTCGCCGTGCTCCTTCTCAAAGGTGTCGAGCAGGCTGTAGATGCCGGCCGAAACAAACAGGTACTCCTGCTTTAGGCGCAGCAGACGGCCGTGCTCGCCGGCATCGTTGGGGTAGAGGATGGCGCTGATGGCCTCGGCCTCGGCGCGCTCGGCATCGGCCAGGGCGTAGTCACCGCGGTTGAAGGCCTCCAGATCGAAGTGCTCCTCGACCGGCTCGGCGGCCCAGACGCGCAGCTTGTTGACGGTCTCGCCGGCATAGCCCACCACGGGGATGTCGTAGGGAACGGCCAGGATGTCCTGCGTGTCCACCGTGCGATAGAACGTGCGGCCGTCCTCCTCAAAGCCCTCAACGCGGCCACCAAACTTGATGGTCACGGCCTTGTCCTGACGACGGACCTCCCAGGGATAGCCGTGGGTGAGCCACTCGTCGGTGGCCTCGACCTGGCTGCCGTTGACGATCTCCTGCTTAAACAGGCCGTAGCGGTAGCGCATGCCGTTGCCGTAGCCGGCAATGCCCTCGGCTGCCATGGAATCCAAGAAGCATGCGGCCAGACGACCCAGGCCACCGTTGCCCAGGGCCGGATCGGGCTCCTGGTTCTCGATGACGGACAGGTCAAAGCCCATGTCGTCGAGCGCCTCGGCGACCATGTCGCGCACGCCAAAGTTGAGCAGGTAGTTGTCGAGCAGGCGGCCGATCAAAAACTCGATCGAGAAGTAGTACACGCGCTTTTTGCCCTCGGCGGTGGCGCGGGCGTCGCTCTTGGTGGCAACGGTGCGCGCCTTCTCGGCCACGAGCTTGGCCAGGGCGTTAAAGCGGTCGAGGTCACTGGCGGCCTCGACGCTCTTGCCGCTGATGCTCATGACGGCATCGCGATAGAGCTCGGTAAACTCCTGCTTGTTGTCGAAGATCTTATTCATACGTTCCTTTCCCCCGGGGATGTTTCTCCCGGAACGGTTATGACTTGTATCCTACGCCCCCGCGGGGCGGGTAATTACAGTGGTAACGCCTTTGTTACGCTTTCTTAGCAGGAGCCTTAGCGGCAGCTGCCTTAGCCTTGGGAGAGGCCTTTTTGGTGGCTGCCTTTTTGGCCGTGGTGGACTTGGCCGAAGCCTTGGCAGCGGGCTTGGCAGCCTTCGCCTTGGCCAGAGCCTTCTTAGCAGCCGCAGGCTTGGGCTTCACCGAAGACATACGCTTTTTGGGCGCAGCCTTGGGCTCCTCGACCACGGGCGGCTTATAGCTGCTGGGACCGCGGCGCTTAAGCACCACGCCTGCCAGACCGGGCACCTTAATCTCAATGGAGTCCATTTGCCCGTTCCAGGGATAGGGCTCGCTCGAGCAGGTGTAGGGCTCCTCGCCGGCATAGCCGCTTCCGCCAAACTCGGGACGGTCGGAATCGAAGATGACCTCCCAGTCACCCTCGCGTGGCACGCCCACGCGGAAGCTCTCGTAGCTCGCCGGGTCAAAGTTGATCAGGATCACCAGGTCGTCTTCGACATTCTCGCCCTGGCGCACAAAGCTCACGATGGACTGTTTGGAGTTGTCCGCGTCGATCCAGGTAAAGCCGTCGTCGGTGTAGCCGCGCTCATACAGGGCGGGCTCGGCGGTGTACAGGTGGTTGAGCGCCTTAATGAACGCCTGATGATGCTTATGGGTCTCGTACTGCTCGGTCAGGAACCACTGAATGGACTCGTAGTAGCGCCACTCGATAAACTGACCGATTTCGTTGCCCATAAAGTTGAGCTTGGCACCGGGGTGCGTCATCTGGTAGAACGCCAGCGTGCGCAGGCCGGCAAACTGGCGCCACCAGTCGCCCGGCATACGGCCGATGAGCGAGCACTTGCCGTGCACGACCTCGTCGTGGCTCAGCGGACAAATGAAGTTCTCGGTAAAGGCGTACATGATGGAGAACGTGAGCAGCCCGTGGTTGCCGGGGCGCCACGGAAAATCGGTCTGCATGTAGTGCAGGGTGTCGTTCATCCAGCCCATGTCCCACTTGTAGTGGAAGCCCAGGCCGCCGTCCTGCGGCGGGTAGGTCACGAGCGGCCACGCGGTGGACTCCTCGGCCATCATCATCACGTCAGGGTAGTGGGCCTCCACGGCGCAGTTGACCTGGCGGATAAACGCGCTGGCGTCCAGGTCCTCCTCGGTACCGTACTTGTTGAACTTCTTTTGGCCCGGATCGTCAATGCCAAAGTTGAGATACAGCATGCTGGACACGCCGTCCATGCGAATGCCGTCAACGTGGAAGTTCTCGAGCCAATACAGCACATTGGAGACAAGGAAGGAGCGGACCTCGCCGCGGGCGAAGTCAAACTTGTGCGTGCCCCAGTTGGGGTGAATCTCGTGCTCAAACAGCATGTGGCCGTTAAAGGAGGCAAGGCCATGGGCGTCGGCGCAAAAACCGCCGGGTACCCAGTCCATGATCACGCCAATGCCTGCCTCGTGGCACGCATCGATAAAGTGCATGAGCTGCTGCGGGTTGCCGTAGCGCGACGTGGCGGCATAGTAGCCGGTCGTCTGGTAGCCCCAGGAGCCATCGAAGGGATGCTCCATGAGCGGCATGACCTCGATATGCGTGTAGCCCATGTCGCGCACGTAATCCACGAGCTCCACCGACAGGTCGTCGTAGGTGTAAAACTCGCCGCGCTGCGCGGGGAAGGGGTCCATGGGGCCTGGGTAGTTGCCGTACTCGTCCGGCTCGCCCTGCGGCGCATCGCCGTGGCGCTTCCACGAGCCAATATGCACCTCGTAGATGTTGAGCGGCTGCGACATGTGGTTGTGGCCAGCGCGGCGCTTGAGCCACGCGGCATCGTTCCACTTATAGCCGTCGAGTGTCCACAGCACGCTCGCAGTACCCGGAGGGCACTCGGCCTTAAAGGCATACGGATCGGCCTTGTAGAGCTTTTCGCCCTCGTTGGTCTCGATAAGGTATTTATAGAGCTGGCCCTGTTCGGCGCCAGGAATAAAGCCTTCCCAAATAGCGCTCGTATGCACGGGCACCAGCGGGTTGGCTTCCTCATTCCAATCGTTAAATTCGCCAATGACATGGACGCTCTTTACGTCGGGCGCCCAAACGCAAAAGCGCCAGCCGCGCGTACGGTTCTGCGTGTCGGGGTGCGCGCCCATCTTTTCCCAGCTGCGCTCCCACATGCCAATGCCAAACAGATAGACATCGTCCTTAGAGAGTTCCGGCGCGTGCGGGGCGGCTTTACGGGTAGCGGGCTTTTTGGTTGCTGGCTTTAGCTTTGTATCGCTCACGTTTGATCCCATCATGACGCGGCAGCGTGTTGCCTTGGTGACTAGATGCGAAAGGTCCAAGGCTGCACGAATCGAAGGGACGGCGATAGTTCTATGATTCGTTCCACCTCGCGTGCTCGGTGGAACTTTCGGCAGAAACTACGATAACACCTGTACGTTACTTTTATGAAGGAAAGTGGTTTTAGGGCGGCGTTTAATCGGTAAGCGCCATGTTTAGACCACTGGCAGAATTGCCGTGGTAAAACTCTTGACAGTTTTACCAATTAGGGTTTCAAGATTGTTAGTCTGACGTTTGGTAAAACGTTTTTAGCAGGATGTTTACCATTTGACATTGAAAGGTTCGTTTATGTCCCAGACCGCCGCCTCCAACGTTGCTTTTATTTTCGATTGCGACGGCACACTGGTTAATAGCACCCCCGTTTGGGCTTATGCCCAGCCCGAGTTATTGCACCGCCACGGAGTTGACGTGACGGTCGATGATTTTGCCCAGTTTGAGCATCTTTCGCTGGAGGACGAGTGCCAGGCCTACCACGATACGTGGGGTATTGGTGCGAATGGTGAGGAGCTGTATCGCGAGCTGGGCGACATCCTGATCGATGGCTACTCCAAGGTGCCGCCGCGCGAGGGACTCCTTGCATTTTTGGAGCAGGCGAAAACGGCGGGCGTTGCCATGTGCGTGGCTACGTCCACGCCGGCCGAGCTGGTTAAGTCTGCGCTTGCGGGAGCCGGGCTCGATGCCTACATGGAGTTTGTGACCACCACCGGCGAGGCGGGACGCTCCAAGCAGTTCCCCGATGTGTATGAGCTGGCACTGCGCCGCCTGGAGGAGCGCCATGGGCATAAGTTTGACCGCGCATGGGTGTTTGAGGACGCCGTCTTTGGCCTGAAGAGCTCTGGCACCGCCGGCTTTAAGCGCGTGGGCATCTATGATCCGCACGGCCGTATGGAGCGCGATGAGGTGCGTGACAACTGCGACATCTTTATCGACAGTTATGAGGACCTGGTCCTGGCCCGCGTACTTTCGTTTGAGGGCTAGGCGAGTACCGTGGCTTGCAAAGTATTAGTGGTCTGTGGCTCGCCCGTGGTGGCGAGCGCGGATCTGCTGCGTCAACTGGCAGGGGAGTGCGACCACATCGTAGCCGTAGACCGCGGGCTGGACGCCCTGTTGGGCGCTGGCCTGAGCTGCGACGTCTACGTGGGCGATGCCGACACCGTAAGCGATGAGGGACGCGCTCTGGTCGATGCCACTGCCGATTTTGAAGTAGAACGCCACAACCCCTACAAGGACTATACCGATCTGGCACTGGCGCTCGATTCCGTTCGCCGCCGCTGGCCGGGTGCCGAAGTGGTTGCGACTTGCGCCACCGGCGGCCGCCCGGACATGGCCCTGTCTGTGTTAGGTCTGCTGGCAGGCTATACGGACGCCCCCATCTGGATCGAAGAAGACGAAGTAACGGCCAGAATCCTGCATCAGGACGAGACCTGGACCATCGAGGGCGCCGAGGGTAAAACCTTCTCCATCATTGCCATCGCTCCCAACACAGAGATAAGCGAACACGGCTTAGAATGGGAACTAGATCACAGCCCCCTAGGCCTGCTAGCCGACACGGGCATCAGCAACATAGTCAGGTCAACCTCCAAAATAACCGTCCATATGGGTGCCGCAATAGCGTATTTGCTGCATCAGGGTTTTATCCCGTCCCAGGAAAACCCGTAAGGGGGAAATCAATCCAAAATTTCCCCTTGCATCCCCGAAGATCTTCCCCTATAGTATCTTCTCGTCACGGGGGCGTAGCTCAGCTGGGAGAGCGCTTGACTGGCAGTCAAGAGGTCAGGGGTTCGATCCCCCTCGTCTCCACCCGAGCATTGAATGAGGCTCCAACGCAAGTTGGGGCCTTTTTTCATATAGGCACACAAGGTCAAAGGCGGCACCATGATCCTCCTGGTCGACAAGATCGTGCGTTGAACGGGTGCCGCGTGCATGGTAGTATTTCACGTCGTGGTTCAAGATAGGGGACTGGTTCTGACGGTCTCTATCATATCCACCACGTTATAAGGGCTCTTGGCGCAACGGTTAGCGCAGGGGACTCATAATCCCTGGGTTCTGGGTTCGAATCCCGGAGGGCCCACCAGAGAATTAAGAGGCCTGGCAAATAGCCTGGCCTCTTTTTGTCAAAGATCCCACTTCACATGCCTGCCAAATTGCCTTGATAAACGCTTACGGTTCAAATCCACGTAATTGTTAATGCTGGTTGACAAGAACCATTTCAAAACTATGCCGGATTACGGGGCTGGACCCGGACCGGCCGTCCATACCC
>CABPCW010000039.1 GCA_902406155.1 uncultured Collinsella sp.
TTCATTTTCCAATTTAGTATTCTGGTCAGTTTGGTCGCCGCCCAGGCGCACGATCTGCCCGCGGCCCGACTCCTCATCGAGCCCCGCCAGGCCGCCCACCTCGCAATAACGCCCGAGCGACACCGTGGGCGTGTGGCCGCTCACCACGACCGGGCCCTTGCCGTCGGCAGAAAGCAGCCCTGTCGGCGCATCCCAGTAGCCGTGACGAATCCACAGCAAGTCATCGGACGACTGCACCGCAAGCATCTGCTTCAGTAGCTCGCGATCGGCATCCACCGCCCCCGCGCCATCGGCACAATCAACCCCATGTTCAAGCAAAAACGCCCGCGCCGCCTCGGTCTGGATGCCGGCATGTACCAGCAGGTACGGGCGCTCGTCAGTCTCGGCCACCGCATAGAGCGGCAGCGTCGCCATCCAACGCACGAGCTCCTCGTACGCCTCAAATTCCATATCGTTGAGCTGCTGACGGGTAGTCCAACCGCCGTTGATATCCCATGTCTCGGCATCGAGCGGATCCTGGCCAATGATGGCATCGAGCATGATCTGCTCGTGATTACCCTTGAGCACGCGGGCGTTGGGTAGCGAGCGCACGAGTTTAATAACGCCAACCGGATCGGGCCCGCGATCGATCATGTCGCCCAGCACGTACAGCGTATCGTCGGACGCCAGCGAAATCTTGGACAGGGCCTCGTCAAGCGCACGCACGTGCCCGTGAGCATCGGATGTCACATAGATCGCCATGGTACGCCTCTCCCTGCATTGCGGCCGAAGCCCGGCGCCGCAACTAAACTTCAAGTTGAACTTAAACGTTACCCATTGTACTCCGTTGCAATAAAGCTGGAAAGGGTTGCATACCGTCAACGGTCGCCAGCGCACGCCTGTCAACCCGCACCGCTCACGCCACGCCGTCTGGCCCAGCGCCCCGACCAGCGACGCTCGCATCGCAGCCTCGTGTCGAAAATGCGCACGCCCGCAATCCAAGCCCATAAACCCACCATCTTTGGGTACAAATAACCGCAGACAACTGACCGTGCCACGCAAACCACCCAGGAGCGGACACCATCCATGAACCAGATACTTCTCTTTATCGGCCTCGTCATCATTTTGTGCCTGACCATTAAACCCGTCGGCAAAAAGCTCCCCTTCCCCACCCTGCTCATCTTTATCGCACTCGGCATGCTGCTGGGCGTCAACGGTCCGGCGCACATCGACTTTAGCGACTACGCGCTCACCGAAACCGTCTGCAGCACGGCACTGCTGTTCATCATGTTCTACGGCGGCTTTAACACCAACATCGACCGTGCCAAACCCGTCGCCGTGCCCGCGGTGCTGCTGAGCACGCTCGGCGTCGTCATCACCGCCGGCGTCGCCGGTGCGTTCGCGCATTTTGTACTGGGCTTCGACCGGATTGGAGGCCTGCTGCTGGGATCAGTCGTGGCATCCACCGATGCGGCCAGCGTCTTTAGCGTGCTGCGCGAGCACAGTCTTTCGCTAAAGGGCGGCACCGACTCGTTACTCGAGGTCGAATCGGGCTCCAACGACCCCGTCGCCTACATGCTCACCGCGGTGCTCGCGACCCTCGCGGCCGGCGGCAACATCGACATCCCCATGCTGCTGGCCAAGCAGATCATCCTAGGCGTGGGAATGGGCCTTGCCATCGGCTGGGCATCCAGCCGCCTGATTGAGCGCGCGCACGCAACGGCCGAGGGCGCGCATACCATCTTTTTGTTTGCCGTGGCCATCGTGGCCTACGCGCTGCCGAGCTATCTGGGCGGCAACGGCTTTTTGGCCGTGTACCTGACCGGCATTGTGCTGGGAGCCAGCGACATCACCGGCAAGATCGAGATGGCACACTTCTTCGACACTCTCACCGAGATGGCCGAGATGACCATCTTCTTCTTGCTAGGTCTACTCGTGACGCCCGCACGCCTGCCGCAGATGCTGCTACCGGGTCTGGCGCTCATGGCGTTTATGCTCTTTGTGAGCCGCCCCTTCGCCGTCGGCCTACTGTTGGCGCCCTTTAAGACGAACTCTCGTCAGGTGGCGCTCGTAAGCTGGGCTGGCCTGCGTGGCGCGGCTTCGGTCGTATTTAGCCTCTTTGCCGTGGTGGCCGGCGTTCCCGGCGGACACGACCTGTTTGACCTGGTGTTTGTGATTGCCGTATCGAGCATTGTGGTGCAGGGCTCGCTGCTGCCGGCAGTGGCGAAAAGGCTCGACATGATCGATGCGGCAGGCGACGTGCGCCGTACCTTTAATGATTACCGCGACGAGGACGGCATGTCGTTTGTCAAGCTCAAGGTAGGCGCGGGCCATCCGTTTGCCGGTCGCTCGCTTGCCGGCATTGGCAGCGTCACGGACATGCTGGTGGTCCTGGTGCTGCGAGACGGTGCCCACCCGGTGCTGCCCAACGGCGATACTGTAATCGAGGAAGGCGACCTGTTGGTGATGGCTGCCCCGACATTTGAAGAGCGTGCCGAGGTTACGCTGCGCGAGGTTACCGTAACTCCCCACGGTCGCCTGGCCGGCCAGCGCCTGCGCGACGTGCCGCAAGGCAAGCACCCGTTTATCGTCGTGATGCTCAAGCGCGACGGCCAAACGATCATCCCCGACGGCAACACCCTCATATACGCCGGCGACGAAGCCGTCATCGCCACGCTGGCGTCGTAGTGGCCATGGGGTAGCTAAAAGAGACACATCCCGAATTGGCTACATTTGAGCATCAATCGCCCCGACAGGGGTCTCGTTGAGGACAGTTAGTGTCTCTCAAGACTAAGTGAGTAGGCTTTTGTCGAATCGCCGACCACGTCACCAAAGCACAAGTCTGTGACCTGCGGGTTTGTTGAAGAAAAGACTTCGGGTGCTCAGCATTTCCAAAAAAGCCTACTCACTTAGCCGGCGGGTGGCCATAATAGAACCGCCGCGACGTCGTTGGACTCCGTTGCGACGGTTTATCATGCATTTTCGCACAGCCGTGGGCACAAACACCCCGTCGCCCCATATGACAAAGGGGCAGTCCCTTTGTCACATTAAATAGAACTTCAGCAAGAAGCTGAGGAAAAAGAAGGCCGAATGAGCCACCGCTCGCATCGCAACCATGGTATAAATGGATTGCGCTCCTTTATGGAGGGCAGTCAAGGGCCGGGGGATCCCCCCGGCATTTTTGTTTTTAGGTCAACAGGAAATCGAGCGAAATGTCTCGTGTAGACCCGACATGCGGTTTCTGTTATAAAGATGTCGGTACCCTCGAATAGAGGGGCCTCCAAGAGCCGGGGTCTTACCTCCGGCATTTTTTATGCAATACGAGGCCTGTCCATTAGACGACAGCCTTCTTTCTTATTTCTTTTAGTAAGCCTTTTTTAAACGCAGTACTACCACCAAAAAACTTCTGGTCAGTATTAGTCTGCTTATTCGCCTGATATTTCAGACTCGCGAACTCAATGGTACAGATATAGTCCGCAGCCTGAGCCAAATAGTAATCCGATGAAGTTGTCGGCTTATAGATAACTGCATTTTTAGCCAAAGCGTAATCGATTGCCTTGTGAAGCGCACGCGAAACCGAACCCTATCCTCCGTCGTAGTACCATTAACGATTATCAGGCCCAGCCTTTATCAGCTTCATCCATTTACATAGAGTCGAATTCTTGATTAGAATTCTTGCAGTGAGTCTTTTGATGTCACCTGCCGGGTCATCCTTTCGTTTTCCCGCAACATCCTCGATAGCGAACCATATATCGCCCTTTGACTTAAATGCACAGAATCTGCCGTGAGCAAATCCATTTCGTAAGTGATAAAACAAACTGATCGTTTGATTGCTTTTGGCATCATAAAAGGCAGCAGACTCGAAGGGCTTTGACTCGATGCCAGCGCAATCAAACAAATCAGCATTACGCAAAGCCTGTTCCATATCACCAACAGCCGCGGCAGACCAATATAAAGACTTATTTGAGCTTGCTGCCTTTAGCTTTTTATTCAAATATTGAGGCTTTCTCCAAGGAGCATCCCATCCGTATTCAGAGACCGAAACGCTTCTGTTGGACAATCCCGGAGCGGGAGTTTCGACAACAAAGAACCTTAGAAGCGGCGAAAGTATAGGGCCCAGTGACTTTTGAGATAGACCACATTTAACCCATGCAGGATTAGATTCAACAAACACAACCTTATTTGCTGATACTGTTTCGAACATGAATCTCACCTAAACCAAGGGGTTGCGTTTGAAATCCCAGGAGGTTTCAAACGAATCCCAGTCGGTTTTTGATATTTCGCGACACGAGTCGACCATGTCGTTGACCAACAGCTCCTGTTCCTCGTTCTGAATGATCGGGTAGGTTGCGATTTGGCCTACCTCGAAGTTAAGCGTCGGCGAAAGCATGCTTGCGACACGCATAATCACGGAGCTGTTACAAGCTCCCTGGAGATACTTGAGTGACTCCTCGTCGCTAAAAACGCTCGTGCCCGCAACATCAAAGATATGCCCAGCAGGCTTAAAGCGAAACGCAATAGACCCGCTCGAGATTTTTGACCATGTAATCGAAGGCTTGAAAAAACAGTCTGGATTTCGAATCACTGAACCCGAGAACTCTCGAACCAAGCCGCCATTGTTCTCCCAATTGATGACGCATTCATTATTTCCGTACCATTTGCGGAAATCGCCGCCCTTGTTGTAGGGAAACCACTTGCAAGCGCTTTCAATCGACTCTTGAATTGACCCACAGGAATAGACGCTCTTACAATCATCGACTTCCCACCACTCGCGAACGAAACGAGCGTTTTCGCCAGTAGCAAGTCCCTGGCGCGGCTTGCCATACTCACTGAGTTGCTTTACGTTTCCAAACGCATCCAGAAGAGCGTCGCTGGCCCAGTAGGCTATGGGGGTGCCGGGGATTTGTTTGAAGGTGTGGGCGTCGCGACGGAAGAACCAGCCGCAGTCGGGGTTTTTGATCGCCTCGAGCAGCTTGAGGCGCTTCGCCTCGCTTCCGTTGATGTCGACAAGGCGCACGTAAGCGCCCTCGCATGCCGCGAGGCCGTTGTAGATGACGTCGGCGGTTACGTTGACGACCTCGCCGCCGATAGCGTCGAATGCGCGGGGGCCGAGGTGCGCCATCGAGACGATCGCTTTACCGCCGATGAGCAAGGAGCGCATCTTCTCGAAACTGCCCAGAAACATCCAGCTCTGCATGGTGACCATGGCCGCGTAGCCGCGGTCCCCGGCAAGGCTGAAGCCGCGCTCAATGAAGCACGTGCACAGGTCGCTCTTCACGTCGGGGTAGTTCTTCTTGACCCACTTGCTCATGAAGGGGTTAAAGCTGCTGCTGCCCATATACGGAGGATTCGCCACGGTGCAGGTAAAACGACGGGACAGCTTCTCGCAGATGGAGGCAGCGCTTTCGAGCTTATTTTTGGTCGCAGAAGCAAAAAGATCGTCGGAACAGCTCGCGGCGACAGCCTTGAGCTCGTCAATCTCGTCCTCTGAAGGATTGAGCAGCGAGCCGATCTCGCCCAAATGACTCAGCTCCTCGGCGAGCTTCTTGTTACCCGGCAGCTCGTCCTCCCCTAGCGGGATGCTCGAGAGCACGGTAACGTCGGCGCGAACGCCACGCCTAAAGAAGCGACGGTCGTGCTCGCGGGCGCACATGGCAAGCGTCAGCTCCGCGATCTGTGCCGCGCGGGAATCGATTTCCATACCTGCAAGGTTTTTAGTAAGAATGAGCTCGGGAATCTCGCGCTCACGATAGCCACGCTCTTCGTACATATGAAAGAGCAGCTCAAACGCATAGACCAGGATATGGCCCGAGCCACATGCGGGGTCACAGAGGGTTATCTCCTCGGGGCTCGAGATGCGGATGAAGTCCTCATACTCAGCATCGGGCTCGATGTAATATTTCATGCGCTCGCGTAGGGAACTCCCCGGATTGTTGAGCATCCACAGACGGCCGAGCGAGTTCTCGACCATATAGCGCACGATCCACTCGGGGGTGAAGAGCTGCGTGGCGGGCGCGATGTCCGCCGCCGCTGCTTTGCGTTTTGCCTTGAAGAACTCGTCTTTGACGTCAGCGTTGTAGTACTGATACATCCAGCCCAGAACGGTCACGTCCTTGCGCCAGTCCTCGTCAGCGAGGATGGTGTTGAGTTTGCCCACCACGCCGTCGGGCATCATGAGGCCCTGGGGCAACAGCAGCTCCATGGCTCCGCCCACGCGCTCAAAGACGCCCGGCAGGCAATCGGAAAGCTCCTCGCACTGAGCAACAAACAGGTAGCGCCACAGCGGTTCATCCAAGCCCACCATCTTGAGCTCGGCTATGCGATCGGTATCGGCCGTCGCTATCTCTACGTCCAGTGCGTTCTCCACGGCCTCGCTGCCATGGCTGCCGTCCGCACGACTCAGCATGCGCATACGGCTGGGAAGCCATCCGCGTGCATCCATAAAGCGAATAGCCACGATGCGATTGAACCAGGTGTAGGCCGCACGGTCGCGCAGCGCCTCGTGACCCACCTCTGCCTGCATGCGCAGCAGTTCGTCGCGTTGCTCAATCTCAGCCGGACTTAGGGGCAGGCCGTTGACGGTCTCGGACCCAACGGGCGCGGGTGCAGGTTCGGTGATGCCGTAGCGCACCATCTGTGCCTCCACGCCTTTGATGAGCTCTGTACGGGCCCAGGTGCAGAAGCTCTTAAGAGCAGAATCGTTCATGGTTGATGAGCCTTTCTAAACGCCATAAGCCACCGGTGCGCGCTTTGGCACCGGTGGCTCCGCGGGTTAGTTGATACGGATCTCGTCGTTTGCAGCGAGCTCCTGCATAAGGCGAGAGCGCAGGTCGTCCACGTAGCGCTCCACGTCCCCTGCGGACAAGAGACGACTCGGCTTGGCCAGATCGGCGCGGCGCACGGTCTTGATCTTGCGCTGGGGCACGGGGGTGGGCGCGGGCACTGACGACTCAGCGCCCTTGTTAGTGATCTTCTTGACCACTTCACCCGTACTCGTGACCTCGGTGGCGCGGCGCTCGTTGTCCATGCGCATGCGGGCCGCATCCACAGCGTCGTACATCCCGTTGGTTGCCGCGCTAAGCCAGTTGCCCCAGTTAGTCGCGGCAACGCTCAGCTCGTTGAGGCTTTGAGCACTGTGGGCACGGTTTTTGAACGACTCATATTTGGTGCCGGCGTCTGCTATGGCATCCTTTGCTTGCCTGACAAAGCCCTTTTGGCTCTCGGCCTGTGTCTGAAGGTCTTGGAGATCGCTCTCGATGCGACGCAAAAACTCATTGCGGCGGATGCCCAACAGCTTTTTCATGTCGTCCTCGACGGGATCCATAAGCGGCTGCAGGTCTTTAATGCGACCGTAGGGCTTGGGATCCCTGAGGATCTCACGCACCTTAGCTACATTGTCCACCGCGCCGGGAATGTCATCGGAGGCATACTCGATACCCTCGGTGCGGTTCAAGAAATCCTTGGCGTGATCAAACGCCGTGCGCTGGTTGGAATCGAAGAACTCAGTTACCCTGTCAAAGTCTTCCTTGGCATCGAGCAAGCGGTCTTCGTGCTTGGTGAACGTGGTCAAGAACGCCTCGGCCTCATTCTGGTCCTTAAGGACGTCGGCCACCTCCGAGCGCATCTTCTCGCACTCGTCCTCACCGGGATACGGGTAGGCTGGCTTGATGCCCGTGTAGTAGTCGCGTGCTATGACGAGGCACGCCTCACGCAAGTCCTCGAGACGTTCTTTTAGCTCAGCCACGAGTTTATCCTCGTTGGAGGGCACGGTCTTGAGATCAAACAGGTCACACATGAGCTCGCCCGTGGCCTGCAGCAACCGGTCGCTCATGCGCATACGCAAGCGCACCTGGGCCTTATCGGCATCCTTGCGCAGGAGTGCCACCATGCGGCTGTCGTTAGCTTGAACCGTCCGACCGCCAAACAGCACCTGCGCGCGCTGCTCCACCACAAGCTGCGCCACCACATTTGCGATGTCGACCTCGCGCCAGCCAAAGGGCCTTTGCTGGTACTGGCGCTGGATATCGCCCATAGCGGTATCCAGGTGGCGCTGATGCTGCACTTTGAGGAAGTCCTCGACCTCCTTGAGCGCACGCGTGTTACCCGCGTCCATGCTGGCAAGCCCCGCTTGAACGTTGCCCGCCAGAGTGGAGCGGATATCGGAATCGCTCGTGACCGGCGCGCCGATGTAGTCGGCCTTTTCAAAGACCGCATCGCACAGTTGCGCCAGCACCTGTTCAAAGACCTGGGCGGGTTTGGCCGCGCGGACCTCAACCGTGCGGCCGTTGACCGCGCAACGTGCATGGAGCACGGCCTCGCTCAAAAGGGCATCGGCCTCTTTCTCGTTATGGGCTGCCTCGCGCATCTTGGACTCGACGATCTGGCGCGTACTCGGTTTAAGCTCCTGGAGATTTCGCGTCTTGGCGTACTTGCGGATCTTGGCGGCGTTGACGAGCGTCTCCCAATAATCCGCCTCGTCGCTCAAGGCCACGATAGCCTTGCCCGAAGAAGCCAAGGCCAGCTCAGTATCGTCCGCACGGCCCAGGTCGCTCGCCATAGTCGCCACGTAAAGCTCCATGCCGCCCATGCTGCCACCGTGGATTGAGCCGTCCACATAGCGGTCAAACGGGAAGTCGTTGGCCCCGCGGTTGAGCTTGCGCGCGGTATAGATGCTGTCGAACAGGCGCTTTTTGATAGACTCGATCACCTGCGCGTTATCGATCGGGGTGCGTGCGATCTCCTGTGCTATCTCCTGCTCCTCGTCGGTGAGGAAGCTATAGGTATCGCCCTGGCGCGCCACGTAGTTCTCGCGCTCCAGGCGGGTAAGGGACTCCTTGACGCGGTCCTTAAGGGCGCGTTTGTCCACGTCGAGGCCGTCAATCATGAAGATGGAGATGTTCTCGACCGTGGCCTTGACGTAGCCGATGTAACGAATCAGGTACAGGAGCTTGAGCACCTGAACATCGTAGGGTTCAAGGCCCTTTGCGTCCTCGGCCGCGCGGGTCGCTCGGTCGACCACCTGGTTGATGCCGTGCTCAAGGTCTTTGGAGATAGTGTCGAAGAAGCGCCAGAACGGCACGAGCGCGCCAGTCTGCTCATGCTGGATGGCCTGGGCACTCTCCTGGAACGCGCTCAGCATGGAACGCTCGCCCGTGGACATGTGCTTGGCCTTGACACCGTGCTTGCGCACCTCGGTCATCACATCGGGCAGGAGCTTAAACTGGTAGCCCACAAACGGGTAGCTGGCCACAAAATCCTTGGAGTTGGCGTAGCCGGCAAGGTCGGAGCGCGAGCCGCCCTCAAAGGTAAAATTGTTTTTGAGCACGGCCGCGTCTTGCTCGTAGACCTGTGCAAGCATATCGGCCGCCGGCGCGGTCTTCTCGAGCACACGGCGCTGGATGACCTCGTCCACGCTGGAGCTGGAGAGCGAAAGGCGGGTGTCGAAACGACCTAAAATCTTGGAGAACTTGCCCGTATCAATCCCGCCCGGGAGACCGAGATTGTAAATGTCCTCTTGACTCGAAACCATTACCCAAACGCGACCGCCGCAAACCGATCCCAGCTCCTCGACCACCGTCTGAAGACTTAGCAAGCGATCCGAGCCGTTGTCGTTAGCAATAAACTGTCCAACCTCATCAACCATGAAAACAAGGCGAAAATCGCCACCATTGGCGGCTGCTTGAGCATCAACGTATTCTTTAACCTTTTGGGCGAAATCATCGGGTTGAAGAAGCTCGTCATCAGGGCTAGTAATCCAAGCTTTGATTTCATCGTCGCTCATGCCCAAAGTATCTTTAAGAAGCCCGCGAAAAGCTTTGTTATACCTGTAGGTTTTACGATTATCGACCCATGATTTGCCCGTTAAACGCTCGAATTCATCGCGAAACTCTTGAGTCTTGCCAATTTCGTCAATGTACTCCTCAAGCTGAGCGAGCTTAGGTTTAATGCCGTAAAAACCTCGGGCCTCGTAAAACACACGCTCAAATCCATAAAGAACAGCAACGGATGACTTATCACCCTTCCATGAGCCCGCTTTGCTGTCGATATTAAAGAGAAGAGTCTGCGTAGGAATGGAACAGGCGCGCTCCATTGAAGCAAACACCATGGGATCGGCAATCTTGCCGTCAAAATAGGAGATAGCGCACTTGCCATCAACGTTGAGGTTCCCAAGCAAATAGCTTGCAATTTTAAGGAAATGCGATTTACCGGATCCGTAGAAACCGCTGACCCACACGCCCATCTTATTGGTCGGTGAATCTAAAGAAGCGCTATAAGCATTGAAAAGAGTAGCAAAATGCCCCTGCAGCTCACGTGTCACCACGTACTCGCTAAGCTCTTGCCTGATTGACTCGTCTTTCTTATCGTCAACGACAACAACCCCGTTAATGGAACGGTTGATATCTTTCGAAAAGAGATTACGGACAATTGTTTTATCCATTTTAAGCTCCTTAAATTTGGAGAACGACAGCCAACAACGCAGGGTCGAGGTCGACTTATGAGATATCGATCGCGCGGTAATAGTTCTCTGCTGCAAGCCTGTTAAACAAGGTGACAGACGAGCCATTAAAGCTACCGGGATAAGCCGCGATAACCGGCACATCATGGAAGTCAGACTGCATAGAATCAAACAGGTTGTGAACTCGCAAAAAGGGATAGACTTCGCCAACCCCTACAAGCAAAATCACATCGCCCGGCTCGTGAGGTTGAGTCAAATCCAAAATCAGGTCGGAGACAGCATCCGGCTGGCAATAATCCACCACATCATCGAACACAGCTTCTGATCCAAAATCACCTTCTTGCTCTTGCATAGGCTCAAGGACATCAAGATCTTTAAGGATCGCCAGCACGGCGTCGTAGAGATTCACGACCTTGAGCGTGCACGGAAGCTTGCCGGCCTCGGCATCGCGTGAAAGGGCGTCAAATAATGAACGCGCCTCAAACTCCAGCGCGGGGTCATAGCAAAAGGTGTGGAAGCCGATCTCATTGCCTATGCCCTTGTTGGCCAAAAAGTCCTCGCTGCACAGGCACTCGCGCAGGAGTTGAGCGCGGCGCTCAAACTCCTGGCGGGCGCGCTCGGAGCGGGCATGCGCCGCCACGACGCTCTGGCGGGAATGGATGCCGATATTGGTGGTGATGTCCGTCGCCGGGGTGATAGCAGGGTCGATGGCGCTGTTGACGGGAGCCACGCTACATCACCGCCCTGCCGGTAAGGGCCGCGATAAGCGACTGCTCGCCCAGCTGAACCAAGGCTCGCTCGACATCGGAATCGAGGAAGAGTGGTGACAGGCGCTCGGACTCCGGGCCCTGACCCTCGCCGATTAGGCCGGCGTGGCGGAGCGTCTGGCGCAGCGAGCCCTTAATGCGCTTGACCGTGGCCTCAGTCCAGCGGGCTGCGTCCGGATACTCCGTGGTAAAGCGCGTCATAAAGGCGTTGAGGTCAGCCGCCGTAAAGGCATAATCGAAGTTTTGTAGGCGCTCCCCTACCTCGACGAGCACGAGCTCGCACACGATATCGTAGCGGCAGATCATGCTGTAGAAGATGGCCTGGTCCGCCTGCGTGGGAGTGCCGGATGCCATGAGCCTGGTTAGGGATGACGCAGCCTCGACGGCGGTTTTGGGGTCGATGCCGCGCGCGGCGCATACGGCGTCCGTGGGCACCATGGCGTCGAGGCGTCGAAGGCACACGGTTGCGCGGTTGGCGACCATGCGCTCCGTGGGATATTGAAAGAGGTTCTCGCTCTTTACGCGTACAATGACCTGCTCGTCGCTTGTGCCCTGCATACGCAGGGCAGCGACGATGCGCATCTCATGCGGGAGGAATTGCTCGCGGGTGAGCACCCCCCCCCCGAACGCTTTTTGTGGTTACATCCACAGTACACGCTCCAAGGGTGTCAAAGGCTGTCACAAGTGCGCCGCAACCCGGCAGGCAGGCGCGGCTCACATGACAATAATCATACCTGTTGGTAAAAAAGTTACCACGCCCAGAGTGTCAAATGTTGAGCAACAAAATTAAATCCGGTTAACGGTCATTTTCGCAGCTCAGAAGCTTTGACGAGGTCGCCCCAAATCACACTTGCCAGACAACCGCGCTTACGAATGCAGGCACGCACACGCCCAACGCCATCCTCCGCTATATTCAACATAGAGTTATACATATGCTTCTATGTAAGGAGTTTCGTATGCCTGTCGTAAAGCCTATTTCTGATCAGACGCGCGCACTAACTACCATTCAGGAACGCGAAGATCACATTCAACGTGCCATCGCTCGTGGCTACGACGACCTCACCAACGGTCGCATTCGCCCCTGGAAACAGGCGAAGGCCGAGGCGGATCGGATGCGAGCCTCGAGATGATCCCTCCCCCATGTAACCATCCTGTAAATCATAGCGGCGCAGTCGAGTTTTACCATGATGCGGTCGCGCCTGGCGCTCCACTGTGCTAAAGTATCCCGAACGTTCAAACGACTACGAGGGGACCTAGAAGATGGCACGTGTGCACAACTTCTCAGCAGGCCCGGCCGCACTGCCTACAAGCGTGCTCGCCGAGATCGCCGACGAGATGATGGACTACCGCGGTTGCGGCATGTCCGTGCTCGAAATGAGCCATCGATCTAGCATGTACCAGCAGATCATCGACGACGCCGAGGCAACCCTGCGTCGCCTGCTGAGCATCCCCGACAACTACCGCGTCCTGTTTTTGCAGGGCGGCGCCACGCTGCAGTTTGCGGGCATCCCCATGAACCTTATGCGCCGCGGCCGCGCCGGCTACATCGTGACCGGCAACTTTGCCAACAAGGCGTACAAAGAGGCCGCCAAGTACGGTGAGGCCGTGCTGCTCGCGAGCTCCGAGGACACCAACTTCGACCGCATACCCACCATAGTCGACATCAACGCGCGCATTGCCGCCGAGGCCGCGGGCGACGGGCTCGACTACGTCTACATCTGCCAGAACAACACCATCTTTGGCACCATGTTCCACGAGCTGCCCAACTGCGGCGATATGCCGCTGGTCGCCGATGTCTCGAGCTGCTTTTTGTCGCAGCCGCTCGACGTCGAGCGCTACGGACTCATCTACGCCGGCGCTCAGAAAAACGCCGGCGCCGCGGGCGTCACCGTGGTTATCGTGCGCGACGACCTCATCGCCAAAGGCCCCGCCTTTGCGCAGACGCCGCAGTACATGGACCTTAAGACCGAGGCCGCCAAGGGCTCCATGCTCAACACGCCCAACACCTTTGGTATCTACGTATGTGGCAAGGTGTTCCGTTGGGTTGAGCAAACCGGCGGACTTGCCGCCATGGCCGAGCGCAACTGGGCCAAGGCCAATCTGCTCTACGATCTGCTCGAGCACAGCGAGCTGTTCCATGGCACCGCGCAGGCCGGCAGCCGCTCCATCGCCAACGTCACGTTCCGTACCGGCGATGCCGACCTCGACGCCGCCTTTGTCGCAGGCGCGGCCGAGCACCAGATTCAAAACGTCAAGGGTCATCGCCTGGTGGGTGGCATGCGCGCCAGCGTCTACAACGCCGTAACCATGGAAGACGCGCAGGCACTGGCCTCGTACATGAAGGACTTCGAAGCGCAGCATAGTTTGAGTCCGCGATCTAACTAGCCCGCAACGCGCGGGCTGACCAGCCACCTCAGACCACTTGTTATAAACAAATCCGCTAAGGAGTTTTTCATGCGCAAGATCAAAACCATCGACGACATCACCAAGGACGGCAAGGTCGAGTTTGGCGAGGGCTACGAGTTTGTGGGCACCGCCGAGGAGGCCGATGCCATCCTGATGCGCTCCACCGACCTGCACGGCTACGAGCTGCCCGAGGGCATCCGCGCCATCGCCCGCTGCGGCGCCGGCGTCAACAACATTCCCGTCGAGGAGTACGCCAAGAAGGGCGTCGTCGTCTTTAACTCCCCCGGCGCCAACAGCAACGCCGTCAAGGAGCTCGTCCTGGGCATGCTGGTGCTTTCGAGCCGCGGCGTAGTGCAGTCGATGAACTGGGTGCGCGACAACGCCGACGACCCCGAGATCCAGGTCGATGCCGAGAAAGCCAAGAAGGCCTTTGTGGGCCGCGAGCTCAAGGGCAAGCGCATCGGCGTCATCGGTCTGGGCAACGTAGGCTCCAAGGTCGCCAACGCCTGCGTCGATCTGGGCATGGATGTCTACGGCTACGATCCGTTCATTTCCGTCGAACACGCGTGGGTGCTGAGCCGCGAAGTGCAGCGTGTGGGCACGCTCGAGGACCTCTGCCGCGGCTGCGACTACCTCACCGTGCACGTGCCCAGCAAGGCCGACACCATCGGCATGATAAGCACCGAGCAGATTAACCTGCTGGCACCCGACGCCGTGCTCATCAACTACGCGCGCGAAACCATCATTGACGAGGGCGCCGTCGATGCCGCCCTGCGCGAGGGCAAGCTGAGCTGGTTTAGCTGCGACTTTGCCACGCCCAAGACCGTCAAGATGCCCAACACGTTTATCACCACGCACTCGGGCGCCGGCACTGGCGAGGCCGAGGCCAACTGCGCCGATATGGCCATCAGCGAGCTCAAGGATTACCTGGAAAACGGCAACATCGCGCACAGCGTCAACTACCCCGCTTGCAGCATGGGCAAGGCGCGCGCCGCGAGCCGCATCGCCTGCCTGCACGCCAACGTGCCCAACATGATCGGCCAGATCACGGCCATTCTCGCCAAGGACAACGCCAACGTGCAGCGTATGACCAACGAGTCCGCTGGAGAGAACGCCTACACCATGTTCGACACCGATGAACACCTGGACAGCAGCACCATCGAGGCGCTCAAGCAGATTCCGTCGATGTATCGCGTGCGCGTGATCAAATAGCGACGGCACCAAGCCTGCCAGGAAGACCATGAAGCCCATTCGGCCCCCGTTTTCACGAAACGGGGGCCGATTTCGTTGCTCCGGCTGGTTTTGAAAATGCTACCCAGGACAAGTTTTTTCGGATAATCGACAGTCATACCCAAATCACCGAGCACACCTGCTTTGATAAGCAGCTTTATCAGGGAATTTAGTAGGTAAAAATCGATCTCTATATATCACATTCAAGTTGACTGTCGATTTTCCGAAACAACTTGTTTTGGATAGTATTTTTAAAGCCCTTCCAAGGCGAAACTGAAGCCTTTTTCGCGCCCAAAACTCTAGTTCACGCGACCGTTTTCCACCCGCGCGACTACATTTCCGCCCAATTGATAAAAATCTCCTCACGAAGCCGCCGTTCGAGCTCCTGCTGCCGCGGTGTCTTGTCTTTCAGCGGCACATCGAGATAGGACATGATGAGCTCCATCACCACGCGGAAGGCATCGGAGTCGGCCAGCTGACCATAGGTCATCAAAACGACGGGATATCCCATCGCTTGCAGCGCCGTCGTTCGGTCGGAGTCCGAAATCTTGGATTCTATGGATCCATGAATGGCTTTACCTTGGCATTCAACCAGACACTCTCGACTACCGTCCTTATTTGCCAGCAAAATATCGGCATAGCGCCTATCAAGCCCCGAAATCAGGCGGGCACTGCGCGTCATACGAATCTCAACGTTATTGGTAAGGCGCAGCCCTTCGCCGCCGCGCAACCTCGTAAGGCCAAACAGCATCGATGCCTGGACCTCGAGCGGCGATGCCACCACCCCCGTAATGCATTTCGCGGCTCGTATGAACGATTTAGCGCCGCGGAGCCCCCGGATCTTATCGACGTACTCTGCAAGCTCAGAGAGCTCGATCAAGGGCGGTCGTTTCCACAAGTCCGTTGGACTCCCCGAGACATCCTTTACGTTTTCCCAGCCCAACCGTGCGTCACCCCACCGGCCCCCATATGCCTGCACAAGTGCCGACTTTACCTGAGGCGCAATCTTGCACACGGCAAAGGTGCCGCACATCTCATACATGCACATAATCAGACGCTCGTTTGAGACCGAGGAAGCCAGGGACAGCAGGGTAAAGAGTGGGGACGCGACATCGAGGCCAAACTCTGTCTGCCGCACGGAATCAAACGGCCTCTCCCCGTTCCAAACATGCCTGACAATGCGATCGCCCTTACGCCCGCAGCCGCCCTGCGCCAACACGTGTAACGGGGTGCCCAGGAAATGCTTGACGAGCGGGTGCTCACAAAGATGCTCCCTGCGCGGATCGTCTACAGAATCGGGCAGGTCCGGCATTATCGCCAAGACCTGTGGAGGTATCCGGTGATACCGAAAGGCAGATATGTCGCACAGCATGTCGTCCATGAAGGGTACGTACCCGCTGCGTCGCTTGTGAACCCGCTCGGACGGCAAACGCGCTGGCTCGGCCTGCGAACGGTAAATACTGCCACGCCCACGTCGCGGATCTCTCAGGAGGCTTACAATCGGTTTGGAAAGCAAACTGATTGTGAGGTTGCATATGGTTGATGAGGACTTTGCCTGGCGGCTTGCGCAGGAGTTTGTGCGGATCGACAGCTCAGACCCGGGCGCGTATGAGGATGAAATTGAGCGCTTCATTAAGAGGCTCATTGAGCAGCAGCTGGCACAACTTGATAGTTCTGCGCTCGATGCCGTGCAGGTTGAGGAACTCGAGGTGCTGCCCGGGCGCCGCAACCTTATGATTACCGTGCCGGGCGTGAGCGACGAGGCGCGACTCGTCTACATCTGTCACATGGATACCGTCACCTTGGGTGACGGCTGGGACGCGGACATCGCACCGCTTGGGGCGGTTGTGCGCAACGACAAACTCTATGGCCGCGGCGCCTGCGACATGAAGGGTGGCCTGGCCTGCGCCATTGCCGCACTGGTCCATACACTCGAGCGCTTGGCGGCGGATGGCGCGCTGCCCCGCCGCGGCTTCGCGCTCATCTGCTCGGTCGACGAGGAGGACTTTATGCACGGCTCCGAGGCCGCCATCAACGCCGGATGGGTCGGCTCGCGCGAATGGGTGTTGGATACCGAGCCCACCGACGGACAGATTCAGGTGGCGCACAAGGGACGCACATGGTTCGAGATTGAGATGACCGGCGTCACGGCACACGCAAGCCAGCCCTGGAAGGGCGCGGATGCCGTCGCCGCTATGGCCGAAGCCGTTTGCGCGCTGCGTCATGCGTTCGCGGCGGTGCCCGCACATGATGAGCTGGGGCCATCGACCATCACGTTTGGACAGATCGAGGGCGGCTACCGCCCCTATGTCGTGCCCGACCACGCCAAGGTCTGGGTCGATATGCGCCTGACGCCGCCGACCGATACGGCCGCCGCAACGCGCATGGTAGAGCAGGCCATCGCCGACGCCGAAGCCGCGGTCCCCGGCTGCCATGGCAGCTACACCGTGACAGGCGACCGCCCCGCCATCGAGCGCGACCCAGGCTCTCCTCTTCTAGCCGCGCTCAAGCGTGCCGCCAATGACGTGACGGACGCGGACACGACCGTCGGCTTCTTTACCGGCTACACCGACACTGCCGTCATTGCAGGCAAGACAGGCAACCGCAATTGCATGAGCTATGGCCCAGGCTCGCTCGCGCTCGCGCACAAGCCCAACGAATATGTGCCCCATGCCGATATCGTTCGCTGCCAAAACGTGCTCGTCGCGCTCGCCGACAACACGCTCTGGGACGCATGCGACCAAGTTGGGGCATAATAAGCCGCGAACAAACCGAATCGCGCGTTAGGACCGCCCATGAAAGCTCTTCCGTTTCCCTGCATCCGCCCGGCTCAGGACCGCGTGCTCGAGGCGCTGCCTGCGATGGGCGGCACCCTGAGCGACAACGACGCCCTGCGCGGCGCCATTGCTGACGGCCTAATGCTCAAGGATCCAGGCGCGGCGTATTACGTGTACGAATGCTCGGGCGAGCCGGGTCGCGCGACGGGTGTCGTGGCGATTTGCCCGGTTAACGTGCTGACGGGCAGCGACGAGGCTGCCGCCGAGAACGTCGACGCACTCGCCGCTGCGCACGCGATCGCCGAGCTCAAGGTGCAGCCGCGCCCTGTGACGCTCGCCTACGAGGCCTCGCCCGTCATGGATATCATCCTCGGCGCCGCCAAAGAGGGCGC
>CABPCW010000040.1 GCA_902406155.1 uncultured Collinsella sp.
CTTACCCAAATATCGCCGGCGGCAACGGCAGCGTCCATGCGGCGGCTCGCAGCGCTCGGCTGCGACAGATAACGCTCGTCCAAAAACGCCAGCGCGCGGTCCACATCTAGGTCGCCGTAGAGCGTTATATAAGAGTTGGAAGGATTGTAGTGGCGCGCGTGCGTATCCAGGAACTGCTCGTAGGTGAGCGCGGGAATCGCGCGTGGGTCGCCGCCGCTCTCGTGCGCATAGGCGGTGTCGGGATAGAGCGCGGCGTTGACGGCGTCGTCCAGCACGCTCATGGGGTCGGACAGCGCGCCCTTCATCTCGTTGAACACTACACCGTTATAGCGCAGCGTGCCCTCGCGCAGGCTGGCGGCGCTGCCGTCGCCGCCAGCGCCCTCCGGCAGGTCCAGCTCGTAGTGCCAGCCCTCCTGCTCAAAAATGGTGGGCTTGGTATAGATGGCCGGGTTGAACACCGCGTCCAGGTACACGTCCATCAGGTTGTACAGGTCCTGCTCGTTGGTGGTGGCGACGGGGTAGATGGTTTTGTCGGGGTAGGTCATGGCGTTGAGGAACGTCTGCATGGAGCTCTTGATCAGGTCGACAAACGGCTCCTTGACGGGAAACTTGGCCGATCCGCACAGCACCGAGTGCTCAAGAATATGGAACACGCCGGTGGAATCGGCCGGCGGCGTCTTAAAGCCAATGGCAAAGGCCTTGTTTTCGTCGTCGCACGCCAGGTACAGCAGGCGCGCGCCCGAGGTGGTATGGCGCAGTACGTAAGCGTCCGAGTCGAGCTCGGGCACGGTCTCGCAGCGCTCGACGGTAAAGCCGTGGCAGGTAGTGCCGGGCACCAGCAGCGCGGCAGCAGCGGCGCGCGGGTCGGTTGAGGTAGTGGACATATGCAGTCTCCTTTGACGCCCCAACGGGGGCGAATCGAGTCGAATCCCCGAGAGTATACCCATATGGGGCCTTCGACCAATCTGCCGGATGAGCGTGGATTTTCTGGCACACGAGCGTGGAAATTCGGACGCCTGCCGGATGAGCGTGGATTTTCGGACGAAATCGGCCGCCAAAAGCCCAAAAACCGTCCAAATATCCACGCTCGCGCGTCAAGTACGTATCTCTCACCTCACATTCATCTCTACGACGAGGGATGAATGTGAGACAGGTAGAAGATAAAAATCAATCGGCTTATCGGATGCATATACCGCCATCAGATTGAAGCTGTATGCGGAAATGGATGGACTCTACACCGCTTACGCAAAATAACCCCTCGTTTGCTAAAACATTATAGGAAATGGCGTGGAGTGCTAAAAAGTTCTAATACAATATAAGTCATTTATCTATAGGCTGCTGATTCCTTGTAAAGGTATGGTTGATATGGTTGAGGCAAATAGCGTTATCCCCCTGTACAAACAGATTGTTCGTGCGCTTTCTGATTCAATCGCCAACGGCACGTACCGCCCGGGAGATAAGCTTCCGACCGAGGCGGAGCTTATCGAGCAATTTGGCGTGAGCCGAATAACGGTTCGCTCCGCAATTAAAGAAATGGAAGATGCTGGGCTTGTTGAGAGGGCCCGCGGCAAGGGCACGTTCGTTTCGTCGGACACGCAGATGTATGCCGCGGACGACCGTGAGAGCTTTACCCATTCGTGCCAGCTTGCGGGCAAACAGGCGTCTACCAGGGTTCTCGAAATGGGCTGGGACTTCCCAAGTCTGCGAGACGCGAAGTTCCTGGGCGTAGACGATACCCAAAAGGTATTGCGTAGCCGTCGTCTGCGCCTTGTGGATGGCAAGCCCACGATGCTGGAAACCAATAGCTATTCCGCTGCGCTTTCTTTTTTGGAGCATGAGTCCCTCGATGATTCGCTGATGGCGGTACTCGATCGCCAGGGGATCAAGATGGGTCCCAACACGCGTACGCTCGAGGTCTGCTATGCGAGCGAGCTCGAGGCGGCATACCTTAACGTGGAGCTGGACTCTTCGCTGCTTCTGTTTGTCGATAGACGTTATGCCCCAAGTGGCGAGCCGCTTTTCATCTCCCGTCAGGTGTACTGCACCGAGCGACTGAAGTTCTATTTGTAAATTAGCGATAGATTGGTCGATTTACCGACCAATTGTTACCGTTCGCGGATTTGGAAAATAGACACACCAAGTAGGGTAGATTGCTAATATACTTTGTTATGACAATATAGTACGTCCTATTGGTATTGGAGAACTATGAATAAGATATTGCTAGCGAGTCATGGTTATCTCGCCCAAGGCATGAAAAGCTCTCTGGAGATTCTGATGGGCACCAACGACCGAATCGAGTGCCTGTGCGCCTATGTCGATGACGATTCAAGGGACGTCGCGGCGTTGATTGATGCATGGATGGAGACGAGGGACCCTGCCGACTCTTGGTTTGTCGTGACTGACATCTTTGGCGGCTCTGTAAACAACGAATTCATTCAGAGGCAGACCGACGGATCGTTTACGTTAATCGCTGGAATGAACTTGCCGCTGCTGGTGGAAATGGTTACACAGCTGGACTCCCTGGATGAGGACAAGGCCAAAGCCGCGGTCGAGGGATCGCGTTCGTTTATTCAGCTTTGCGAGGCGGCGGACATGCTTGCCGGCGCCGAGGAAGAAGAGTTCTAGTTAGTTCTGGTTCGAGCCCTAGCTAGGGGCCACACCTGTCATTCCCTTTATCACGTGCGGAGATGATAACGATGATTAAGCTTACGAGAGTTGATTACCGACTGATTCACGGCCAAGTTGCCATGTCCTGGACTCACGCTTTGGATGTAGATTGCATCTTGCTTGCCAGCGATGCTGTGGCAAAAGACGACATGAGGAAGGCGGCCTTGAGGCTCGCCCGCCCCAACGGCGTTAAACTCGTCATCAAGGATGTTGACGCTGCTATCGAGGCGCTCAACAGCGGCGTTACCGACAAGTATTCGCTGTTTATCATCACTGAGACGATTGAAGATGTCTATCGTCTCGCTAAGGGTTGCAAAGACATCAAAGAGATCAATCTGGGCGGAACCCGAAAGACCCCTGAGACCACGCTTCATCCGACCCCTGCGATCTTTGCGACCGAGAAAGATGCCGAGCATATCCAAGAGCTCCTGGGCGATGGCGTGGCCATCGAAATCCGTCAGGTCCCCAATGACGCTAAGGTGTTTGCCAAGGACGTTTTCTAGCCGGAAACACGTTGATGCTCGGCATTTATTGAACCAATGCTCTATGCCTATGCCCGTCGATCATTTGATCGGCGGGCTTTTTATTAAAGAAAAATCAAAAAAATCTGAAATAGTTCTTGCATAGTTAGTTATATAAAGTATTATAACGTCATGGGATGAATGAAGGGTTCATCCAAGTGAGTTAGGAGTAAGGGATGTTCAATTTCGATGAGCCTCGTTACGAGAAGGTTGTGAGCGATGCCCTCGCTCTCCGTCCTCAGATTGAGGCTGCCGTGGACGAGGTCTGCGAGCAGGGTTATTCCAACATCTTCTTCATCGGCTGCGGCGGCACCTGGGCCCACACGCTCCCGATGAAGTATTGGGTCGAGACCACCACGGCCGACGTCGATGTCCACTGCGAGATCGCCGCAGAGTTCCTCGCCTGCCCGCCCAAGACCTTCAACAAGGATTCTGTCTGCGTCTTCTCCACCCGTACCGGCACCACCCCCGAGATCATTGAGGCTGCCAAGTTCTGCCAGGAGCAGGGCGCCCGCACGCTGATGTATGTCTCCAACGACAACACCCCGGCCACCGAGTACGCCGATTACAAGTTCTTCAGCTTCGCCGAGGACGACGTTCTGTGCGAGGCCATCTACACCTACCAGATCACGCTGGTCGCCCGCTTCCTCAAGAACGCCGGCGCCTTCCCCAAGTACGACACCTTCATGGAAGAGTTCGGCAACATCGCTCCGTACCTCATCAAGGCCAAGGACGCTCAGGACGAGCGCTGCGCCGCCATGGCCGAGGACTTCAAGGACACCGATTACCACATGGTGATTGGCTCCGGCATGCTCTGGGGTGAGGCCTACGACTACGCCATGTGCATCCTCGAGGAGATGCAGTGGATCAAGACCAAGTCCATCCACGCCGCCGAGTTCTTCCACGGCACCATCGAGCTGTGCGAGGAAGGCACGAGCCTCATCATGCTCTACGGCGAGGACGACACCCGTAAGCTCATGGACCGCGTGGACAACTTCACTCACATGCTCGCCGACGAGAAGGGCGTCAACGTCCGCGTGAACAAGTTTGACACCGCCGAGGTCGAGCTGCCGTTCAGCGACCCCGAGTTCCGCAAGATCGTCTCCCCGATGGTCACCTACACCATCACCGAGCGTCTGAGCTGCCATCTCGAGCACGTCCGTAACCACCCGCTCACCACGCGTCGTTACTATCACCAGATGAACTACTAATCCTCTCAAATTGCTGCGGTTGTCTGCAGGCGAGCTGCGCAGAATGCCTCGCCTGCAGACCTGTTTCTGGGGTTGATCGAAATGGTTGTCCAGTATCTTCTAGTTGCACTGGTCGCATTTATTGCGTCCATGGACGAGCAATTATTTGGCATTACGATGCTTGGTCGTCCGCTGTTTACGAGCCTGTTTGTCGGCTTGATCCTTGGCGATGTCCAGCAGGGCGTTATCGTCGGCGCTGCTTTGGAGTCCATGTTCATGGGCGCCATCATGGTCGGCGCGGCGGTTCCTCCCGAGGTCTATGCCTCCGGCGTGCTTGGCTGCGCGTTTGCCGTCATTACGGGTACGGGCACGGCAACTGCCGTCGCGCTCGCCCTTCCCGTCTCCGTCTTCCTTCAGGTGTGGCGCAACTTCTGCTACGCCGTTCCGGGTGCCTTTGCCTGCAAGAAGATTGAGACCGCTCTGGCAAATCGCGATCTTGCCAAGGCGAATCTGTACCATCTGACCATCGTGCCGCTGTCGATTGGCATTCCGTCTGCACTGCTGGTGTTTGGCTCGCTGTTCTTTGGTGCCGACCTTATCAACAATGCGCTCAACGCGATTCCGCAGTTTGTGATGGACGGCCTCAACGTTGCGTCCGGCGTCATGGTCTGCATCGGCTTCGCTCTTCTTATCAGGACCATGGGCGATAACAAGCTCCTTCCCTGGCTGTTCCTGGGCTTCATTATGGTCATCTACCTCAAGATGGACGTGGTCGGCGTCGCCGCAGCTGCCATTTGCGTCGCGCTGCTCCTGGCCTTCCGCGAGGGCTCGTCCGGTCCGCAGACGGTTGCTGCAGATGAAGAGGAGGACTTCTAATGGCTATCCAGAACACCGACCTCAAAGAGGCCAAGAAGGACGCGATTATGACTCCCGATATGTATCGGAGCATGTTCCTTCGCCAGTTTACGAGCCAGTGCCCGCAGTCGTACGACAAGATGATGGCAATGGGCTTCATGTACACCATTCAGAAGCCCCTGCGAAAGATCTATCCCAACGACGACGATTACTATGCGGCGCTCGATCGCCATACCGAGTTCTTTAACATCACGCCTCATGTGCTTCCGTTTGTAGCCGGCCTAACGGTTTCGATGGAAGAGCAGGCGGCTGCCGATAAGAACTTCGACACGTCCTCGATTAACGCCATGAAGGTCGGCCTTATGGGACCGCTTTCCGGCATCGGCGATTCGTTCTACTGGGGTACGTTCCGCGTGGTTGCCGCCGGCATTGGTATTGGCATCGCTTCGACGGGCAACCCGCTCGGCCCCATCGTGTACGCGCTCATCTACTCCGTGATTAACTTTGCAACGCGTATCGTCGCCGCCCATCTGGGTTACGACTTGGGAACCAAGTTTTTGCAGCAGTCCGAAGAGAGCAACCTTATGTCTCGAATGACGCATGCTGCCGGTGTTCTCGGAATGACCGTTATCGGCGCCATGATTGCGGCACAGGTCTCGCTGTCCACGGCTTTGACCTTTGACGTGGGTGGTTCGGAGATTGTCCTGCAGGATCTGTTCGATTCGATCTTCCCCGGTCTGCTGCCCTTGCTGGCAACGTTCGCTTGCGTTGCCCTCTATAAAAAGGGCGTCAAGACCATTTGGATCATCTTGGGCATCTTCGCAATCTGCATCATCGGAACGGGCTTGGGAGTGTTCGCGGCGGCGTAATGTTGACTGCTATGCTCGCGCGTTGGATAACTAACTGACCGTTTGAAAACGGGGCTCGGCGTAAGGCCGGCCCCGTTTTTTATTTGAGGGATTTTCCGACCGTCCAATAATCCAGGCTTATGCATCACTCGAGCATCTCTCGTCTCTCATTCGTCACTAATACGAGAGATAACAGAAAGACGAGAGATAAATATGAGAGATAACAATGCTGCAAGGTGGCTAGGGGATCGAGTCAAAGTTCCCGTATACATGAGTTTACCTGCGCGAACGTGATTTGCTTGAACCGATAACGGCATTTTTGTCTCTCATCTCTCACTCATCTCTAAGCTGAGAGATAAATGAGAGATGAGAGATAATTACGAGAGACAGCTGAGAGACAGACAGACGGTCTGTCGGGGGACATGCATCGCTGCCAGATTGATGCCGCGCACAGAGCGGCTGCGCGTTCACCCGTGCCCCACATCCCGCCATTTCACGCACTGCCCGCCGAAACCTCCGGCAAAGCAGGTACAATAGCTCAATGCGCATCGCGCACGACGATGATATCGGCGCCCGCGACTGGGGGAGACAACATGGCAGAGCAACAGATAACGCCGGGGACCAAGCTTCAGGTGGCATTCGACGTGCCCATGGGCCAAAAAACCGACTTCAACATGCTCGCCACGTACAAAGAGAACCTGGACGACGCGTACTTTCTTATGAGCGCGCCCATGCTCGCCGGCAAGCCGCTGCTCATGGACGAAAACCAAAAGCTGCTGCTGCAATACAAAGTGGGCGAGGAGACGTTCGTGCTCGCCGGCTACCCCGAGTCGGTCGAGAAAAAGGGCATCCGCACCTACTGGAAAATGCGCAAAGTCGCCGAGCAGCGCACCTTTGTCAAGCGCCGCGACGAGCGTTTTAAGGTCGCCATGCGCCTGACCTACCAGCGCGACAACGCGCCGACCCCCGAGCCCGAGGACGCCATGACCATCGACGTCTCGGCCGGCGGCCTGGCCGTCTACCTCAACGATTATCCCGATGTGGGCGAGGCCCTGGCCGTGCAAATGCCCACGATCCGCCTGCAGGGCGAGCGCCACGAGCTGCCCGAGCAGCTGGGCATCGTGTGCTGGGTGCGCCGCGCGCCCAAGGGCAGCCTGTACCGCAACGTCTGCGGCCTGCAGTTCCGCTACGCCGACGACATGGAGCGCGAGCTCGTCAAAGAATACGTCGGCTACATTCGCACCAAATATAAGATCTGATCGCCATGGCACTGTTCAAGCGTAACGACAACAAAAATCAACCTGCCGAGGATTTGCCCGAGGATTTGCCCGAGGGTGTAGCCGAGGATTTGGCCGAGGGCATGGCTGAGGATTTGACCGAGGGTCAGCCCGAGGACACCCCCGGCACCGATCCCGACCCGCGCAAGCGCTTCGGCAAGCCCAAGTCCAAACCCAAGCGCAAGCCCAAGCGCGACTTGCGCGGCGTGGTGCGCATCGAGGAGCTGGAGCAGGCGCTGGCCGACCAGGACCTCGACGATATCGACCCCGACGCGGTCGTGTCCATGTACATGCCCAAGCGCCGCATGGAGCGCATCGGCGCGGCGCTGCTGCGCATGGACAAGCTGCAAAAGGCCCTCGTGGTGCTGGCGCTTGCCTTTGGCGTGCTGTTCGCCCTGTCGTTTATGCAGGAAAACATGGGCAACTTCACCATCAACCTCAACCGCCTGGAGCTGTTCCGCCGCGGCGTGGCCATTGCCGACAACGGTGACTTTAACAACGCCACCGCGCGCCTGGCGGCCGACGCCGTGGACAACGGCACCAATATCGCCGCCGACGACCTGCCCGACAACCTGGATAACATCGACGGCAGCCACAACGGCAAAAACTACGTGGCGTACACCTTCTATATCCGCAACGCCGGCAAGACCGATTTGGGCTACAGCGCCAAACTCAAGGTGGTCAGCGCCAGCAAGGGCGTGGAGAAGGCGGCGCGCGTGCGGGTGTATCGCAACGGCGAGCCCACCACCTACGCGGCTGCCGCGGCCGATGGCAGCCCCGAGCCCAACACCGAGCCGTTTGCGTCCAAAGACGTGGTGACGACCATCAGCCACAAGAACTTCCGCGTGGGCGACGTGGACAAGTACACCGTGGTCATTTGGCTGGACGGCGACGACCCGGAGTGCGTGGACAAAATCATCGGCGGCGCGGTGGAGTTTGGCTTCGATTTTGATTCGTCAGAGACCGACGATTCGAGCCTGTTCGTTAAGTTCGTACAGGATATTGCCGACACCCTGACCGGCAATGACCCCATTAGCGCGAGCGGCAACGAGGCGCCCGATTACTACAAGGAGCACAACGTGACCTGGAGTAATCGCCGCAACCAAAAGAACTCGCCCGTGAAAGGCGGGGACAAGTAGAACGAACAAGCGCCGGGCCTGGATTCACTTTCCGGCCCGGCGCTTTTGCTATGCGCAGGCGTTGTCTTTAGAGGTGGCGTCGCTGCTCGCGGCGGCATCCAACAAGAATAGCCGCAACGCGAGTTTGATCGCGAAGCCCGGTTTGACCTGCGCCGCGTCTCCCATGCGTTCGCACAGGTCGCCACAGTAGGCGTAAACGTCGCGGATGAGGTCCGCGCCCGAGAGGGTGAACATGTAGCCCGCGTTCGAAAGCGCGTTAGGTGCTGCGGGCAGCCCCGCGGCCGTACAAAAGCTCGCGAGGTCGGGGCTCATGACGGCCCCGTAGTCAATCGCGCGTCCGCTGTCCTGGGCGGCCTGCTCTTGCTCGCGGGTGTACGACAATGCCGCCGCCAGCACAAAGCTGGGCGTGGGTGCGTTGACGTCATCGGTGGTGGCGACGAGCTTGCCGGCCGCCTGCGTGACCAACCAGGCGACTTCGCGCTGGCAGCGAACAGCCTTGCGCGTCACCGGCTTGATCGATCCGGCAGAAACGCTTCCCTTGGGTTGAGTGGCGTCAGCCATGGGGCCCTCCCAACAAATAGCCCGCTAAGCAGGCAAAAATTACACGTTCTGCACCAGTATAGCGAGTGGGGAAGGGCTAAGGGCAAAGCTCGGTGGGGGGTGTAGGTATGTGCTGGCATGGCACTGCGGCCGCAAACCTTAAGAGAGGCTTATGGCTCAACGGGAGAGCGCGGCCAAATAGGGTGAACAGCGTTTGCACAGTTCCATACCTAGCCCAAGGTAGGCCCGTGAATCTGACGGATTGTAAGCCCCCGAAAACTCATAAGGAAATCGTAAGAAATGTGGTATTCTCAAATCCAAATTTTAAGGATGGGCAAGCAACATCCAACACGAAAGCACGGGCTCCCCTTCCGGGCTTCTCGGGGGTCATCTGGGACGAATGGGGAAAGAAAGGGGTCCGTATGGATACCAAGGCATTAAAGAAGCAGATGGGCGCCGCCATCGCCATGGTGCTGGTAGCAGCCGTAGCATTGGGCTCTGCCACGTTCGCATGGTTTGTGACGAACAACAGCGTCAAGGCGACGACGAGCAGCATCAGCGCTCAGTCGAACGCCGCCTACATGACGATTCAGAATGGGACAACTGGAGCACATGAGGTCGATTCCACTTCGGTCACAACTTCGGTTGACTCCAAGGCCCTTTTCCCCGCTACCTATGGTGAAGAAGACGGTTCGAACCCGGGTACTTGGATGAGTGGTTATGGTACGGATCTCGGTAACGGCAAACTTAAGGGAAATCTGTTCAACTGCAAGGGCGGAAATGCGACCGAAGGTTCTACTGAGGCCGCCATTGCTGGCGATTATGCCCTTGAACAAGTTTACAACGTCAGTTCAAAGGGCCAGAATCTCTCCAATATTCTTGTCGAAGAGGTCAAGGGTGACACCGATACAACTCAAGACCCGAGCCTGAAGAAGGCCCTGCGCGTTCTTGTTACTAATGCTGATGGAAGCAAATGGCAGGTGTACGGCCTGAATGCGGCGGGGGATAAATTTGAGAAGAAGATTGAATCCGCCGACTTTGATTCCTACGGCAACGTAACTGCCGGGCAGGATACAGCCCTGAAGGTCTACCTTTACTACGAGGGCAAGGACGCCAACGTAACCACCGAGAACCTGCAGGGTAATAAGCTCACTGCGACCAATGCTGTGACCATTACGTTCACTGCCACTGCGGACAACAAGTAATCGCAGCTACGATTTATGGCTTGCGAAGGGCAGGTTCCCGGCCCGGGATCCTGCCCTTTTCCTTAACGAGGGGAGGCGACGGAGATGCACGATTCAGTTAAGAGGCTTAAGGTTCAGCTTGTTGGGGCGGCGTTGACCGTCGCCGTCTCGGCTGTGGCGCTTTCTGCAACTACCTACGCATGGTTTGTCACCAATAGTAGGGTCCATGCAACCACGAGCACCATATCTGCCCAGGCAAACGGTATGGTTCTACAGATTGCCAAGGGTACAAATTTTACCCATGACGGTTCGGACAAGCAGACCACTGCCAGCTCCACTGGTCACGAAATCAGCCCTTCATCGACGAACGATGCGCAGTCTTGGTTTGTTCCCAAGTCCTGGCAGGGCACCGATGTCGCCGGTTACCAGAAGGCCAACACAGACGCGGGCGGCAAGTACACGCTGACGAGTGGCACCGATTCCTACTATGCCTACGTCGCCGCCGACTACACCCTCTACACCGTGACGAATACGGGCATCGCGGATGTTTATCTAGACGGGACGAACCCCGTCACCATCAAGCCCTCCGGCAATGTAACGGATGAATGGTTCAACAAGATCAAAGGCAGTCTGCGCGTCGGCATCGTCATTAACGACGAGCTTAAGGTTGTTTATGCTCCTGTTAAACCTTCGACCACTGAGCACGGCAACGATGTTTCCTCAACGACCGGTTGGAGTTGCGTCGCATCCGAAGGGACGACAACTCAAGCGCCAACGTACGCGCATGTTTTCGGCGCGACCCTTATTGACCAGAACGGCGGCGATTGGGCTGCCACTGGATCGGGCGGCTCTTATTCCAAACCTACTGGTGCAAATCCAAAAGTCATCGCGAAGAACGTTGGCTACAACGGCACGAACATGAAGATCGTCATCTGGATGGAAGGTACCGACTCCGATTGCCAAAACTGGTCTGAGCAGGACAAGAACACCACTGCTCCGGCCTTTGACGTAACGGTCAGCTTGGTCGGTATCGTTCCTGACGGTAAGTAATATTGCGTCAGATCCAATTCATCAATTAAGCCTGTTTGAAGGGCCACTTCCAAGGAAGTGGCCCTTTTTTCGTATGGTGCTCTCACTGTGTCGGCGATAATGTGGGGAACTGTTCTTCCTGGAGGTTCCTTATGGACGGCATCGCTTCTAGTGTTCCGCTGATTGCTCGGCCGAGTTTCGACCGCGCTTGCAGCTTTGTGCCGTCCGAATATGTTCAGGCTTGGGAGTGGTTCTTGCGCGAGGAGCAACGTGGCGGCCTGTGGGACAAGCTCCCGCATCGCACCAATGCCGATAGCCCCCAATATCCCTTTCGCCTGACGATTGAATCCGAACTCTTTCCGGTGTCGCGCGATTCGGGCATCTTTTGGCCTGGTCGCGGGCGTGTCAAGCATCCGCGCGAGAAGACCTTTGCTCTCTCGGTACACAATTCCAAGCGCGGCGCTTACCCCGATGTCCCGCCGCTCTATCTTGAGGATGGCACGTGGGTGCTCAAGTACTCGTCGCAAAGTGCTTCGGTCGAAAACTGGCGCGACCAGGACTACAACCAAAAGATGATCAACTGTATGGAGTGCGGCGTTCCTGTCGGCGTGTTCTTTGCAACGAGCGCTGGCTACAAGGTACTGGGCCTAGCGTTCGTTGAGCGCTACGAGCCAGAGAACAGCTGGTTTGTGTTGCATGGCCCCGTCCATAAGGGTGGGCCCGATGCGCGTTTCTTTCCCGACATGAGCTACATGAAGGATGCTCCGCTTGCGGCGGAGTTTTCCGGAGCTCCGGCGAGCGATGATGAAAAGGTTCGCTACGCGCTGCGTCGCGAGCGAATCGGTCAGCAGCGTTTTCGCAATCAGCTTTTTGAGGCTTATACCGGTCGATGTGCCGTCTCGGGCTGCAATGTGGATGAAGCTCTCGAGGCCGCGCATATCGAGAACTACTCGGGTCCCAAGTCGCAAGTTGTCAGCAACGGTATTCTGCTGCGCCGTGACTTGCACTCGCTGTTCGACGCCCATCTGATTTCGTTTGAGCTGGTGCGCGGCGACTATCAACTTTGCGGGTCGTACCTTCTGCAACAAACGGATTATGCGACGTTTGCGGGTTCGGTGCTGCGTGAGCCGGACGAACATCGCTTTCGTCCCAATGCTCGACTCCTCGAAGCGCATCGTGCCGAGTTCGATTTCTCGGAGTCACGTCGTCATGCGGAAGCCGTTGCTCCGTATTAGTTAGGTGCAGCCCATCGCTGTCTAATCATGTCGATTGATCGGATCGCGCTGCGCCGCATCGAGAGCTGCACGATCCTGCCATCCTCTCCTCAACGGTTAAAACGGGAAAGGGGAGCCCATGGGATGGCGAAGCGATATCGCGTGTGGCGTGTACGGAAACTTGCCGCGAGCGTTAATGGACCGGAGCCTGTTCCCGCTCGTTGAGGCCGGCTGTAGCCAAATCTGCCTGCCCTGCCCTAGCTGCGGCGGAGACCTCCCATGCCTAGACATCAACTTCATCGACATCCGCGACAAACACGTTACCGACCCGCGGATTCGAACAGGACTGCGCCTCCCAATTTATCCTCAACAATGCCCAATCTGCGGATGCGCCATTACCTATGACGATGCGGAGTCATAGCTTCGAAGACTGAATATCTAGTCGGGCAAACCCGGTGATTCGACATTTTCTGCGTTATACCAACAACTCAGCTACCTGCGCATACTCGATTTTCGAGGAATTCCACACTCGATTTCCGAGGATAACTGGACTCGATTTTCGAGTTTTGCCCTACAGGTAAATCCCCTCGCACAGGGTTTTGTGGAACTGGGTGTGGTGGTCGCGTGCCCAGGTGAAGAGCGCCTGGTCAAAGTTGTCCTGACTGTCGGGGATGCCGTAGACGCCGGCGACTTCCATGCGCACGAACTCCAGCGCGGGCAGCTTGTTGATGGCCGTGAGTGCAAACGGCGACGTGGGCTCCTCGAACAGGTAATGGCTGCCTTGCAGTGCGCCGCAGGCGGTGCAGGTGCTGGCGAGCGATACGGTCTTGGTGGTGCGCGACGTTACGGGCTTGTAGCCGCAGCGCTCGCGCAGGTAGTCGCGGATCTCGGCCGGCACGCAGCCCAGCGCGGGGACGATGGCCACGGCGTTGGCGCGGGCGGTGTCGATCGCGATGTGGCCCACGTCGTCCATGGCGAGCGCAGCGCTGGGCGCAGCCTTGCTGCCCGAGTCCTCGGCTACCCGATACGGAACGCCAAAGGCCGCGACCGTCGTCTGCTCGTGGCACTTCCAGCATTCGCATTTGCCCAGCACCAGGTAGATGTAGGGTGCGCTGGGGTCGGAGCGATCTACGCCGGGCAGCCACGCGGCAAAGGGCTCGAGGTTGACGCCATCGGGCACGTACCAGATCTTTTTGATCCGGTTCCACTTGGCGCCCAGGGCTTTGGCCTCGTCTTTGTGCAAAAAGGGAACATCGAGCTCGGTGCGCATGGCGGCTCCTTTGTGCGGCTTGTGGTGCATGTGTTCCAAGGATACCCCAGCGGCGGGTGCGTGGTCGCTAAACGAGCACTTCGACCGCCCGAGAAGTCGCGGAGCATTTTGGCGAGTGCGTGCCGTCAAGCAAATGGGCAAGCAAATGGTCAGCTTTTGGTCAGTTGAGCGGCAACCTTGCCAAAAGCTTGACGGATTTGCATTTAGACGTCGACGAATGAACACTTTGGTTGCGCCGCGGCAAAAAACTGCTGGTCGTTTGCCGAAAACTCGCCAGGGCCGCGAGCCGCCGCCGACGCGCGTGCTATCTTCGCGCCATGGGGTACTTTATCGTTTCACATAACGCTGCGTTGGCGCTTTTGGCGCACCTGCCGAACCCTCGTTTTGGGGATTCGGAACCAGAGGTCGTGTCGATTGCAGGTGCCTGTGCGCTGTTGGACCAAGAGGCGCAGGACTTTATCGATCGCTATGATCTGGGGATCCAAACGCTGGATTTGCTGGTGCCGTCGCGCGCCGACCGTCGGCGGAGCAAACATGTTAAGACGCATCTCTGCACCAACGAGCTCCCGGCGGGTTCGTTTATCTCGCTGGGCCACTGGATGGGCGGCCTGGATGCGTACGTGTGCGCTCCCGAGCTGGCGTTTGTGCAGGCTGCACACGACAGCTCTGCGGCCGAGGCCATCTATGCCGGCTATGCCGTGACATCGAACTACCGGTTGGATAACCTTGCCCCCGGCGGGGTGACCAGTAGGGATGCGGGCATGCGCGATAGCAAGCTCACGACCAAGGAGCTCATTGCGGCGTATATCGAGGCGTCCCCAAAGGTAAGGGGTCTCGCGAAAGCAAAGGCGCTGCTTGCGTATGTGATCGAGGGGTCGCGCTCTCCGAGGGAGTCGGGGCTGTGCATGTTTATGTCGCTGCCTACGCGCCACGGCGGGTATGCATTGGGCAAGGCCGAGCTCAACAAGAAGGCCTTTATTCGCGATGGACTCAACGATGGGCGCGAGCGCAAGCTGCGCGTGCTGGAGCGCACGCCCGACATTACGCTTACAGCTAAAGTCGAGGTGGGCAGGGATAAAGTAAAGGCCGGGCTGCTGCCAGAGGTACTGACCGCGATGGTCGACTACGACAGCGATGCCATTCATGACGGCCGCGAGAAGATCCACAAGGATGCCGAGCGCCGCAACGAGTTGGAACTGCTTGAGGGGGTAGCGTATTTTACCGTGACAACCGACCAAGCAAATGACTACGAAAAGCTCGTTCGGTTGTGCGAGCGCATCCGACGCAAGCTGCATCGGAATAAGCGCCCCATCTTTAACAAGGCGATGAGTGCAGAGCAGCGATATTTTGCCAACGCGCGTGCCGAAACGAAGCGATTTTGGCTCTGGCAAGCCGTTATCGATGCGCATCAGTATTGGTAGGGGCGGTAGCGGGGGGTTAGAATTAGCGGCCATATATCCAGGTTTAATACTTTTCCCGAGAAGTGAACGAGCCAGAATGGACCCCTGAAACATCGACACTTTTAGGGGCTTGTTTCCTGCGGTTTTGCTGCTGGAATCCTGCGGTTTTAACGTCAAAAAGTGTGGATGCTCCGGGGGTCCAAATAAGCTCGTTCACTTCTCGGGAAAAGTATTAAACCTCAATTTATAGGAGGTTATTTATATATGGCTGCGAGACCCATCCGCGCCTGATCGGGGCAATCACCGGGGCTGTTTGGGCGCTTTGGGTGCCGCGGCGTCCTTTTGGCTTGGCAGCGTAAAACAAAACAGCTCAGAGGCGAAGCCTCTGAGCTGCGAACATTTGGTGGGCGTTAGAAGATTTGAACTTCTGACCTCTTCCGTGTCAGGGAAGCGCTCTCCCCCTGAGCTAAACGCCCGATCAAGGGTGCGCGAGTGCGCAGGGAATAATATAACGGAGCTCCCACCCGGTGGCAAGAACTATTTTTTAAAAAGTGGCAACTTGCGACCCTATCGGCCCCCGATCCGGCACGAGCAGCACGTGAAAAGTCGCGTTTGTACCCCCGATGAACTGCACGTTCGCGTAAAATGTTCCCATTATGGGCAAATGGTGTCCAGGTAGTTTACGATGCGGCATCTGGGGGAGGGACATGTCGGACGCGCGCTCGCTGCGAAAACAGTTCAATCGCATGCTCGCCACGCTGCTGGTGGCCCTTGCCGCTGCCGGAGCCGTAACGTATGCCTGGTACATCTACAACGCCAACCGTCATATCACCGACGTCAAGATGGCCGCGGGCACGGGCGTTACCTTCCTTATCTCCGACGAGTACGACGGCGAATACAAAACCAACGCCGGTCTGAGCTTTTCGGGCCTGCTCGATCCCGTCTCGACCGACAACGTGCTCAACGGCTTCCAAAAGGTAACGGGCTTTACCGGCGGAATCACCCAGGACTCGCTCTTTGCCAACATGTTCGGCGCCGCCGAGCATTCCGACTACTACAAGACTTCCCTGTACCTGGCCACCAACTCGGCCGCGACCGACGTGTACCTGTCGGGTATCGACTTTACCGAGCAGGACCCGGCAAACCCCATCTCTACCGCTCTGCGGGTGGGCCTGGTTACCTATGCGCCGGGGCAGGGCGATACCGTTACGGGCCAGTACGTCTTTGAGGTCTCGGGCGAGCGCAATCCCCAGGCGCGCTACAACACGCTCGACGGCAAGGATGCCGGCGAGAACGAGCAGAATCACCTGGTGCTCGACAGCACCCGCTCCGATGGAACAACGATTCATTTTGACCAGCTGACCAGCGCAAACTTCTGTGACTACAATGAAGACACCGGCATTGTGAGCCTCAAGGAGGCCACGACCAAGATCTGTAGCCTGCCCGCCGCTGCCGAGGGCGCCAACCGTAGCACGCCCGTGCGTGTGGATGTATACGTGTGGCTGGAAGGTTGCGACCCCGACTGCACCAACAATCTGGCCGCCACCAGCCTGCAATCGCTGGCGCTGCGCTTTGCCGGCAAGCGTTCGTAAGGGGGGCAGGGATGAGCACATCGAACATCAAAGATATCCTAAGCTCGCGCCGTCGGATGGTTGCTGCGGCCGCATGGATGCTCGTGCTGGTAGCCGCCCTGAGCGCTGCCACCTACGCGTGGTTTAGCAATTCGCGCTACACCAACGTGACGCCCGTGGCGCACACGGTAAGCGACGAGGGCTCCGACCTGCAGATTGGCCTTTCGGCCAACGGGCCCTGGGACACAACGGCAACGCTTGCCGCCGCCGACAAGACGCTCTATCCCGTCTCGACGGCAGACCTTTCCCGCTTTTGGCGCGGCACGTTCCAAAACGCCGCCGGCATCACGACCGACTACGCCGACTGCACCGCGCGGCTGGACGACTACGCCCTTTCGGGCACGCTGTACCTTAAGGGCAGCGATAGCGCGCTCAACGTGTACCTGTATCAGGGCCAGATGAACGTGACGAACGACCCGCAGCTGCTGGCCGCGCTGCGTCTGGGCCTGGTCATTACAACTCAGTCGGGCACGCAAACGCATATCTTTACCTGCGACGATTTGGGCAACACCTCGGGCGCCACCAGTAGGCGTACCACCGCGCAAGACGGCGTGGTCGTGGCGCCCGGTGCCTCGGGCTGGACCTACACCGCCGACCCCGCGCGTGCCATAAGCGCTTACAGCATGGATGGCACCGGCGACACGCCCGCGGCGCGCGCAGGCGCCACGCCCATCTGCACGCTGGCCGCCAACGAAGTGGCAAGCGTTCGCTACGTTGTGTACATGGAAGGCTGCGACGCCAATTGCATCGACGAGGCTCAGGCTCGCGATGTGGTGCTGCAGCTTGCCTTTGCCGCGGCCAAGGCGTAAGGGGGCGAATCGTCATGGGAGAAAAGCAGCACATGCCAGCATATAACCGCGAGACCAAAACCGAGAGCGCGACCCCCGCGGTCCCCTCCAACGCAGCCGCCGAGCGCGAAC
>CABPCW010000041.1 GCA_902406155.1 uncultured Collinsella sp.
AAAAAATGCAATTATAAAGAATTTAAAAGATTTTATATTAGAACCCGCACCGCCCTCGTCCCAGCCGGCGCGTAGAATGCGGGCCGCGGCGGCCTCGAGCGCGGCGATGAGCTCCTTGGTGGTATCGAGCACATGCTGCAGGTCGTCCCCGCTCGCCTGCTCAACATGAAAACCCGTGCTTGCAACGACCGGCACATCAAAGCGCGTGGCCAGCGCCGCCGCGATATCGTGCGCCGGGATCTCATCTCGATGGCACGGAACGGCCAGGATGCTCACCGTCGCCGTACGGCCGGGCTCGGGGCGCGGAATGGCCTGCGCCGTAGCGCCCAGGTGCGCGAACTCCGGCGAGCAGGCGTACACCGCCATGCCTCGCGGCGTCACCGTCAGCTGGGCCTCGAGCGCAAACTTGCCCTCGCCCACTGCAACCTTTGTCGTGTGCATACCCATGGGATCTCCTGTCGCCCGCGATGTACCTGAGACCATCTTCGCCTGTATTGCGACTATACAGGCAAGCGCAGCCTGCGACAAAGGGGGCAGGCACCTGACACATTCTGTTAGAGTTGCAGGGATTGAATCCCGCTTATTCATGCGACATTGGAGTGACAACCTTGACCGCCGCAACCACGCCTAAAAGTAAGTCAACCGCCGCCGCGCTCTCCCCCGCGCGCACCAAGCTCTGCCTGGCGCTGCTCGTGCTGTTGGGATTCTCGCTCGGCTGCTCCGAGTTCGTGGTCATCGGTATCGAAAGCGACTTGGCAACGGAACTCGGCATATCGCTTGCCACCGCGGGTCAGCTCATCAGCGTGTTCGCGCTCGTCTACGCTATCGCCACGCCGGTGCTCGCGCTCAGCACGGGGCGGTTCCGCCGCTACCAGCTGCTCGTGTGCTACAGCATTGTCTTTGTGCTCGGCAACCTGGTCATGGCGTTGGCGCCCAACTTCCAGGTACTGTTTATCTCGCGCATTGTCCTGGGCTCTGTCTCGGGCGCACTGCTCGCCGTGGGCGTGACGTACATCCCCGAGCTGCTGTCCCCGCAGCAAACTTCGCTTGCCATCTCGGTGGTATATGGTGCGTTTTCCGTGGCAATGGTCTTTGTCACTTCGATTGGCAAGTTCGTGGCCGACACGCTCGACTGGCACGTGGCCATGTACGGCACGCTGACCTTTGCCGTTCTGATCTGCGGAGCGCTCGTGGCGTTTATGCCGCGCGCTGGGCAAACCGACGAGCCTGCCACCTTTCGCGAGCAGGCGGGTCTGCTGCGCGAGCCGAGCATCATCACCGGCATGCTCATCTTTTTGTTTGGCGTAGGCTCGGTCTATGTGTTCTACGGCTACGTGACGCCTTATCTTGAGCAGGTGCTGGGTATGGGCACCGTTCAGGCGAGCACCACGCTTATGGCCTACGGCGTGTTCTGCCTGATCTCGAACATCCTGGGCGGATGGATCGACGCACGTTTTGGCATGAAGGCACTGCTTGTGACGTTTGTGCTGCAGGCTGCGGCGCTGCTCGGGCTGTTTGCCGTGGGCGGCACCATGCCGCTCGCGCTGGTCTTTGTCTTTAGCTTGGCGCTGCTCATGTACCTGTTCTCGGTGTCGTGCATCACGCACTTTATGGACGTGGCACGCAGCCGCCATCCCAAGTCGATGGTACTCGCAAGTTCGGTTGAGCCCATGGCGTTTAACGTCGGCATTTCGTTTGGCACCGCGGTAGGCGGAGCCGTGGTAAGCGGAGTTGGCATTGTCTGCGTGGGCGCGGTTGGTGCCGCGTTCTCGCTTGTGGCCTGGGCGCTTACGCTGGTGACGATTAAGCTGGCACGTTGGGAGCGCCGTCGTCAATCAGCACAGCCCCGGATGCAGGCATAGGGACGAACACAGCCCAAGGTGGCGAGCAACCAGTGAAAACCGTCCCATACTAGTAGTGTTTATCCGCCTGCAAGCTCCGGCAGTGCAATTTCGTGTATTTCAGATACACGCTTTTCTACGATTTCGTGTATTTCAAATACACGAAATGCGCGTGGAGCAACTCAAAGGCGGCGGCAGACGCATTGTCTGCCGCCGCCTTTTATCCCGGATTTTATAGATATGTGGGGCGTTTACTCCATGCCCAGCAGCTCGCGCATCTGAGTCGCGTAGTTAGATGCCATGTTGCCGTAGACAATCTGCACGCCGCCGTTGACATGCACGATGCCACGCGCTTCGAGCTTTTCGGTAAACACGGCGTCATCAACCACCTTGTCACAGTCATTGAGCTGGATGCGCAGACGGGTGAAGCAGGCCTCGACAGACTTAATATTGTTGTCGCCGCCCACTGCCTCAACGATGGCGGGAATGAGGTCGCTGATCACAGTCCTAGGAGCCTTTGCGGCCTCATCGTCGGACTCTTCCTCGCGGCCAGGGGTCTTAAGGTCCTTCTTAAGGATGATGAACTTGAAGACGAAGTAGTACACCACGAAGTAGATGGGGCCGAGGAACAGGATAACCTGCCAGTTGGAGCCCTTGGCTGCACCCATAATGCCGTTAAAGATCAACGACAAGAGCGGGCCGCCGAAGGATGCGGAACCGGCCACGTTGAACTGCAAGATATAGGTCAGCGCATAGGCAAGACCAGCCATGAGAGCGTGGAATACGTAGAGGATGGGCGCGATGAACAGGAAGGAGTACTCGAGCGGCTCGGTAATGCCGGAGAGGATGCAAGGCACCACAATGGCAATCATGAGCGCCGCGGCCTTCTTCTTGTTCTTGGGAAGCGCCGTCTTGTAGAAGGCGAGTGCAGCGCCGGGCAGGCCGAACATGGCGAAGATAACCTTGCCGTTCATGACAAAACGGCTGACCTCGATGTTAAACGGCGTGCTGGGAGAGCCCAGGATCGCGTTGTAGATATTGATAGCGCCCTGAACAGTCTGGCCGTCGATGGTCTCGACGCCACCGAGCGACGTGAAGAAGAACGGCAAATAGACAAAGTGATGCAGGCCAAAAGGCAGGAGCATGCGCTCGCCGGCGCCGTAGACAAATGCACCAAAGGCACCCGTAGTCTTGATGAACTCGGACAGCGCGCCGAGAGCGTTCTGAATAAACGGGAAAACAAAGGACATGACCAATGCGAGGATGCTGCATGAGAGCAGCGTCACCGCCGGGATAAAGCGCGTACCGTTGAAGATGGAGAACACGGCAGGCAGCTCAATCTTGTAGTAACGGTTATGCAACCATGCGACGATTGCGCCCACCAGAAGACCGCCGATAACGCCCGTGTCGAGCGTGGTGATGCCGAGGATCGTGCTCTGGCCCGTCGTAAGATTCGCGGGATCGATAACGCCAGTCGCCGTAAGGAACGTGCCCATCACGGAATTCATGCACATGTAGCCCAAAAAGCCACAAAGCGCTGCGGTAGCCTTCTCGGACTTGGCGAAGCCATAGGCGAGACAAATCGAGAAGATAACCGGGATGTTGTTCATAACGATGCTGGCAGCGGCCTTGAGAATCGAAAAGAAGATCGCAAAGCCCGGAGCAGCAAGCCAGGGAACAGCTGCCGTAAGGGTGGGGCTGGTAAAGGCATTGCCAAAGCCCTGAAGGATGCCGGCGATTGGCAGGATCAAGACAGGCGTCATGAGGACTTTGCCCAGGCGCTGGAACTTTGCCAGCAGCTCATCTTTGTTCATGGGATACCCCTCTTAAAGAAACGGGGCGTGCAGCTCTACAGCCCACACGCCCCATAACAATTATCAAGCGCTATGGAACTAGCTACTTAAGCTCCGGCCAGTAATCCTTATTGGCCTCGATGAGCTTGTCGAGCACTTTGCGAGCCTTCTTTGCGTCGCCGACCAGACGATTAAGCGTGAGTGCCTGCAGAGCCTTCTCGTAGGAACCCTCCATCCAAGCCTCAACAGTCAGGCGCTCATAGGCGTACTGGTTCTCCATAAGGCCGCGATAGAAGGTACCGATCTTGCCAACAGCATAGGGCTGCGGGCCATTGGCGCCCACGCTTGCCGCGACCTCGACCATGGCGTCATCGGGCATGCCCTCGATAATGCCGTTGTTGGGCACGATGACAATGAAGGTCTTGTTGGTGTTGCGATAAATGGCCGAGGTGATTTCCACGATCATATCGCCATGAGCGTCGTTTTGCACAACCGAGGAGTTCTTTGCGGTGCCGACTTTGGCAACACGCTCGCACTCGGCGAACACGCGCTTCTCACGACCGTTGATAACCTCGTCGGAGCGAGTGTAGTCGGGGTCGAGGTGAGCGACCTTGTACTCGGGATACAGATAGTACTGCAGATAAGTGTTGGGCAGATAGTCGGGGAAGTCCTCGAGCATGTCCTTGACCATGGCGTAGGTATCAAGCCAGGACTGGTCACGCTGCTCGGCATCGGCAGGAAGGAAGCCGTTCTTCTCCGTGTACTCCTTAATCTGCGGGACGAGGTCATGTCCCTCTTCATCGTAGATGTGCTTGAACCAACCGAAGTGATTGAGGCCGAAGTACACGGGCTCCGTCTCGCTCATATCGCGACCGAGCAGGCGACCGTAAGAGCGCATGAGGTTGACAGGCTGGTCGCAGATGTTGAGGACGCGATGCTCATCGGGCAGGACGCGCTCGAGACCATATGCCACAATAGCAGCCGGGTTGGTGTAGTTGATAATCCACGCCTCCGGGCTATGAGCGCGAACGTCGTTGACGATCTCAACCATGTCATGCATGGAGCGCATACCGTAAGCCATGCCGCCAGGTCCCACCGTTTCCTGGCCGATGATCCCCATATGCAGCGGAATCTTCTCGTCCTTGCTGCGCATCTCGTAGCCGCCGGTACGAATCTGGCAGAGCACAAAGTCAACGTCAGTGTATGCCTCGTCCTTATCGGTGGTGTAACCAAACTCCACACCGGGCTCCTCCTCGGCGAAGAGGATCTTGCCAAACTCGCCGATCGGACGCTGACGCTCGGCATCGATGTCATAGAGCATCACGCGGTTCAGCGGCAGAATGTCCATGTGCTTGGTCAGGGCTTTAAGAATGCCAGGGCACCACGTGGAGCCGCCGCCAACGATCACAATATTGAGCTTATCCTTCATGTTCCGTCCCTCCAGGGTTGGCTGATCGGTGTTCTCGAAGACCTTGGGCTCCGCGGTTGTCCTCGGCTTGCTTCGTTTCGATTGATATTTTGCGACCTGAAGCCATTTGCGAGTCCCCGTGTGGGCCAATGCGAAACGGGGACACACGATTTCGCTCACGACACAGATATGTGTAGGCAGACACGCACGTTTGCCCAGTTCATGGGCAATAGGCAATCTTGACCGATTACCGATTTCTCACCTGGCTACACAAAGCGGTACCATATATACGGCGAGGCGCGAGGGGCTGAAACATCTTATGAAAGATCAAGAATCTTTTTATGATCATGTGCGAGCTGGCGAGAGCAAGCTCAACGATCTCGAAAGCGAGATCATGCGCTACATCATCGAGCTGCGTGATGATATTGACGATGTCACGCTTAAGAGCGTTGCTGAACGGTTCTTCGTCGCTCCCAATACAATCGTCAGGCTTGCCCATAAGCTCGGCTTCTCGGGGTTTACGGAGCTCAAACAATCGTATTCCGCCTCGCTCGACCGCAATCGATTCACTATCGAGACGCTTCCTCTTGATACCCAGCTCGTACAGACCAAAGATCTGCTTAACGACCGGGTCATCGATTCGGTTGTGAGTCTTATCCAGGACGCCTCGCATATCGTGTTCTTCTGCTCGGGCTTTTCGAAATACCCGTGTCTCGAGATGGCTGAAAAGCTCAAAATAATGGGCAAGAATACCGACACGCTCAGCGAACGCCACGTCATGAGGCATTACGCGGAACTCCTCGGCAAAAACGACCTGGTCTTCAGCGTTTCCGTAAGCGGCGAGACGCAGGTGTCTATTGACGCCACATCGATAGCCAAAACGCGCGGATGCAAGGTTGTCACACTCACCGGCTTTTCTCGGAATTCTCTCTCGAAACTAGCCGACTACCCCATCTACACCGTGCAAAAAGAAATCCGCTTGGGCAGCATGGACCTCGACAGTCGATTGATGTTCTATTACGTTTTCGAATTGATATTTGAGCGCTACTTCAAACTGGCCAAGAAATAAAACTTGGCATGCGCCCGGCTTCGACTCTTTAGCAGCCTTCTATATGAAAGGTATCGCCCTATGCAACGCATTCTTTTTATCTGCCACGGCAATATCTGCCGCTCGACGATGGCTGAGTCGGTGTTTACCGAGCTCGTGCGCCGCGCCGGGCGCGAGGCGGAGTTCGTCATTGATTCTGCTGCGACCTCGACTGAGGAGATCGGCAACCCGCCGCATCACGGCACCGTCGCCAAGCTGCGCGAGGTCGGGATTCCCGTCGTAGCACATCGCGCGCGCCAGGTGCGTCGCGCGGAGTATGGCGACTGGGATCACATTGTCTATATGGATGCTGAGAACGCGCGCGGCCTGCGTCGCATCTTTGGCGACGACCCCGACGGCAAGATTACGCGCTTGCTCGATTGGACCGAGCGCCCCGGCGACGTGGCCGATCCCTGGTACACCGGCAACTTCGATGCCACCTACCGCGACGTACTCGACGGTTGCACTGCTATGCTCGAGCAGCTGTAATCGATGAAATGCAGAATTTTTAGAGCCATAAATCGGATGAAATGTAGAAATTTGACCTTACTCGCGCACAGCACAACGACGACAACGCCTAAGCATAGGCATAAGCGAAGTCGGAATTCCCATATACAAATCGAGCGTGGTTTTTCTCCCACTTTGAGCGTTCAAGTGCGCTCTAAACGGGAGAAAATCCACGCTCATTATCGCGGAGGGAGAAAATCCTCGCTCGGCTACTCGTCGACGATCTCAGTGTGACAAAGGGACTGTCCCCTTGTCGCATTCGGAACTGACCCTAGACAGGTTTGACCTCCAGCTTTATCCCCTCGGCACGGAAGTCGCCCAAAACATCCGAAAGGGTCCAAGTCGCATACAGAGGCAGATAGAGAACGGCGCCGTCGCGCTCAACGTTGCCTCTCGAGAAAACAATCCCGCGCTTTACGCCATACTCGGCCGTTTCAAGCACATGGCCCAACGCGGCGTGCGCATGGTAATACGTCCCCGATTTAACCTCGATGGGCACGGCCGTTCCATCCGGGCCGTCGATCACGAAATCGACCTCGCCCCGTTTCTTGGTCTGATAGTAATACAGCCCCCTTCCCTGGGCAGCCAGCTGTTGAGCCACCACGTTTTCGTACACGCCGCCGAGGTTGGGCTCCTTGCTGTCGAGGTACGCCGCTTGGGCGACCCCGATGGGATAACGGGCCATCAGCATCCCGGTATCGGACTGGTACAGTTTGAACTGGGACGGTCGCGCTGTCTTAAGCAGCGGGGACTTTGGCTCGGTTACGATATCGGTCTTGAGGGCGACGCCGGCATCGACGAGCCAGACGAAGTCGCGCTGGTACTTCTCGAAATGGGCCTTGGGGTCGATCGAGTTGAGCACAAAGCGCTTGTTCTCGCCCTCCAGCATGACGGGCAGTTGGTCGAAGATGCTCTGCACCTGAAGTGCGCGCCCGTTCGCGTATTTTGAGATATCCCGACGGTATTGCCCGTTCAGCTCGGACTGGAGCTGGCGGACGGATGCAAAATCACCCTGCGTGTCGAGGAATCGCTGCACGACTTCCGGCATACCGCCGACGACGATATAGGTCCTGAAGTTTGCCATCATTGCGTCGTGAATATAACCAGGAACCGGTGTCTCGTTGCGGCACGCATCGCAAATCGAGCGCCGCGCCTCTTCGCTCACCCCGATCGCCCAGCTGAACTCCTCAAAATCCAGCGGAAACATCTTGAGTTCATGGACATACCCCACGGGATAGGACCTGACGCCTTTGAATTGGGTCCCGAGCATGGATCCCGAGAACGCCCAGCGGCAACGACCGTCCTCGACAAGGAACTTGGCCATCGTCATGATGTCCGGTGCCTCCTGCACCTCATCGATAAACACGAGGGTCTCGCCCGGGGCAATCGGCTTTCCCGAAAGAAGCGTCACCCTGCTAATGAAATCATCGGCATCTCGCGCCTCGAGCAGAGCGTCCCTTGCCTGGCGGTTTTCCGCGAGATTGAGCTCGATATAGGCTGCGTAGTTTGACTTACCGAATTCGCGAATCGAGTAGCTCTTGCCGATTTGGCGAGAACCCGTGACGAACAGCGCCTTTCGTTCGATGGATCTCTGCCAACGATTAAGCTCGTCTGCGATTTTCCTGCGCAACATAAGCTCTCCCCTCGCCACGATAAAAGAAATGCAGAACTTTATATCGACTATTATCGATGAAATGCAGAGATTTTTAGTACTGAAATCGGATGAAATGCAGAAATTTGACCTTACTCGCATACAGAATATAGACGAGAGCGCATGAGCGGGATCGGGATTCCCGTCGCTGCAAATCGAGCGAGGATTTTCCCCCACTTTGAGCGCGAAATTGCGCCCAAAGTGGGAGAAAATCCTCGCTCGACGTTTCAATGGTAGAAAATCCTCGCTCGGCTACTCGTCGACGATCTCGACAAGCCAGACGTTGAGGGTGTCGACCTCGGGGCAGCAGAACTTTGCCGTACCAGGCTCGTTGCCAGGCACGGTTCCGCCATAGCGCAGGATATCAATATAGGGAAAGCCCACATGGCAGGCCATGGCGCACATCTTGCCGCGGTCTCGGTCGAAGTCAAAGACGTCGCCCGGCTTGTGACCATGGTGGCAGCGACACGCACCCAGCTGGTCCACGCAGCTCACGCGGATACGCGGACGCTTGCCACGCGGCGCGCCGAGCGGCTTGCTCTCGCCCGCAGGCTTGACGCCGCCCTCGCCAGCGTTACTCATGGTCAATCACATCCAGGCAGGCCTCGATGGGCAGGCCGGCAGACTTATCCTCCTGCGCAGCATTGCGCTCGATAAGCTCGGCCACCACGCGCATGGCATCGGCCGTGGCGCGCTGAAGCGTCCAACCGCTCATCACGCGACCCATAAGCACGGCCGAGAACGTATCGCCCGTACCCGGGAAGTACACCGGGATCAGCTCGAAGGGGATCGTGAAGTACTCCCCCGCCACATGGTCGTAACCGATAACCGCGTTCGTGCCATTGACCACGGCGCTCGTAATGACCACCGACTTGGCACCCAGCTCGCGCACGGCGTCCACAAGGGCGCGGGCCTCATCGGGCGTGATCCGTTCTGCAATAGGCGTATCGGTGAGCAGACAGGCCTCGGTGTAGTTGGGCACCGCGTAGTCTGCGCACTCCAGCAGGTGCCGCATAAGGCCAATCGTGGACTCGGGCACACCGGCATAGAGCTTGCCGTTGTCGCCCATGATGGGGTCGACGAACACCTTGGTGCCCTTTTGCGCGCGGCGGTGGCAAAAGTCCGAGATGATACGCGTCTCTTCCTCGGTCACGATAAAGCCGGTCGAGATGGCGTCAAACTCAAAGCCGAGCTCCTCCCAGATAGCGAGGCTTTGACGCACGTACTCGGTGGTGTCGTGGATGTAGAACTTGGGGTAGTTGAGCGTGTCGGAAACGAGCGCTGTCGGCAGGTTATGGATACGGTAGCCCATGTGCGACAGCACCGGCAGCATGGCAGAAAGCGCGACCTTGCCGTAGCCGCACATATCGTTAATCAGCAGCAGCTGAGTGTTCTTCATGAGTGTCCCCCTTGGGTCGGGCGCGGCGGCGCCATAGTGCGACTTAGTGTAGCGCAGGGGACGTTGTGAGCGGAGGCGAGCGGTGCGAAGGGCAAATTGTTGCGGAAAGGTTTCGGAAAGTGATCCCTTTTCCTCCATCCCCAAGGGATCACATGCACCGAAGCAGACCGTGGCGGAATCACAGGTTGAGGACGGACAGCGAAAGCGTTCCTAAGCGAGCAAGGTGACGTGAAAGAGGAGGGCATAGGCCTTGTGGCCATGCCCGACGATTGAACGTCAGATTGCCGCTTAGGAACGCTTGCAGCGTCGAGCGGTTACGGCGTCTGGTAAAACGCCGTAACTTAATAAGTTTGGTACCTTGACATTCATTTCTCATGCTCCTAGATTGGTTAGGCACAAAACAATTCCTCTACCTAACTAAAGAAAGGAGCGGCACTAATTCATGTGCGATGAACCTCTTAACCTTTGTTCGCATGAGCCCGGCGGCGACCCGTCACAGCCTGCGGATGTACCCGAAGCGGTCAGCGCCGAAGACAAGCTTGCCAAGCGCATCCTCAATAATCTGGGCTTTTGCGGCCATTACATGCACTTTCATGGCGGAGGCGTATCCGGCAAGGCGCCCATCATCTGCCTGCTAGCCAAGCAACCCGGCGGCGAGATGTCGCAGCAGGAGCTCGGCATGCACTTTGACCTCAAGCCGGGATCGCTTTCCGAGATCCTGTCCAAGCTCGAGCTCAACGGCCTCATCGAGCGCAGCCGTAACCCCAAGGATCGACGGCAACTCACCATTCGCCTGACCGAAACCGGCCGGGAAAACGCCCGCATCGACCAGGCAGCCCGCATCCGCTTTAGAGAACGGGCCTTTAGCGCGCTCACCCACGACGAGCGCGAGGACCTCGCCGAAATGCTCGATAAAATCCGCGTAACCTGGGAGGAACTGGATGATTAAAACCCTCATGGGCAGCATCCGCGACTATATGAAAGTCACCGTTGCTACGCCGTTGCTTGTGCTTGGCGAGGTGCTCTGCGAGATGCTGATTCCATTTATCACTGCCAACCTGATCGACGCCATCAAAGACGGCGCCACCGTAGCCGAGATGCTTCCCACCGCAGGCTTTTTGGTGCTCATCGCGCTGACGTCGCTTGCTTTTGGCGCCGCGGCCGGCGTCACCTGCAGCCATGCGAGCTGCGGCTTCGCCAAGAACCTGCGTCACGACCTGTTCTACAAGATCCAGACGTTCAGCTTTGCCAACATCGATGAGTTCTCGAGCTCCTCGCTCGTCACGCGCCTGACCACCGATATCAACAACGTGCAGCAGGCCTTTATGATGATCATCCGTATCGCCGTGCGCGCGCCGCTGGTATTGATCTTCGCCTTTACCATGGCGTTTATCATGGGCGGCAGCGTCGCCATGGTCTACCTGGTCATCATTCCGCTGCTGGGCTTTGGACTGTTCTTTATCATCTTTAAGGTGCGCCCCATCTTCTCGCGCGTGTTCCACAAGTACGATGCCCTTAATGAGTCCGTCGAGGAAAACGTCACCGGCATGCGCGTGGTCAAGAGCTATGTGCGCGAAGACTTTGAGAAGGAGAAGTTCGCGACCGCCGCGCGCGACGTCCAGATGGACTTCACCCGCGCCGAGAAGCTGCTCGCCTTTAATAACCCCATGATGAACATCTGCGTCAACGGCGCGTTTGTCGTCATCATCTACCTGGGCTCCAAGCTCATCATCACGAGCCAGGGCACGCTGTTCGACGTGGGCCAGCTCTCCTCGACCTTTACCTATGGTTTCCAGATTCTCATGAGCCTGATGCAGCTGTCGATGATCTTTGTCATGGTGACCATGGCCGACGAATCGGCACACCGCATTGCCGAGGTGCTGGCCGCCGAGCCCACGATCGCCAATCCCGCCGAGCCCGTGCTCGAGGTTGCCGACGGTTCCATCGACTTTGACCACGTGAGCTTTAAGTATTCCAAGCATGCGAAGCGCCAGGCGCTCGACGATATCGACCTGCACATTACGAGCGGCGAGACCATCGGCATCATCGGCGGCACCGGCTCGGCCAAGTCCACGCTCGTTAACCTCATCGCCCGCCTGTACGACACCACCGAAGGCGCTGTGCGCGTGGGCGGCGTGGACGTGCGCGACTACGACCTGGACGCACTGCGCCACCAGGTCGCCATGGTGCTGCAGAAAAACGTGCTGTTTAGCGGCACCATCGCCGAGAACCTGCGTTGGGGCGACCCGAACGCCACCGACGAGGAAGTCCGCGAGGCAGCGCATCTGGCCTGCGCCGACGAGTTTGTCGACGGTTTCCCCAAGGGCTACGACACCTGGATCGAACAGGGCGGCTCTAATGTTTCGGGCGGTCAGAAGCAGCGCCTGTGCATTGCACGCGCCCTGCTGCGTCGCCCCAAGATCTTGATCCTGGACGACTCCACCAGCGCCGTCGACACCAAGACCGACGCCAAGATCCGCGCAGGGCTGGCAAGCTATCTGCCCAACACGACCAAGCTCATCATCGCCCAACGCATCAGCTCCGTGCAGGACGCAGACCGCATCATCGTCATGGAGGGCGGCCGTATCGCGCAGATCGGCAACCATGACGAGCTACTCAAGACGAGCGAGATCTACCGCGAGACCTTTACCTCGCAAAACAAGATGTCTGCCGAGGGCGAAGGGGCCGTCGAGGCCGACACCGAGGCATCCGCAACGCAAGCTCAGACCCAGGAAGGAGGCGAGGCACATGAGTAAGGCAACGACCGCCGAGCGCGCGCTCAACCGTAAGGGCGGCACCATGTCGCGCCTCATCAAAACGCTCTTTGGCTTCTATCCCGTGCTTTTGCCCCTTGTCGTCGCCGGCGTGGTGCTCTGCGCCATCATCAACTCCATCGGCGCGACCTTCCTGCAGAGCGCCCTGCAGATTATTAGCGAATCGTGGCAGTCGGGCGATTGGGAAGCCGCACAGCCCAAGATCGCACAGCTCGTGACCACCCTCGCCTGCATCTACGGCGTCGGCGTCCTGTCCTCGCTCTTCTGGAACCGCGCCATGGCTATTGTCACGCAGGGCTCGCTGGAGAAGCTGCGCGAGATGATGTTCAACCGCATGCAGGACCTGCCGATTCGCTACTTCGACACGCACCAGCGCGGCGACATCATGAGCCACTACACCAACGACATCGACACGCTGCGCCAGATGATCAGTCAGTCGCTGCCCAACCTGCTCATGACGATCATCATCATCGTCACGGTGTTCTTTATCATGCTGTACTACAGCGTGTGGATGTGCCTGGTCATCATCGCCGGCGTCGCCTTTATGACCTTTATGACCAAGCTGCTCGGCTCCAACTCCGCGCGTTTCTTCATTGCGCAGCAGACCGAGCTCGGCGTGGTCGAGGGCCATATCGAGGAAGTCATGAACGGTCAGAAGGTCGTCAAGGCGTTCTGCCACGAGTCTGCCGCCGAGGCCGATTTTGACGAGCGCAACGAAAAGCTCTTCGAGGTCTCCCAGAAGGCCAACATGTACGCCAACATCCTCATGCCCATCCTTATGAACCTGGGCAACCTGCTCTACGTGCTGGTCGCACTGGCGGGCGGCATTTTCCTGGCGCTGGGCGTGCCCAACCTGAGCATCTCGGGCATGGCGCTGTCCATCGCCGTCGTGGTACCGTTCCTCAACATGACCAAGCAGTTCTGCGGACAGATCGGTCAGATCTCGCAGCAGATCAACGCCGTGGTCATGGGCCTCGCCGGCGCCGACCGCATCTTTGAGCTCATCGACGAGGAGCCCGAAGCCGACGAAGGCTACGTGACACTCGTCAACGCGCAGGTCAACCCCGACACCTGGCAGCTCGAGGAGGCTGACCACCACACCGGCATGTGGGCGTGGAAACATCCGCACCGCGCAACCGGCGAGATCGAGTACGTGCCGCTGCGCGGCGACCTGGTCATGGACAACGTCGACTTTGGCTACACACCCGACCACGAGGTGCTGCACGGCGTGTCCGTATACGCCAAGCCGGGCCAGAAGGTCGCGTTTGTCGGCGCCACCGGTGCCGGCAAGACGACCATCACCAACCTCATCAACCGTTTCTATGACATCGCCGACGGCAAGATTCGCTACGACGGCATCAACGTCAATAAGATCCGCAAGGCCGATCTGCGCCGCTCGCTGGGCGTCGTGCTGCAGGACGTGAACCTGTTCACCGGCACCGTGATGGACAACATCCGCTACGGCAACCTGGACGCCACCGACGAGGAGTGCATCGCGGCGGCCAAGCTCGCGGGCGCGGACGACTTTATCACCCGCCTGCCCGACGGCTACGACACCATGCTTACCGGCAACGGTGCCCAGCTGTCGCAAGGCCAGCGCCAGCTGATTTCGATCGCGCGCGCCGCCGTCGCCGATCCGCCGGCGATGATTCTGGACGAGGCCACGAGCTCCATCGACACCCGCACCGAGGCCATCGTGCAGGCGGGCATGGATAAGCTCATGGAGGGCCGCACGACGTTTGTCATCGCGCACCGTCTCTCCACCGTGCGCAACTCCGACGCGATCATCTGTCTGGATCACGGCCGCATCATCGAGCGCGGCAACCATGATGAGCTGATTGCCAAGCGCGGGTATTACTACCAGCTGTACACGGGTGCATTTGAGCTCGAGTAGGACCAGTTACTGACGGAGGGTGCCCCGGGGTCGGCGGGGTAATTCCTCCGTGCTCAAACATTCTCGCTGCACTGCGAAACTGCGCGCGGAGGAAATACCCCGCCGACCCCGGGGCACCCTCCTGCGCGCAATCAGTCCGTCGTTTGGAGCGGAATGAAAGTTAGTGAGGCCCTGGCCGTTTGGCCAGGGCCTCGTTTTGTGGGCTCAGCGGTCCTCGCGTTGCGGACCGGCTGCCTCGGCCGTCTTTATGCGGTTCTTGTCGATGTACATGTTTTTGTCGGCCTGGGAAAAGAGCTCGCGCATCGTGGGCGGCTCATCAAAATCGCTGGAAAGCGCATAGCCCACCGCATAGCTGATAGGCATGTCGGGGTGAGCCTCGGAATACTCGTCCACGTTCACACGGATCCGAGCGAGACAGGACTCCACGGCAGACCGATCGGCATCCCACAGCACCGCGATGAACTCATCGCCGCCGTCGCGGCCCACAAAGCAGGTCTCGGACGCCACGCGCCCCAGCTGATGGGCAAAAGAACGAATGTATTCGTCACCCTTCTCGTGGCCAAAGCGGTTATTGACCGTATGCAGATTGTTAAGATCGAAGACGCACAGCGCGACGGGTGCTTCGGCGGAAACGGGATGCCCCTGCCCCAAGATTTCCTCGCACTTGTTCTTGTTGGGCAGTCCCGTAGCTTCGTCGAGATAGACTTTGCTCTGCAGCTCGCGATTGAGTGCGGCAGTGCGCACCGCGCGAACAAGTTCGACCGCAAAGGTCGTCACCAAGCCCACGATGTCGATGATCACCAAGCCCTCGAGATAGTTGAGCGCCGTAGCCTTCTCCTGGGAGTAGTCCTCAGCGAGCCTCGTGGCGTCGTCACAAATACCAAAGAACTCCTCGCTCATGGCGATGATGTCGGTGTTCTCGTAGCCGACTTCGCGCACGCGGGCAATCTCGGTTCGAAGCTCGTCAAAATAGCCCGCGAGTTCGGTCATCTTTGCCTGATACTCATCGTCATCCAGACGGACGAGATTGAGGTCGTCGCTTCCGTAGCGCAAACCATTAATGTATGAATCAACGGCCTTGAGCAGGTCGTCTTGTGGCTGGCCTGCGTCCTCGAGCTTAACGATTCGCTGCGTGGTGCCGCGCACCAGACCGGCGTAGTTGACCACGCGCGCCGTGCCCTGGATGTCGGAGACGAGCAGCATAACATTGATGAAGAAGAAGATGAGAACTGCCGTGAGCACCATCATGAGCAGACGCATCGCCCGGCTGGCCTTTTTGGCGACAGAAGCATTCACAAGCTCACTCCTCCAAACAGTAAAAGCGCAGATAGCGCGCAGTGTACCGAAATTCACGCGCGGACAACTCTACCATGACGGACCGAGAGCCTCAAACGTGATGCAGTCGTTGGGGCGGAGCTTTGGGAGCGATTCCACCGCGTAGAGGGGCAAGTCGATGATTGCACCGTCCCGAGATGGCTTACCCGCCGAGAAACGAATGGCCAAATCATAACCAAATCGCTTAATACTCGCCGCCTGGCTCTTCGCCTTAAGGTTGGTCCCCGACTTCACCTCGACGGGAACCGCACGCGCCCCTGTGGGTTTTGGCAGTTTTCATAGGGAAAGCGGGCTTTCTGTGGCTATTTTCTCACGCATCCGTTGTGGGTCTTCTTTTTTACCAGGGGACTAGGGCTCGTTTTATGTGGGTGTTTTGACTGGCAGGTGCTGCATATTATTCGTATAATTTATCGTAAGTTCCCGTACATCGATTGGAGCCTTACATGCCCGCCATTAAACCTGTTTCCGATTTGCGCAATTACAACGAGGTGCTCTCCGATGTCCACGAGGGCTCCCCGGTGTTCCTGACCAAAAACGGGCACGGTTGCTACGCGGTGCTCGACATGAAAGATTACGACCGGTTTTGCGCCATCAGCACGCTGATATCGGAGCTTGAGCGCGGGCGCAGCTCGGGTGATGAGAGCGGATGGGTCTCGTCGGACAACGTCGCCGCACACTTCCGCCGCAAGGCCGCAAACCATGCATAGCTGCGAGGTCGTCTACTCTCCGCTGGCTCTGCAAGATCTCGACGACATCTGGGACTACATTGCCGTCGAAAAGGACAATCCCGCAGCAGCTGATAGGATCGTAGGGGGCATTCTCGCTCGGATAGACCTGCTCTCCAGCTTCCCCGAGTCTGGTACGCCACTCTCCTCGATCTATCCCCTACGCTCCGATTACCGGTTCGTGGTCTGTGACAACCATCTCGCGTTTTACCGTTTTCACCAGAAGGTCTATATCGACCGCGTCCTCCACAGAAAGCGCGATTACCTGCAGGTGCTACTTGCCGAATAAACAGGCCCCGATATAATTCGACCCCTTATCCGGGACCATGCCCGATGCAGCTAAAAAGCCCCGTCCTAAATGAGCTAGTTGAGGAGTTGGGCCATGGCGTTGACGAATTTTTGGACTTGGAGGGTGGGCTCGAGCGGATAGTGCAAATAGACCGGCACCTCGCGGCCGCACAGGAACGGCACACCCACAAAGGCCGGATGCACGCCCGACCACGCTCCGCAAGTGAGCACCGCGTCGCCTTTTTCCTCGGCCTCGTTAAAGAGCGCAAAGTCAAAGCTGTCCACATCGATCACGTCCACGCCGCCGTCGGCCAAAAGATCGATGCGCAGGCTGTCCATGGCGTCGTTGCCGTGGCGCAGTACGCGCAGACGCATACCCTCCAAGTCGGCAACCGTAATGCGATTCTTGCGCGCCAGCGGGCTCGTGCGCGGCAGATCGATATAAAACGGCACGTTGACAATGCGGAGCTTTTGACAGGCGTCGCCCCAGCGCAGGGTCGAAAAACTCGACTGCACCACATCCACCTCGCGCCCCAAGCTGCGCATGACGGTCTCGCGCTCATCGTAGAGGTCACTCACCGGCACAATCTCAAAGCGCAGCAACGGCTCCAACTCGTGCACACTCGGCCACATCGACAGCGTCTGGCGCCCCGGGCACATCATCGACACGCCCAAGCGCACGGCGCCGCCATCGCCCGCCGCTCGCCGGCGGTTTCAGGCGGATCACCGTCTGCAGGGATTCCAAAAATTTGTCCAGCGTCTG
>CABPCW010000042.1 GCA_902406155.1 uncultured Collinsella sp.
GATCCTGTGGAGCCGCCGCCTGCCGAAACCGTTGACCCCGGCGAGGGTCGCGGTGGGCGAGACTCTGCCGTGCGAGCTGTTCCGCGAGGCGCTTGAGGCCTTGGACCCCGAGGCGGTGCTGTTGCTCGATAACAGCGCGGCCGATGTCATGCGCGAAACCTACGCCGATATGCTCGTGGCGATTGACGACTTCGACACCGCCATGCTCAGGCCCGGCCTGGTCGCCCATGTGCAGGGCCGCCGCGTGCTCGCGCTCGACGGCTTTGAGGCGGCACTCACCGACAAGGCCGCTAAGCAGCGCATGTGGGCCTACATCAAGCAGCTGACCCCGGCGGCCGCGCCGCTGTAGCGAGCCTGCGTCGACAAACGACCCCGAGCGGGCGAGCCGTACCCGCGGAACGCAAATCCGTCGCGCCCGCGCCCTTACATCACAGCGCGCAGCTCAAACCGATCGCCGTTAATGCGGAACTGGCAGTTGCCGTTCATGCGCTCCACGGCAAGTTTGATGCTCTTGGTGCCAAAGCCGTGGCCCGCATGCCGGGTCACGGGCATGCCGTCGACCATGCGCGGCGCGCGGTCAAACGTGTTGGAAACTAACAGCAGCAGCTGGCCGTCCTCAAATCGCAGGTCAAGATCGACAAAGCGCTTGCCCTCGGGGGCGGCACTCGCCGCGGCAATGGCGTTTTCCAAGGCATTTGAGAGCACACTAAACAGGTCGACATCGGCCACATGGACGTTCTCGGGCACGGCGGCGCGCAGGTTGGCGGTGATGCCGTTTTGGTTGATATCGGAGCTAAATGACGAAAGCACGATGTTGACCGTGTCATTGGCGCAGTAGCGGCGCACGGCGGTGCGGTCGTTGGCCTCGCATAGCGTATCGATGCGATCGAGCGCTTCGTCGGTGCGACCTTCTTCGATCAAGACGGCCAGACCGCGCAAGAAGTGCCGCATGTCGTGGCGCAGAATCGACAGCTCGCACCCAGATTGACGCCAAGCATCGAGTTCCTTCATGGCCGAGCTGTCGCGCGTCTCGAGCATCCAGCGTTCACGCTCAGCGGCCTCTTTTTCTTCGTATTCACGCAGGTAGACGGCGAGGAACATAAGGTAGAACGCGCAGAGCGCAAATGCCAAAAACTCAACCGTCACCACCGAGCCCGAGTGGAACAGCGTGGTGTAGACGTTGGTGGCATAGTCAAAGACGTAATAGACGAGCGGCAGGATTAAAAGGATGCCCAGCTCGGTGGGGCTTTTAATCGCCAGGCGGGGTCCAATGTCGCCGGCCCAATGTAGCAGGACGGCAAAGACGCCGAGCGTGGTAGCGATGCGTGCCAGATAGTACGCGATCTGCGAATCGGTTGCGGCAAAGGCGGCTATGCCCATCCAGTTGCTGAACTGGCAGCTCAGATAGGCACTCGTAATGCCGAGCGCGGCGAGCAGCGGGCTTAGGCGGTAGCGCGCACACAGGTAGACAATAAGCGGCAGGTGCACGACAAGCGGATAAGCCTGACGGGCAAATAGTTCGCCGCCAACGACATTGGCGATCGAGAAGGCGGTGCCGGTCAGAATGGTAACGACCACCAGCTCGAACGCATGGCGTCGATTGAGCTCGACACCGCACAGCGCCGCCGAGGCAAAGACGCCAAAGAGCAGCGTCGTGGCGTGGTGGATTGCCCAAAGGACCATTTCGACCGAGGAGGCCATCAGCGCCTCCCGCCCTCGAAGCGCACCGCAAAGTAGGCGTCTTGGAACCCCTGTTTGCTGCTGCGCGACAGCGGAATGCACGCGCCGGAGCGCATGACGATGTCCGTGCGATCGAAGTGGTCGATGTTGCGCAAGTTGACCTGGTAGCTACGGTGGCATTTAAAGAAGGTGGCATTTTGCGCCAAGCGGTCCTCGACGCTGCGGAACGACTCGAGTGCCTCGATATCGCGTCCGTCGCGCAGGTGGAAGACCACGTGCTTGTTGCGCGCCTCGGCATATTCGATGTCGGACAGGCGCAGGGCGTGGTAGCCAAAGGACGTTTTGATGACGAGTTCGTCGGTCGCTGCCGGACGCATGCTCGAAAGCTCGTCGAGCAGTTGCGCCAGGCGCTCGTAGGCCACGGGCTTGAGCAGATAGTCGAAGGCGCGGACCTCGTAGGACTCCAGAGCGAACTCGGGCGATGAGGTGAGAAACACCAGACGCACGGCGGTATCGGTCTGGCGCAGCTCGCGTGCGGTGTCCATGCCGTTGACGAGCGGCATGATCATGTCGAGAAGGATGATGTCGGCGCGCGACGTGGCATGGCGCGCCAGCAGGTCCTCGCCGCGCGTAACAAACGCAACGTCGACCGCCGTGCCCGTCTCGGTCGACCAGCGGTCGATCATCCGGTGCAGTCTATCTAGAAAAGCGACGTCGTCGTCGCAGGCAATAATCTTGAGCATTCTGAGCCCCCTTAGTAGTTCGATTTTGCCACATTGGGTGCGTGCCGCCTGCGGAGGCGTGTTCCATTTGCGCCTCACGGCGTGCAACTCGCGCCAAGCGGCAGGGTGTTAGAAAGTGCAGCAGCAAAATAATCCGTGGATAAACATGTCAATACATGCTGGTGGCTGGCCGGGGAACACGCCAGCCGCCAGCGCCAAACGATGCCAGACATCGCGAAGCATAGGGATAAAGGGAGCTGCACGATGAGGGAGAAGAAGATGGGGATGCGCGCCGTGCTGACGCGCCTGCTGGGTATCGCCACCGTGGCATGCGCGCTCGTGGCAACGCCGGCGGTGGCTGGGGCGGCGACAACGGCGGATATTCCGTCGAACGCGAAGATTGCTCAAACAAAAAGCAATAACCCCTACGTTGCCGATACGGTGACGCTCGAGGCGGGCGAGGATTACGTCGTCGGCGGAGAGATCGAGATCAACCACTACGTCGTAAAGGGCGGTACCGAGCAAAATCCGACGCGTATATACCTTACCGAGAATGCACGTCAAGGTCGCTGGAATGGTTCCATTAAGGACAAAAGAGGCAGCGGCTACGACGAACTCTTTGTGCTCGACGGCGGCTATATCGAGTTTATTGGAACCAACGGGAATGGCAGGACTCCCGTCTATTGCAACGGCAAGAGCTTTCTGTCCGACAATGCCGGCAAAAGAGACGGTTACGGCGATGGCACCGATAAAAACAGGGTCCCCAACAGCCTGAACCTTAAGGTTTCCGGCATCGAGTTTAAGACGGTAGCCTCAGGGGTGTCTAAAAGGCCAATTGCGCTGTACGGCACGATGGTCGATGGCGAAACGGCAACCTTCGACAATATCAAGGTCAGCAAATGGGATTGCACGCCGAACGGTGCGACTTATGGTAGCAGTCACAAGTACAGCAACATCGCAACAGAATATGAAGCCTCTCCGGCGCCGGTTACGATCCTCAGCTCGGCGAACGGTGCAAAGAGTTTGGACGTCACGTTTAGCAACTGTGAATTTACGGATAATGAAGATGACTGCACTGGTGCGCTAAGTGTCGTAGGCCGTGGGTGCAGGCCCAAGGTTGTGCTCAACAACTGCACCTTCAAGAACAATCAACAAGAATCGATCTGGTGCAAAGAACTTAACGTGCAGGATAAAAATGAGCATACCCATGCCGGCAACATTGTTGTCAATAATGCGGACGTAGCACTGAACGGTTGCACCATCACATCGACGCAAGAAGCGGCGAACTATACGCAAGATATGGTTATGACGAGCGCAATTGCGGTGGCTAAAAATTCGACATGCACGCTCAACAATACGCAGGTGAGCGACACTTATGCAGAGGGCACGTACTACCATTCCGATGCGAACACGCGTCGAAACACTGTGTATGCTCACGGAACGGTGACGCTTGCCGGTAATACGACCATTACTACTAACGGCGATAAGGGCGCCCGAGGCCTTGCGCTCGACACGCCGGGGATTTATTACTACGGCAAACTGAACATTGCCGAATCCTTTGCAGGCAAGGTCCAGCTGTCGCTTAAGGACGACCAGTTGGGCTCCTATACGGGCACACAGTGGAAGCTTGGCACCTGCGGCATCGAAAAGAGCGACCTGCTCGACCGTGTCACTACGGACGATCCGAGCGTTGGCATTGGAAAGACGGACGACGGATATGTGTACGCCTCGCGCCTGCCGCACGAGCATGTGTGGTCGGTGGAAAAGGCCGCCAACAGCTCATATCAGCTGAAGGTCACCTGCTCCGGCAAGATGCGCCCGAGCGATTGCAACTACAAAAATGGTTATGCTGTCGAGCTGGGCATCGATGGGGCAACGCCGGATAAGGGAAAGCTGGGCGTTACATACAGCGGCGGTGAAGTCACTCCAACGCTGACGATGTCGAATAAGGACGGCTACGCTCGAGACGATATCGTCTCGACGGGAGGCGTACGTATTTCCGGGTCTCAGTATTACAAGCTTTCGAACTGGGGCGACAGCAAGGGCGAGGCGCTGGAAGAAGTTCCTACCAATGCTGGCATCTACCGTATCGAGTCCAAAGTTAAGGTCGATGGCCAGGAAGACTACCTGACGCTCACTCGTGAGTTCGAGATTAGGCCGTTGGAGCTGAGCAAGGTCAGTGGGCTCACGTTTGAATTCAATGACGACGGAACAGACGCCACGATCGATGGTGAGAAAGTCCGTGCGTACCCGTGGACGGGCAAGACGATCGCGCCCAGTTTCTCTGTCAAGGTTTACAACTACGATTCTCAAAGCTGGTCGAACTTCATCAAGGGCGGCGACTACAAGATTGATAATGATCCGTCATATAGCACGGTGAGCGCGATCGATCCTCCCGGTTCCAATTCCTATTACCCGTACTACCAGCTCTATATCAAGGGCATGGGCAACTACACGGGCTCGGCATTCGCACGCTGGACCATCACGGGAACGCAGTTCGAGGACGTGACGGCCGAGGGATTCGAAGGTCCCTATGACGGGCAGGCGCATGGCGTCAACATCTCGGTATCGAACGCTCCTGCCGACATGGAGATTGAGTACAGCGTGGATGAGAGCGAAGAATGGACGACGGAGGTTCCGAGCTACACGGACGTTCAGCGCACTCGCAGGGGCGAGGTTCGCTCCGTGACGGTCGATTATCACATCACCGCGACGGATTATGTGACAAAGAGCGGACAGGTCGAGATCAGGATTACGCCTGCCAGCCAGCTTGTTCCGTGGCGTTATATCGCTAGCGAAGGCACAGGTGTCAAGGTCAAGGACGAAAGTGCGCATTTACTCGAGGATGGGTTGCTTTCCAATCTGAATAAGACCTATGAGTGGAGAAAATACGGGGACACATACTGGGAGTCCATCGGTGCCGGTAAAACTTCGGTCGATGGACTGCCTGCCGGGAAGTATGAGGTGCGCTTCAAAGCGGACAACAACCACTACGCTTCGGGGGCTAACGTCTTCGAAATCGCGGAGGGTCCTTGCGCGTCCGCTGACGGTACTTGGTATAAGACCGAGGGTTCGAATGGCGCTCACTGGCAGGTGTGTCGATGCGGCAAGAAGCTCAACGAAGACACGCATGTCTTCTCTTGGGAGGAAGTTAAGGCTCCCACCACCGAGAAGCCCGGTCTAAAGCGGTATCAATGCTCCACGTGCGGCTATGTCCTGCGCGAGGAGGAGATTCCTCCGGCGTGCATCGGCGGTTATGTCGGCGTGTATGACGGCAAAGAGCATGCCGTGAGCGTTGACCTTAAGGCTGGCGCGACGGCTCAGTTCAGCATCGACGGTGGCATCACGTGGAAAACGGATGCTCCTACAATCAAAAACGTCGGCAAGACCACGGTCGACTATAAGGTGACCACCCCTGGTGCATCCGACATCAAGGGACAGGTGACGCTCGAGGTGACGCCGTGCCCGATTACGGTGGCTCCTGCCCCGGCATCTAAAACGTATGGCGATCCAGATCCCGACTTCACCTATAACGTGACGGCTGGTTCCCTTATGGAGGGCGATACGCTTTCCGGTATCACGTACAAGCGTGATGAGGGCGAGAATGTCCTGACCGGTTATAAGACGTACAAGGTGACGGCTTCTCAGGAAGAGGGTGCCAACGCTAATTACGACATTACGTTTGAGACGGGCGAGTTCACCATCACACGTCGCACTATCGATGTGAGGTGGAATGTTGGTCAATACGTTTACAACGGCCAAGAACAGGGCCCCACGGCAGAGATAACCAATCTGGTTAACGGCGACGACGTGTCTCTCAAGGTCACTGACGCCGCAAAGGTAGATGCCGGCACGTATACGGCGAGGGTGACTGGGCTCGTCGGTGAGCAATCGGTTCTCGCTAATTACCGCATGCCTTCGGGCATCGAGTGTAAGTACGTTATCGCCAGGGCCAAACGGGACAGCGCTCCCAATGTAAAGGCGATGGCGGAGACCGTGAGTGGCAAGCACGACGGTAAGATTGAGGGCGTCGATACATCGATGCAGCTGGGCAAGCCTCGCAAGGAAATGATGTTCATCAAGGCAAGCGATCTGGTCGATGGTGACAAGCTTGAGAATCTGGCGCCAGGTTCCTATCGCCTGTGCTACGGGAAGACGACGAATTATGAAGCCTCCGAGATCGTTACCGTTACGATCGCCGCTGGGCCTAAGCTCAAGGTGACGCTGCCGGCCGAGCAGGCGGGCTACACGCTCACGGCCGACGCGGCCGAGCTCGACTGGCACGGTTCTGCGACGCTTAAGCTTACGGTTGCGGACGGCTATTACGCGACCAAGGGTCTTTCCGTTAAGGCGAACGGCGAGACCATCAAGCCCAGCGAGCAGGGCGTTTACCAACTGTCTAAGGTTGAGAAAGACACCGCGATCACCGTTGAGGGTATCGCCAAGCACGAGCCCGATGGCACCGGCTGGAAGAGCGACGGTTCTTCTCACTGGCATGTTTGCACGCGCGGTGAGCGGATTGACGTTGCAGAGCATACCTTCGAGTGGGTAATCGACGAGAAGCCTACGGTCGAGAAGCCTGGATCCAAACATTTGCACTGCACTGTCTGTGACTACAACTCCTCCGATAAGGTTGTAATCCCGGCAGCCTCTGTTGCCGGCTATTCCGGCGAGTATGACGGCAAGGTCCACGCTGCCGATGTTTCGGCCTTGCCCGAGGGCACGGCGGTCCAGTACAGCATCGACGGTGGCGTCACTTGGTCTGCCACGGTCCCCGAGATCAAGAACGTCGGCACCCTGCCGTTCAAGTACAGCGCGATCGTCGACGGCGCCGCTATCGAGGGCGAGGCGAAGCTTGTGGTGACGCCGCGCAAGGTCACTGCGACGGCGTCCGATGCCTCCAAGACGTACGGCGACGCCGACCCTGAGTTTACGTGGGCGGTCACATCCGGCAAGCTCGTCGAGGGCGAGTCTCTTGAGGGCATCGAGATCGAGCGCGAGGCCGGCGAGGACGTGCGCGAGGGCGGCTATGCCCTGAACGTAACGCAGACCAAGGGCGCTAACCCCAACTACGACATCACGTTCGTCGACGGCGTGTTCGCCATTAACCGGCGTCTGCTCACCGTTACGTGGGGCACCAGCGAGTTTGTCTACGACGGCAAGGAGCACTGCCCCGTGGCAGAGCTTGGCAACGTCATCGGCAAGGATGACCTTGGTGCACTCGTTGACGGTTTCCAGACCGAGGTCGGCACCTATACGGCGACCCTCGCCGAGCTGACGGGCAAGGCCGCGGGCAACTACACGCTGCCCGCCGATGGCTTGACCTGCGAGTTCTCCATCAAGAACGCTGCGCAGGACGCGCCGGTGGTCCAGGCCGAGGCCGAGACCGTGAGCGGCAAGAAGGACGGCAAGATCATGGGCGTCGACGCCACCATGGAGTGGCGCGCTCAGGGCGCCGCCGAGTACCAGGCCGTGGGCGAGGGCGTGACCGAGCTCAAGGATCTCGCCGTCGGTGTGTACGAGGTTCGCTACCAGGCCAAGGCCAACTACGATGTTTCCTCTGTTACCGAGGTTACCGTGAAGGCGGGCCGCAAGCTCGTCGTGACGCTGCCGGGTAATCAGGTGGGCTACACGCTCACCTCGACGGCAACCGAGCTCGACTGGCACGGCTCCGCAAAGCTCGCCATCAGCATCGACGGCGCGTACTTTACGGGCAAGAACTATGCTGTCAACGTCAACGGTAAGGCCGTTAAGCTCGCTGACGACGGTACCTATGAGCTCAAGGACGTCGAGGGCGATGTGAACGTGACGGTCGAGGGTGTGCTCAAGCACGAGCCCGACGGCTCCGGCTGGGCGCACGACGCCAAGAACCACTGGCATATCTGCCGTTGCGGCGAGGTTCTCGACAAGGCCGAGCACACCTTTGAGTGGGCTGTCGACAAGCCGGCGACCACCGAGGCCAAGGGCGAGAGACACCAGGAGTGCACGGCTTGCGGCGAGAAGGGCGCAACCGAGGACATCGCGATCCTGGCACCCACGATTATCGAGGGCGCAGGCCAGGCGATCACAGTCGACACCGCCAAAGACCTGAGCTTCCGTTCGAACGCGCCAATCAAGTACTTCCAGAAGGTGCTGGTCGACGACAAGGAAGTCGACGCCGAGAACTACGTGCTCACCGAGGGTTCCACGATCGTGACGCTCAAGACGAGCTTCGTGAAGACGCTTGGTGTGGGTGAGCATAAGCTGAGCGTGGTTTCGACCACGGGCACGGCTGAGACGACCTTTACCATCGCCGAGGCCGCCAAGCCGACGCCCGACTCGAGCCAGACCACCACGACCACGACGACCACGTCTTCTAAGTCCAAGAAGAAGACCGGCAAGGGCGCCTTGCCTTCGGTCGGCGACGGTACGTACGCCGTGGCTGGTGGCGTACTTGCAGCCGGCATGGCGGCTCTGCTGCTGGCCTTCGCCATGAAGCGCCGCGCCTAGTTGCTGCCCTGTTCCTAAGGGGTCCGGATCTGACAAGCCGGACCCCTTTTTTGTGCCGCCGCGAGGTCGCCCCTGTGGACAAAAACTCCGCCCGAAATTGAATTTTTATTTCAACTTTACACCTGGCTTTACAGCTGTCTTGTCAGCTGTAAAGCCAGGTGTCATACTAAAGCCCCAAGATTCGCCAAAAGAGAGGGGCCTTGATGGCACAGAGCGCGAACATGGATGCGTCGGAGCTTGCACGCGATATCGCGGCCGGCCTAGCATCGGCAACGACGGCAACGGAGCGCGCGGCATTGGTGCCCGCAGAGCTCGTCGAGGCCATTCAGCAACTTAAAACCCAGCGCGACGCGGTGATCCTGGCGCACTATTACGTGGCGCCCGAGGTCCAGGCTGTGGCCGATTACGTCGGCGACAGCTTCTACTTGGCAAAGCTTGCCAAGAGCTTACCGCAGCAGACTATCGTGCTGTGCGGCGTGGAGTTTATGGGCGAGAGCGCCAAGCTGCTCAACCCCACCAAGACCGTGCTGCTGCCCGAGCCGGGCGCGGACTGCCCCATGGCTCACATGGTCAAGCGCGAGACGGTCGACGCGGCGCGCACCGAGTACGGCGACGACCTGGCCGTGGTCTGCTACGTCAACTCCACGGTCGAGATCAAGAGCTGGAGCGACGTGTGCGTCACCAGCTCCAACGCCGTTAAGATCGTGTCCGAGCTGCCGCAGCAGCATATCCTGTTCATTCCCGACCAAAACCTGGGCCGTTTCGTAGCCGAGCAGGTGCCGCAAAAGCACGTCATCCTCAACAACGGCTACTGCCCGCGCCATCACATCATCACCGTCGAGCAGATCGTCGACGCGACGGAGACCCACCCCGACGCGCTCGTGCTGGCGCATCCCGAGTGCAAGGCCGACGTCCTGGCCGAGGCCGACTACATCGGCTCCACCGCCGGCATTATCAAGTACGCCGAGGAGTCGGACGCGAGCGAGTTCATTATCGTGACGGTCCGCGGTGTGCTCTACGAGCTCGAGCGCCGCTGCCAGGGCACCGGCAAGAAGTTCTACTTCCCCGCGGTGCAGCCCACCTGCGTCAACATGGATCTCATCACGCTCGAAAAGCTCGTGCGCTGCCTGGAGACGGGTGAGGGCGAGGTGCAGATCGGCGTGTCGGACGAGGCTGCCGACCAGGCCAAACTTACGCTCGACCGCATGCTCGAGTACGCAGCACGCTAGAACAATGTGGCATGAGGGACGGTTTCTTATGTCACATTCAAGGGAGAGGATTCCTGTGGAAACCAAGCAATACCCCGATATGGAGTGCGACGTCGTCATTGCCGGCTGCGGCGTAGCGGGCCTGTACGCGGCGCTCAACCTGCCGACGAGCACGCGCGTGATCATGCTCTCCAAGGGCGCGGTCGACGAGTGCGATTCGATGCTCGCGCAGGGCGGCATCTGCGTGCTGCCCGAGGGCTCGGACTGCGATGCCTTCTTTGAGGACACCATGCACGCCGGCCACTACGAGAACCGCCGCGAGAGCGTCGACATCATGATCCGCTCGAGCCGCTCGGTCATCAACGACCTACTGGCCATGGGCGTGGACTTTGAGCGCAAGGCCGACGGCAGCCTCGAGTTTACCCGCGAGGGCGCGCACAGCCGTCCGCGCATTGCCTTCCATGCCGACATTACGGGCAAGGAGATTACGACCAAGCTGCTTCAGGCCGTCCGCAAGCTGGACAACGTGCAGATTCTCGAACACGTTGCCATGACCGACATCCTGACGGCCGAGCGCGATGGGGCCACGGTGTGCACTGGTGTCGTCGCTGTTGCCGTGGACGAGGACGATTCAGCTCGCCCCGCCGACGAGCTGGCAAATGCCGCTGAGGGCGTGCATGTCGGTAAGCCGTTTAAGATCCATGCCCGCCATACGCTGTGGGCGACGGGCGGCATCGGTGGCGTATACGACCATTCGACCAACTACCCGCAGCTCACGGGCGACGCCTGCTACATCGCGCAGGAGCACGGCATTAAGATGGAGCACCTGGACTACGTGCAGATCCATCCCACGGGCCTGTTCTCGCCGCAGCCAGGCCGTACGTTCCTGATCAGCGAGAGCTGCCGCGGTGAGGGCGCGATTCTGCTCAATGCCGCCGGCGAGCGTTTTACCGACGAGTTGCAGCCGCGCGACGTTGTCGCTGCCGCCATCCGCGAGCAGATGAAGCAGGACGGCACCGAGCACGAGTGGCTGAGCTTTGCCCCCGTCGAGCGCGATGTGGTGACTGGGCACTTTGCCAACATTCGCGCGCGCTGCCTTGAGGACGGCCGCGACATCTTGGACGAGCCCATCCCCGTTACGCCCACGCAGCACTACTTTATGGGCGGCGTATGGGTCGATAAGGACGGCCGCACTTCGATGCCCGAGCTCTACGCCGCGGGCGAGACGGCTTGCAACGGCGTTCACGGCAAGAATCGCCTTGCATCAAATAGTCTGCTCGAGGCGCTGGTCTGGGGTCGTCGCGCCGCGTGGTACATGCGCACCGGCGAGTCGCTGGCCGTGGAGCAGGCGGGCGAGCCCGCGCTCGATGGACGCCATCGCGCCCTGAGTTCCGATACCCTTGCAATCGATGATTTGGCCCGTGCCGCCGGCACGCAGGCCGCAGAGGAGTAGACCATGAATCCCATTACCATGAAGCTCGTCGTCGATGATCTGATTTTGCAGGCTCTGCGCGAGGACATTACGTTTGAGGATGTGAGCACGGCGAGCGTGTGCCCCACGGCGCGTCCCGCCACGGTGGAGCTTATCGCCAAGGCCGACGGCATCATCGCCGGCTTGGATGTGTTTGCCCGTACCTTTGAGCTGCTGGATTCGCAGAGCTCGGTGCTGCTCGACGTTGCCGATGGCGACGAGGTGCACGCCGGCGACCATGTGGGTCAGGTGCGCGGCGATGCGCGCGTGCTGCTTTCGGGCGAGCGCGTGGCACTCAACTATCTGCAGCGCATGAGCGGCATCGCTACCTACACGCACAGCATGGCCGCGGCGCTCGAGGGCACCAAGACCGTGCTTGTCGACACACGTAAGACCACGCCGGGCATGCGCGTCTTCGAGAAGGCCGCGGTTGAGATTGGCGGCGGCAGCAACCACCGCTACAACCTGTCGACGGCCGTCATGCTCAAGGACAACCACATCGATGCCGCCGGTGGCGTGACGCGCGCGATCGAGATGGCGCGCGCCCATGCGTCGTTTACCACGACAGTTGAGATTGAGTGCGAGAACCTGGACATGGTGCGCGAAGCCGTGGAGGCCGGTGCCGACATTATCATGCTCGACAACATGACCCATGACGACATGGCCGCCGCCATCGAGCTTATCGCCGGTCGCGCCAAGACCGAGTGCTCGGGCAACGTGGACGCCAGCAACATTCGCGCCCTGGCCGATCTGGGTGTCGACTATATTAGCTCGGGCGCCCTGACGCACTCTGCGCCGATCCTCGACCTCTCGCTTAAGCACCTGCGTCTGCTGGACGGTAAATAATGAACGCCCGCGAGCGTCGCCGTGCCATCATGGGCGTGCTCGAAGGAGCCAAGGAGCCCGTTTCGGGCAGCGCACTTGCCCGCGAGGTTGGCGTGAGCCGTCAGGTCGTGGTTCAGGATATTGCCCTGTTGCGTGCCGATGGGCACGATATCGTGGCGACCAACCGCGGCTACGTGCTGCAGGAAGCCGCGAGTAGCCCCGCCGTGCCCACGCGTCTTGTTAAGGTGCGCCACGGCGTGGAGCAGGCGGGCGACGAGCTTACGAGTATCGTCGACGCGGGTGGCGCCGTGCTCAACGTGATCGTCAACCATCGTGTGTACGGTAAGATCACGGCCGACCTGGACATTCGCAATCGTCGCGATGTTGAGCGCTACCTGCACGATATCGAGAGCGGCAAGAGCTTTCCACTACTAACGGTGACGAGCGGCTACCACTTCCATCGCATCGCGGCGGAGGACGAGCAGACCCTCGACGAGATCGAGGCCATACTCAAGGAGAAGGGCTACCTTGCCGATTTAATGCCTTACGAGGATGATTTGTCCTAGAACACATGCAAAAGGAGGCCTCCGCGGCGATGCGGAGGCCTCCTTTTTGTGCACGGTGTACTTGTGAGTGTGCAAGCGGGGGAGTTGTTACTCCTCGACGATCTCGGTGATCGCGCCGGCGGGGCAAGCGTCCTGGCAAGCGCCACAGGCGACGCAGGAGTCCTCGTCAGCGACGGTAGCGACGTCCTGGAGCTCCAGAACGCCAGCGGGGCAGGAGTCGACGCAAACGCCACAAGCGATGCACTCGTCGGCATCAATTACGGGATGAGCCATGGTAGTTTCCTCTCTGTTGACCGACGCTACAGGCGATGCGCGCCGGTTTGATTCGGGCAAAAACATACCACGGGAGCGACCGTTTGCAATACCCTCTGGCCGGCATCTTCATACCGTTCGCCGAGTATGCCAAGGTTTACTAAAAAACGCGCAGGTGGGGCCGTTGAGCTGCGCAAATGTTAGCTATAGGTGACTTGAAATATAGGGCGATTGAGTGTGCTTGCGGAAACCGCATCCCATTATTTGGCCGAAAAACGGGTCGAACTTTCCCCAGGGAAGCCCGGGGCCGCCATGTGCGCTCCCAAGCCCAAACCTCAGCCATCTCTACATAGATCTCAATAGATTTGCCGAGAACTCAATCAGCGCATCTACCTGCGCATTTAAGAACCTAAACTCTCAGCAATAAGAAATCTTATATGAATTGACTTAGATTTTGTATATTCCAGCCCATAAGGGGATACACTACATCCTGAAAGACAAGCCGAAGCGCCGCGCGACAGACCGTCGAGGCGACGCGAACGCAAAAGAGAGAGGGAATTTCTAATGAGTAAGATTCTTGGTATCGACCTTGGTACTACTAACTCCGCCATGGCCGTTCTCGAGGGCGGTTCTCCGACCATTATCGTGAACGCCGAGGGCGACCGCACCACCCCGTCCGTCGTGGGCTTCCGTGCCGACGGCGACCGCGTTGTGGGTAAGGCCGCTAAGAACCAGGCTGTCACCAACCCCAAGAACACCGTGTTCTCCATCAAGCGCTTCATGGGCCGCAAGTACTCCGAGTGCACCTCCGAGATCAAGACCGTGCCGTATGAGGTCAAGGAGGGCCAGGGCGGCCGCGCCGTCGTCGACATCGAGGGCAAGGATTACACCGCCGAGCAGGTGAGCGCCATGACGCTCGCAAAGATGAAGGCCGACGCCGAGAAGTATCTGGGCGAGACCGTCACCGACGCCGTCATCACCGTCCCGGCCTACTTCAACGACGCCCAGCGTCAGGCCACCAAGGACGCCGGTAAGATCGCCGGCCTCAACGTCAAGCGTATCGTCAACGAGCCGACTGCTGCTGCTCTTGCCTATGGCCTGGACAAGCAGGGCACCGACCAGCGCATCCTGGTCTTCGACCTGGGCGGCGGCACCTTCGACGTCTCCATCCTCGACCTCGCCGACGGCGTGTTTGAGGTTCTGTCCACCTCGGGCGACAACCACCTGGGCGGCGACGACTGGGATCAGCGCGTCATCGATTGGATGGCCGATAAGTTCCAGCAGGAGAACGGTGTCGACCTGCGTCAGGACCCCATGGCCCTGCAGCGTCTGAAGGAGGCCGCCGAGAACGCCAAGAAGGAGCTCTCCGCCGCCCAGCAGACCACCATCAACCTGCCGTTCATTACCATGAACCAGTCCGGCCCGCTGCACCTCAACTACACGCTGACCCGCGCCGAGTTCGAGAAGATCACCCGCGACCTGCTCGAGCGCTGCAAGCAGCCTGTCACCAACGCCCTGCGTGACGCCAAGCTTAAGCTCTCCGATTTGACCGAGGTCATCCTCGTCGGCGGCTCCACCCGTATGCCCGCCGTCCAGGAGCTCGTCAAGACCATGACCGGCAAGCAGCCCAACATGTCCGTGAACCCCGACGAGGTCGTTGCCGACGGCGCTGCCGTCCAGGGCGGCGTGCTCACCGGCGACGTCGAGGGCATCCTGCTGCTCGACGTTACCCCGCTGTCGCTGGGCGTCGAGACCATGGGCGGCATCATGACCAAGATGATCGACCGCAACACCACGATCCCGACCTCCAAGACCGAGGTCTACTCCACCGCTGCCGACAACCAGACCAGCGTCGAGATCAACGTGCTCCAGGGCGAGCGCGAGCTTGCTCGCGACAACAAGTCGCTCGGTAAGTTCCAGCTGACCGGCATCCCGGCTGCCCGCCGCGGCGTGCCGCAGATCGAGGTCACCTTCGACATCGACGCCAACGGCATCGTCAAGGTCTCTGCTAAGGACAAGGGCACCGGCAAGGAGCAGCAGATCACCATCTCCGGCTCCACCGCTCTGTCCGACGACGAAGTCGATCGCATGGTCAAGGACGCCGAGGCCCATGCCGAGGAGGACAAGAAGCAGAAGGAGGAGGTCGAGGTCCGCAACCAGACCGATAGCCTGTGCTACTCCACCGAGCAGACCCTGAACGAGCTGGGCGACAAGGTTTCCGCCGATGTGAAGTCCAAGGCCGAGACCGCTATCGCCGACGCCAAGAAGGCGCTCGAGGGCTCTGACGTCGAGGCCATCAAGGCCGCTGGCGAGTCCCTGCAGTCCGTGGCCTACGAGCTGGCCCAGGTTGTCTACGCCGACGCTCAGCAGCAGACCGACGGTGCCGCCGGCGCCCAGCCTGCCGACGATGACGTCGTCGACGCCGACTACGAGGTTGTGGACGACGAGGACAAGTAATCATGTCCGCCCGTAAAGCTCGCACGGAGGCGGCCGCCGCTGGCGCCGCCCCCGTTGACTCTGAGGAGAAGGACGTGAAGATTCCCGTAGAGGCCGTCGACGATACCGAGGCCAACGAGGCCGCGGCTGCCGAGGCTGCCGAGAACCAGGTAGAGGATTCCAACAAGGAGGCGACGATGACCGAGGACGAGATGGTGGAAGCCGCTATCCGCGCCGGTGAGGAAGCCGCCGACAACGACTTTAAGCTCAAGTTCGAGCAGGCCCAAAAGGAACTTGCCGACGTGCGCAGCGAGCTCGATGCTGCGGCAGAGGCTCAGAAGGCCGCCGAGGACAAGGCGAAGGACGCCACCGAGCGCACCGCCCGTCTGCAGGCCGACTGGGAGAACTTCCGTCGCCGCACCGCCAACGAGCGCATTGCCGAGCGCGAGCGCGCGACCGAGAAGCTCGTCACCGCGCTGCTGCCGGTGATCGACGATATCGAGCGCGCGATCGACCATGCCCGCAGCCAGGAGCTTTCCGACGACTTTAAGCAGTTCGTCGACGGCATCGATGCGGTGCATGCCAAGTTGCTCGACGTGTTTGCGCACGAGGGCGTTGAGCCCATCGACCCCAAGGGCGAGGCGTTCGATCCGCTCGAGCACCAGGCCGTGGGTCGCGTCGAGGACGCGTCGCAGTACGACGAGACCGTCAACGATGTGTACCAGAAGGGCTACCGCATGGCGGACCGCATCCTGCGCTCCGCGATGGTGACGGTGACCTACGGTGGCGAGAAGCGCCCCGCACCGGAGCCCGAAGCGGCGCCCGAGGATGCTGCGGCCGATACGGCCGAGAGCACCGAGGAGTAATTGAGAAGGGCCCCGGGGCAACACCCGGGGCCCTTTCTGGCCTAGTGACATATGAAAGCATGAGCCGCCGCCCGCTGGGCGGCGGATGAAACAGGAGAGGAGCTACGATGGCTGCAGGCAAAACCTTCTATGACATCCTGGGCGTATCCAAGAGCGCCTCCGACAAAGAGATCAAGAGCGCGTTTCGCAAGCTCGCGCAAAAATATCACCCCGATGCCGGCGGCGACGAGGCCAAGTTCAAGGAGATCAGCGAGGCCTACGAAACGCTTTCGGACGAGAAGAAGCGCAAAGAGTACGACCAGATGCTCATGTTTGGCGGCATGCCGGGCGCAGGCGGCGCGTATGGCGGCGGCTACGGTGCCGGCGCGGGCGCCAGCGGCTGGGGCGACATCTTCGACAGCATCTTTAGCGGCAATGGCGCCTGGGGCAGCGATTGGGGCTCGGGCTTTGCCGGGGCTGC
>CABPCW010000043.1 GCA_902406155.1 uncultured Collinsella sp.
AGACCTCACCAACTCGTTCTACTTCATCGAGGCCGGCACGCTCGTGGAAAAGATCAAGTCGTCCTCGCAGACGCTCAAGCAGGAATACCTCGATACATACGAAGGAGGTGAATGACATGATAGGCAAGAGCTATGCAAAGATAGCGATTGTTGGCTCTGTACTTTGTCTTGCAATGGTTCTATGTGCATCATTTGCGAGGTATAGGTCCGAGCAATCGTTTATCGATGGCGCTGAGAACGGTTTTGGCATAGACGGGATGTATGTCAACGATGGCGCGACCAGGCCGTCTATGGCGATTCTTGCAGGCGAAGACATGGAATGGCAAATCTGTAATGGCGATGGCTCTTGTCTGAGTGGTCGTTTGGCCGCAACGAGCGATCCGAATTCGTTCGATCTTCTCGACGATGATGGAGCGGATTGCGGTTCTGTTCACCTTTCATATGCATCGCGAGACGGGATGGACGGCATTCTCTACGTCTCCCACGAAACTGGCGATTTCAAGATGCGCAGGACTAACCGGGTGCCGGCTTTTATCGAGGAGTGAGAGTTCCCGGCGGCCTGCCGATCAGGCCGCCGGGCTATCGAGCCCCGCATTCATCCGTACACGCACGGATGAATGCGGGAAGTGTCCGGATAAAGTTGATAATCAAGGAAACAAAGCCGTTCTGCCTGGGACGGCTTTGGCCTGGACTTTAACTACAACATCGCAATCGACACTTATCAGCTCGCGCAACGCGCATGGCCAAATCTCGGACGCTGGTGCATGGAGGACCTTCGAGTTTTACTGGACATCCAAAACGACGACGCACACCGCGTGCTCGCCGACAGCGAAGACGAGATGGCTGTCTACAATGCGATCAGAAACGGTGTGAAGTCCGGAGAGCTTTCTGTGGAACCGCCGCGCCGTCGCGCGAGCCGACCGGGCAACCCGGGCAATCTGGTCCCGGCTCTCCCGGTCGTATTCCTACGATATCGACCCTAGATCACCAATGTGTCAGATAAAGAATGAGGCAATGGCTATGATCACGCCTACGGCAGATGCAACGACTGCGCCTTTTTTCCTCTCCTTTAGTCCGACGAATAGGGTTGCCGTAAAGTAAAGGGCGGAAATGCAGGATATGGCAAGCAAAACGAATTCCTTGGGCGGTTTCAGCAAAAGGTCGCTAGCAAAGAGTAATGCAAGCAGGGCAAAGCCGATTGTGGTCAAGTATCTCGATTGATTTTGCGACAACATGGCAACTTCCTTTCAGAACATGCAAGTGAAAAGTCGGTACGATGTCATTGCGGTTGCAAAAAAGCCGCCGCTAGGACCGGTTGTCACGAGACCGGCGATAACTTCAGCGGTGCCAGCAAGCTAGAGATCGCGCAGGCAAGCCTCCTCCTTCGTGTTCAGCGTGACCTTGTGAGGGACGGTGCGGTTATTTGCAGATCCGTGAGAATCGCACCACGCCTTGGAATATGAATCCGTGCAGCGCCCGCGCTCAAAAAAAGGGATATATCGTACTTTTCGTCGTAGTTGTCTCCGACGTAGATCTCGCTGCTCTCGGCGGGAGATCCCTCGTCGGCATGGGCTGCCGCAACGGGCACAAATGGTGTCATGACAAGGGAGAGGCAAAGAGCTGCTGAGACGATGGAGGGCAGGCATTTCTTCATGGCTGGCTCCTTAATCTGGCCTTTAATAGTTACTTGATGTCGCCTCCTTCCGCTTTATATCCGTTGTATTTGGCGTATTTCTTTAATAAGGCAAGAGGTTCTTCCTCTCCTTCGGATAAGCCGATGATGTTTCCTTGATCATCCAGTATGAATACGGACGGAATATGCTCAAGTTCATATTCGTCATACACGGTATTATCTTAATCTATGTATATGGGAAAGTCTCCTTCATGGACCGAGGCTTCGTTTTGAAACGGGATACCGCTTCGATTCGTTCCGGACGCGGATGTGGACGTAACTGGTCTCGGTGCCAAGTGCGATTTCAGTGACGTATATGACTAAACGGGAATGTTTGAGCAGTGCCGGAGTCTTCATCTGGATTGTTCCGACTGAAACGTCAGCCCGAATACACTGCATGGCAACTCCAACAAGAATGCCCCCGGCGTAATCCTTCCCAAGGCACGGCAATAGCCAAGTTCAAGTGAACGCATAAAGGTGGCTCCCGATGGTTCGGAAGCCACCTTCACAATTTAACCGATGGAAAAATCGATTGCTAATTCAATTTGACCCAGATGGCTGGGCGAACTCCGAGAGTCGAATCCTGCGTGCTGCCGAGGTCGCCGCAGGAGATGCCACCTTCTTCGTCAATGTAACTAGTCAAGGGTTGACTGGCGTAGTAGGCCCCATATGAATCGTCTTCGCATTTCTCTATATCGGAAGCCCACCATGCCTCGGGGACGTCCGTGCCGGCTAGAGTCGCGTACATATTATCCTCGCTAAGGTAATCGCTCCAGGAGTCTAGAATCGTTACGTCGCCTGCTAAAATCCCGCGCTCGGCATCGTTGAAGGCGTATTCTTTGAAGGGTCCGTTCAGATACCTATACAGCGAGCTTGACTTGAAGTCCCATACGTCTCCATTCTCGCTGAATTCCATCTCATCGATGCAATGCTCGGTCATGAGGAGAGCCCTGTCGCCCTCCTTGTGGAGGACTATCCATTCAATCGGTTGGCCCTCGATATCCTTTCCTGTATAAGCCGAGAGCTCGCCCGAATATGTTCCCAGTTCGACGGTCTGCTCAATCGCGACGCTTTCGATTTTCTCCTGCTCCGCCTTCATGTCCGCCCTTGCTTCGAGCATGGACGGCAGGGGCGAGATGGCGACCATGACGGCAAGCAGGACGATGCCCGCGACAGCCGCGACGGATATTTTCTTCCTCCTTTTGGAGAGGTTCGCAATCTTCGCGCCGGCCTCTCTTGCCTTCTCGCCCGAGTCCCCGTATCCCTGCTCGGCCAGCCTCTCGAGGCTTTCCTTTGCGGCCTCAGCTTCCTTCCTGTTGCCCTTCTCGAGTATCGCGACGCTCGTCTTGTAGACCCTGTCCCTTCTGGATTCATCCAGGAACGCGGCATCTTCCAGATCCGCCAGTTTCTCGCGCACGGCGCCGCAGTTCCAGCAGGTTCCGCGCTTGAGGTTCACCGCCCCGCAGCCGCACTGCCACCATCCCTCGTGCTCGGAATGGACACCCGAGCATTTGCAGGCATCGGCGCCCATCTCGGAGAGCAGGACATCGCGTTCCGACTCCTCGATTCCGTTGAGCGCGAGTGGCGCGGGGTTATCGATGTCGACCGGGTCGTCGAAGGACGTCTCGCAGTCCGCTCGGGTCACAACGGCACGCGAGCCGGTGATAACAGACAGCTTGATTCTCACCGCCTTGGGCCTGAGCACCTCGCCGGCGGGCAGGTCGGCATCTAGGAGCGAGAAGTCGACGTTCTCCGTCTCCCCTCCCTCGCCCTCGAGCCCGACCGTGAACTCTATGCGGCTGATGGGTTTCGTCGATACGTTGACGATCTTTGTCTGGAGGAAGCAAGCTCCCGTCTCGGTGTCCCTGGAGACCTGGACGGCCAGTACCCTGACGAGGCAGAGTTCCTGCCAGGAGGGGTTGGCGTCGCGGTAGACGATCTTGTACTTTGACATGTCTACACCTCGGGCAGGGCGTCTTCATCCGTTTTTGCGCTGGGCGCCGGCGCAGCTCGGTCTGGCAGTGCGCAGACGATCAGGCCGACCATGAGCGCCGTGCCGAAAAGGCCGATGAACCAGAGGATTCCCGCGTCATTGGTGTAATGCCCCTTGGCCCTGGCAATCTTAACGAGCTCTGCCACGCCGCAGATGTTGGCGGCGATCGCCAGGAGAGGCAGGAAGAAGATTATCAGCTCCATAGTTCTCATTTTCGGTCCTTTCTTCTCGGCCGCCAGCTTCGACACCGGCGGTCATCCGTCACTTCCGATAACACCAATTCTACTGTCCTCACCTGCGAATTTGTTGAGCAACAAATTCGATTGAGTGAGCGGTTGATTGCGCCGCGAAGGCGTTTAGTTAATTACGTTTGCCGCTGCGGCAAGACCGATGCAGAAATCTGAAATAGCCCTACGCTCGGCGATGTATCTACAAACCCTGAGCGAAGGGAGCCGCAAATGCATGCAGCGGCAATTAACCTTCGGGGGGGGGTATCTCCTAGGAGAACCCGCCTCCAAGGCCAATCTATCATCGAGTACGTCCTGATCATCGCCATCATCGGCCTGGTGATCGTGTTCGCGGGACCCGGCGTGGCGGGGGCCATCCGCAACCAGTTCAACCTGGTCGGCAACACGGTGAGCAATGGGACGACCGGCGGGGTCGAGGTCGGCGCAACCGGCGGCGGCTCTGCGGGAGCCGATTCCGCGACCGTCCAGGCGGCTGTCGCCAAGGACGCGAAGGACTGGACGCTCGACGAGCAGGAGGCCGTGGCCGAGGACATCGCCGCCAAGGGCGAGGCGTCGCCGGCGTACGCAAAGGCGAAGGCCGCGATGGACGCGGGGACGAAGTTCTCGATGAAGTTGACGAACGGCAAGACGCTCGAGTATCGCATCATCGGTATCAACCACGATGACCTCAGGGACGGCTCCGGTAAGGCTGGGCTCACGTTCGAGGTAACCAACACTGCCATGGACGAGCAGCGAATGAACGCCACGAGCACCAATGCCGGCGGCTGGGAGAAATCGGAGATCCGCGGCCGCCTCAATTCCGGTGACCTCTGGTCGCTCCTACCGATCGAACTCCAGTCCAAGGCGAAGGCCGTCACGAAGATGACCGATAACAAGGGTGGTGGCAGTGCCAGCGCCCCATCGGCCACGACCGATAAAGTCTTCCTGCTCTCGATGACCGAGATCTACGGAGACCGCCAGACCGACGGTACCCAGTACGAGTACTACAAATCCAAGGGCGTGACGTACTCGAACCATTCAGGGGTGTCGTCGAGCTTTTATCACTGGACGCGCTCCGTGGATCCGAGCGGCTCCGCGTACTTCCGCTGTATCTATAGCAACGGTAACTATAACGACTACGGCGCGACGTACTCGTATTGCATATGCCTCGCCTGGTGTTTTTAACCTGTCTTCTAGCTTGTCTTCTAGTTTGTCTAGTGAAAGGCCCGTGCAATCCTGCGCGGGCCTTTCTTTTGGCGATTACTTGAACAATTTGAGGTTCATGGTACAAAGGTAGTCGGTTCGAGGAAAAAAGGGGTCGTACTGCGCCTCTCAGAGCGCCTGCCGCACTTCACCTCTATTACCTCTGCGGCGCCCTCGTATAGGGCCCATCCCGCTTGCCGTTTCGTTGCAACCGCTCACTTGTCCACCGGTCAAGTGAACTACTGGAATAAATACAGCGACACGCTTGTCCGTTACAGTCGCTATATCTGTGTAAATCGCCGCGATAAATACAGCCCGTACTCGGCTGTATACCAGCTACGCGTATGTAGATTCATATCGCGTTAATAAATCGGCTCAAGCGCGTGCAAAACGCGCAAGTAGCCGCAAAAGGCGAATATCGCGTAGGTAGATTTTTAGCACCCTGTTGCTTAATCAAAATTAAGCAATTGCTTAAAACAAAAAAGGTCAGTCACTAAGTGCCTGACCTGCAAACTTCTGGTCGGGACGACTGGATTCGAACCAGCGACCCCTTGACCCCCAGTCAAGTGCGCTACCAAGCTGCGCCACGTCCCGAAGCTTTTGTTTGTTGCTCTGCTCTCGCTCGCAACAGGGAGTATATTAACCCGAAACTTTGTCCTTGTGCAAGAACTTTTTTACAAATTTTGAACCAAGTCCAAAATTGTATCTGCAAGCTGGGGTTTTGTTAGTACGGGAAGTTCCTGCGTACCCGCTGTGCTCACAATCCAGGCCTTGTTCGTGTCGGTTCCAAAGCCCGAATCGGCGCGCGAGACATCGTTGGCGATAATAGCATCGCAACCTTTGCGGGCCAATTTGCGCTCGGCGTACTCGACAACGTTATCGGTCTCGGCCGCAAATCCGATCACGCATCGCTCGCCCTTCTGACGCGAGAGCTCGGCCAAAATATCGACCGTCTCGACCAGTTCGATTCGATCCAGGCGCTCGTTGGCCTTTTTGAGCTTATGGTCGGCAGGGGCCGCGGGGGTATAGTCGGCGACGGCGGCCGCGCAAATGGCCGCATCGGCCGTCTGAAAGGCACTCAGCGCCGCCTGCAGCATTTCTGCGGCGGTTTGCACGCGTACGCACTCCACACCGCGGGAAACATCGAGCGATGTCGGTCCCAACACGAGCGTGACCGCAGCGCCGCGGCGAGCGGCCTCCCCCGCCAGAGCGATACCCATCTTGCCCGAAGAGCGGTTGCCAATGAAGCGCACGGGGTCGATCGGCTCGTGCGTGGGGCCGGCGGTGATCACGATGCGCTTGCCAGCAAGGTCCTGAGGCACGGGGTCGAGCACCTCGCAGACGGCCTCGACGATGTCCTCGGGCTCGCTCATACGTCCCGCGTCCACGTCGCCGCAGGCAAGGTAGCCGCTGCCGGGTCCCGCCACGTGAACACCGCGCTCGCGCAGCGTGTCCATATTGGCCTGCGTTGCCGGCGCCTTCCACATGCCGTTGTTCATAGCGGGCGCGATCACGATGGGCCGCGGCGTGGCGAGCAACGTGGTGGAGATGAGGTCATCGGCGATGCCGTTGGCCATCTTGGCGATGATATTGGCCGTTGCGGGTGCTACGACCACCAGGTCGGGCTCCTGCGCAAGCGAAATGTGGTGGATGGGGTCAGACGGGTCGTCGAATAGCCCAACCGCGACCGGTTCATTGGTGAGCGCGCGGAAGGTAAGCGGCCCCACGAACTCCGTGGCATGCCCGCTCATAACGACCTTGACGCGCGCGCCGCGCTTTTGCAACAGGCGCACGATATTGCACGACTTATAGGCGGCGATCCCGCCGGTAATGCCCAGCAGGATCGTTTTTCCCTCAAGTTGCATTGAATTGTTGGATGCCGCCGTCATCGCTAGGCTTCCTTGCTCGGGAGTACCAGGAGGCGGTGGCAGTACGGGCAGTGCGTAATCTCGCTACCGTCGTGGTTGAGGTCGCTCATAGACGATGCCTGCAGCGCGGTGTGGCAGACCGTGGGGATGTTGCCCTTGATGGTCTCGACGGCCAGGCCGCGGAACTGCTTGAGTAGACGCTCGTAGTCGGTGAGCACGTCGGCCGGCAGCGTAGCGGCAAGCGCGGTGCGCTCCTTGGTGGCGGAATCAATCTGAGCCTGCAGGTCGGCAGCCTTGGCGCGGGCGGCCTTGGTATCGGCCTTCACGCCCTCCTCGAACTTGGCGATGATGGCCTGCGCGCGGGTCTCGCGGTCGAGCGCCTCTTTGTGGGCGACAACGACATCCTTGCGGGTGTGCTCAATCTTGTCCAGGCGCTTGGCCAGGGTGGCGAGCTCGTTTTCCAGGTCCTGTACCTCGCGGTAGTCGGAGCCGTCAACGTGGCGCTTCTTAGCGGCCTCGATGGCGTTATTGGTCTGGATCTCGGTGGTGTTGAGATCGTCGAGCTCAATATCCAGGTCCTTGCGTTGGGCGTAGAGCTTGGTCATTTCGGCCTTGAGCTTAACGTAGGTCTTGCGCTTGGAAGCGAGCTCCTTGAGCTCCGGCATATTGGCAAGTTCGCTCTTGTTGCGGGCGAGCTCCAAATCGATCTGTTGCAGCTTGAGTAGCGTAGCGCCGGCGCTCATAAGTTCTCTCCTTTTGTCACAGTCCACCATTGGCAAGGGTTCAGTATTTTAATCGCATGACGGGGGTCGACCCCGGCGTCAACTGCAGAGTTCATCAATATATCAACGAACGGCTCCTCGGAGCGGTCGTGGCCGAGCAAGATCACCGGCAGCCCGCGCAAGGCAAGGTCCTGTGCCACGTGGTAGCCCGCCTCGCCCGTCACGACAACATCTGCGCCCGCGGCGATGGCGAGCTCTCCGAAGTCGCCCAGGGAGCCGCCCAAAATGGCGACGGTGCGGCACGGGCGATCAGCTTTGCCCCACACACGCGGGTCGCTGCCAAAGGCCGTGGCAGCACGGGTGGCAAGATCGCGCAGCGTGCACGGGTCGTTGAGCGTTGCAAGTGCGCCCAGGCCGGTGGCCTCGGGGTCGTCCACGTGCTCCAGTGAGCTCACGGGTGCGGCACCCAGCAGCTTGCTCAGGCAGACATGGGCTTCGTGCGAGCGGTCCAGGTTGGTGTGGAGCGAGATAATGCTCACCCCGCAGCGGGCAGCCTCGTAGAGGGCCGCACTGCACTGGGGTCGTGTGGCATCCGCCGGACAAAAGGCCTCGGGTGCCTTGATGTATATGGGATGATGCGTCAGCAGCACGTTGGCGCTTGCTTCTTGGGCGCGGCGAACATTAGCCTCAGTCGCATCGAGTGCGCAGGCAACGCCGGTGATCTCCGCGGCCGGATCGCCAACGGAGAGTCCTACGTGGTCCCAGGGCTCGGTGTCCGTCTTGGGATAGCGTGCCAGTAGCGCGCGCTCGAGCTCGGCGACGATCATGCGGCACCTGCGATCGAGAGCAGCGTCTGGGCAAACTCGTCCAGATCGTCCGGATTCACGCGGTCGTCAAAGGAAATGCGCAGTGCACCTAGTGCCTGCTCGCGACCAATGCCCATGGCGCTGAGCACATGGCTCGGGTCCATGCTGCCGCTCGAGCACGCCGAGCCGGCCGAAACCTCAAAGCCGGCGGCATCGAGCTTGACGATGAGCTCCTCGGAGTCCATGCCATCAACGTAGATCGACACCATGCCCGGCAGGCGATCGGCCTGTGCGTAGTCGCCCATGGTGGCATGAATACGCGGATGAGCCGTAAGCGTGGCGTAGAGCTTGTCGGAAAGGGCTTGCAGCTTCGCGCGTTCCTGAGCCACATGGGGCGTCAGAGACGAGGCGGCAGCGGCAAAGGCGAGCTGCGTTCGCAGGTCTTGCGTGCCGGCACGACGACCGGCCTCCTGTCCGCCGCCAAAGATGCGCGGGCGCAGCGGCGTGCGGCTCTTAAGGTAGAGTGCGCCAGATGCCACGGGACCGCCAATCTTGTGGGCTGCGACGGACATGGCGTCGACGCCCAGCTCGGTGACATCGAGCGGAATATGCAGATACCCCTGGATGGCATCGGTGTGGAACAGGGCGCCAACGGTATGCGTGGCCGCGGCAAGCTCGCGGATGGGCTGCACCACGCCGGTCTCGTTGTTGGCAACCATGATGCTCACGAGCGCCACGTCGTCGCCTAGCAGCTCGACAAGCGCGGCAGGCTCAATGTAGCCCATGTGGCAGGGCTGCACCAGGTCGACGGTAAAGCCGGCGGCACGCAGCAACGGCAGGTTGTCCAGAATCGAATCGTGCTCGATGGCCGAAACGATTACACGATCGCGCTTGCGATCGCGCTGACGAGCGCCCTCGGCAAGACCGAGCAGCGCCAGCTGGTTGGCTTCGGTGCCGCCGTTGGTCAGTACAATCTCGGACGGGCGGACGCGCGCGCCAAAGCTGCGGGCGATCTCGCGACGTGCAACCTCCAGACGCGCGGCAGCCTTGCGGCCGAGCGAATGCAGCGAGTTGGGGTTGACGCCGGCAAGCTCGCTGTCGTCGTACTCGCGCTGCGCAAGGAGCGCCTCGGCGCGCATTGGCGTCGAGGCGGCATAGTCAAGATTCACGGGTATGCGGTTTTGACCTGCGGTCATAAGGGTTTATGCCTCCTGTGCGGCCTCGTTGCCCAGCTTCTGCAGCAGCGCAACCTCGGCAGCGGGATCTTCGGACTTAAATACGGCAGAACCGGCCACGAGCACGTTGGCGCCGGCCTTGACGACCTCGGCGATGTTCTTGGAAGAGATGCCGCCGTCGACCTCGATCATGGGCGACACGCCGTAGCGCTCGCACATGGCCTTGAGCTCGTGCAGTTTGGCAATGGTACCGGGAATAAAGCTCTGGCCGCCAAAGCCGGGGTTCACGCTCATCAGCAGCACCATATCGACAACGTCGATGATGCTCTCGAGCACGCACACGGGGGTGGCGGGGTTGAGCACCACGCCGGCCTTGATGCCGCGCTGCTGTAGATGGGTGAGCGTGCGGTGCAGGTGCGTGGAGGCCTCGTAGTGTACCGTGATCATATCGGCACCGGCGTCGGCGTACCAATCGACCGTCTCGTCGGGGTTCGACACCATGAGGTGCGCGTCGACCGGCACGTCGGTGGAACGCTTGACGGCCTTGAGGATGTCAACGCCAAAGGTGAGGTTGCCGGTAAAGTGGCCGTCCATTACGTCGAAGTGCACGTAGTCGGCACCGGCGATCTTGTCGAGTTCGCCCTTGAGGTTGGCCATGTCGGCCGAGAGGACGGACGGAGCGATTTTAATGGAACCCATGGTAGTAGCCTTTCTGCACTAGTCGGTGAGTCCGTAGAACTCTTGGGAGGGTACGCGGTCGGTAAGAATCTCGAGCGCCCTATCCAAAGTAACACCGTTGTAGAGCGTTTGCTCCACGGCAAAGGTGAGCGGAATGTCAACGCCCAGTGAACGGGCGAGCTCGCTGACGCTGCGGGCCGCGACGGCGCCCTCCACCACCATATGCGTGCGCGCTTGGTACTCGTCGAGCGAAACACCGTGGGCAAACTCGAAACCAAAGGTGCGGTTGCGCGAATGCTCGGAGGTACAGGTGGCAATGAGGTCGCCCATGCCTGCAAGCCCCATGCAAGTCATAGCTTGACCGCCGCGGGCGTGCACCAGACGGCTGATCTCGGCCAGGCCGCGCGTCATGATGAGGGCGAGCGTGTTGTCGCCTGCGCCCGAACCGGCGGAGATGCCGCACACGATGGCGATGACATTTTTCATGGCGCCGCAGACCTCGACACCGGTCATGTCCTGCGACAGGTAGATGCGGAATGCCGTGGACAGGAGCAGGTCCTTAAAGGTCTCCCCTATCTGCGGATCTTCGCTGGCGATGACGGCGGCCGAAAGCCCGCCGCGGCAGATTTCCTCAGCATGGTTGGGGCCCGAGAGCGCCGCCACGCGCGCCTCGTTGCCGATCTCGCTGGCGATGACCTCGCTCATGAGTAGGCCGGACTCGGGCTCGATGCCCTTAGTGAGGCAGAGCACTGGGGCGTCGTCCGCGATGAACGGCGCCGCCTGATGGCACACGTCGCGCAAGTGCGTAGAGGGCACGGCAAAGATGATGGCCTCGACGCCGTCGAGCGCCTGGGCCAAGTCCGTCGTGGCGACAACGTTTTCCGGCAGCACGTAGTCCACCAGATAGCGGGGATTACGGTGCTCGCCGTTAATGCCGGCGGCCGTCTGCTCGCTGTGGGCCCACATGGTCACGCGCTCGGCGCGCGCGGCGGCAAGGCCGGCGACAGCGGTTCCCCAGGAGCCGGAGCCAATCAGCGCAACATTCATGACTCTCTCCTACTTATCGTCGGGCTCGGTGACGCGCTTGGTAAACGAGAGCTTGGACTCCTTACCGGCCATGAGCTTTTGGATATTCGAGCGATGGGCCCACACCACGGTGATGCCGATCATCGCCATGCAAAACTTGAGACCCAGGCTGCTGTACGGAAAGACCGCACAAGCGGCGATGGGAAGACCGATGGCGGCGGCAAGCGAGCCCACCGACACGTACTTGGTGATGGCGACGGCCATGATAAACATGCCCAACAGCGACAGGCCAATAGGCCAGTACCAAGCGAGGATGACGCCCAGACCAACTGCGATACCCTTGCCGCCATGGAAGTTGAGATAGGGAGAAAAGATGTGTCCCCACACGGCAGCGAGGCAAATGACGCCGAGCATCCAGTCGCCGGGGGTTCCAGGCGCCATGATGTTCTGCGGAAAACCATAGCCCAGATCGGCGATAAGCGGACGGGCGATAATGACACAGATGGCGCCCTTAAGGCAGTCGAGCAGCAGCGTGAGCGCGGCCACCTTGGGGCCGGCCACGCGCAGCGCGTTGGTGGTGCCGATATTGCCGGAGCCCGCCTTGCGAATGTCGGTGTGGTTGAACACGCGGCCCAGGATCAGGCCAAACGGAATCGCTCCGATAAAGAACGAGACCACGGCGCAGATGGCGGTCAGCAGAATCGGATTATGCATCCTTTTGCTCCTTCTTCCTAAAGAAGAGTCGGATGGGCGTGCCGGCAAAGTCGAAGGTCGAGCGCATGCGGTTCTCGACGTAGCGCTGGTAGGTGTCGTTGACCAGGTCACTGTGGTTGACGAAGAACGTAAACGTCGGCGGGTTGACGCCCGTCTGGGTCACGTAGTGCATGCGCAGGCGGCGCTTGCCGTCCACTACGGTGTGGCCAAACTCGCGCAGGTCGGTGAGGAACGTATTGAGGCGCGAGGTGCTGATCTTTTGCGAACGCGTCTTCTCGGCAGCGTCGACCATGGCCCAGATCTTCTCCACGCTGCGGCCGGTGAGGGCAGAGATGCGCAGGTACTGGGCCCAGGGAGCCATGACGCCCAGACGGCGGTCGACGGTTTCCATGCAGGCCTCGCGCTTGCGGTCGTCGTCGAGCAGATCCCACTTGTTGAGCAGCACGACGATGGCGCAGCCGCGCTCAATGGCCAAGCCCATGACCTTCTGGTCCTGCTCGGTAACGCCCACGGAGGCGTCGACGACGAGCAGTGCCACGTCGGCGCGATCGATGGCGCGCAGGCCGCGGACCATGGAGTAGTACTCGATGTTCTCGTACACGGTGCTCTTCTTGCGAATGCCCGCGGTGTCGACCATGCGGTAGTGTTTGCCATCGCGCTCTACGACGGTGTCGATGGCGTCGCGCGTCGTGCCGGCAATGTTGGACACGATAGAGCGGTCAGCGCCCAGGATACGGTTGAACAGCGACGACTTGCCGGCATTGGGGCGGCCGATAATGGCGACGTTCAGCGCATCGGGGAACTCGTCGGCGACCTCGTCCTCTTCCTCGGGGAGCAGAGCCACGATGTCATCGAGCAGGTCGCCCGTGCCATGGCCGTGTAGGGCCGAGAGCGGCGTGGGCTCACCGATTCCGAGCGAATAGAACTCCCAGATGTTGTCGTTCTCGCGATCGGGATTGTCGAGCTTGTTCACCAGCAGAAAGACCGGCTTGTCCGAGCGCTTGAGCATGCGGGCGACCGACTCGTCCTCCTCGGTGACGCCAGTGCGGCCGTCGACCACAAACAGGATGACGGCCGCTTCCTCAGCGGCGGCGAGGGCCTGGTCGCGGATGGACGTGGCAAAGACGTCATCGCTCTTGAGCGGCTCGATGCCGCCCGTGTCGACGATGGTGAACTCGCGGCCGTTCCAATCGGCCGTGTGATACGAGCGGTCGCGCGTGACGCCGCGGGACTCGTGGACGATGGCGTCCGAGGTCTGGGCCAGGCGGTTAACGAGCGTGGACTTGCCCACGTTGGGGCGACCGACGACGGCGACGATAGGTTTCATCTGCTCTCCTTTAATATGTAGGGTCAGCGGAATTAGTAGAGTCGGCAGGCACAATGCCAAGGATGTGCTCCAGGGTATCGAGCAGCTCATGCGGCATGGTTGACACCACATGAACCTCGGCGCCGCGACTGGTAAGGCTTGCGAGTAAATCGTCACGATGATACTCGTCAAGCGTCATGCCGTCAGCGTTGAACATGAGCTTAGGCACAAAGAGCATAACCCCCGACAGATCTTGCGGCAGCTGCTCCAGGATATCGCTCGCGACGATGAGTCCGGTCACGTCCACGTTGCCGCCAAAGTAGCGGTTTTTGATGGCTGTGACGGTGCCGGCGAGGCCGTGCGGCGATTCCACAAAGCGCGCGACCGTATCACGCGCGCTGGCGCCCGAGAGGCACAGCAAGCGCTGGCCACGGGCGGCGATTCCCTCGCGAACGCGGGTCAGGCGCTCGGCATCGGCGGCGAGCACGTTGTCGGTCTCGTCCAGATAGGAGCGGATCATGCCGATGCCGTCATAGTACTGCGGGTAGCCGTCGTAAAAGTCTGCCTCGGGCGGCTCGATGCCGGCGTCCAGATAGAACTCGTCGCTCATCTGGAAGGTGTGGCGGCCAAAGCGCTCGAAGGCACGGTCCTGGAAAGGCCGGATCATGGCAATGGTTTCGCGTGCGAGCTCGGGCTTGTCACTGTAGGACCAGCTAAAACGGTTCTGATGCTTGGTAAAGCCCAGCGGCACAATGCCCAGGCTGGTGATCTGCTCGTGCTCCTCGCAGTAACGCAGGGTCTTTTCCAGCTCCTCGCCGTCGTTCATACCGGGGCACAGCACGATCTGCGCGTGAATCTCGATGCCGGCTGCCATGATGGCCTCGAGCACGTCCATGCCGCGCTGGGCGTTGCGGCCCATCATACGGCGGCGAACATCGGGGCTCACGGCGTGGACCGACACGTTCATCGGACTCATGTTGCGGTCGATGACGTTTTGCACGTCCTCGTCGGAAAGGTTCGTGAGCGTGACAAAGTTGCCCTGCAAAAAGCTTAGGCGGTAGTCATCATCGCGAATGTAGAGCGTGGAGCGGCCGCCCTTGGGCAGCATCGTCATAAAGCAGAACACGCAGGCGTTGACGCAGGTACGCATGCCGTCAAAGATGGGGCCATCGAACTCAAGGCCCCAATCCTCGCCGGGAAAGCGATCGAGCTCCACGGGGGTGACGGTGCCGTCGCGCGGGTCGAAAACCTCCAACTCGACGGTGTCTTCGTCGGCCTCCCAGAGCCACACGATCATGTCGGTGAGCTGCTCGCCGTTGACCGTGAGCACGCGCATGCCCGGCTCGATACCCACGTCCCATGCGGGCGATTCGGGACGCACGCTCTTAACGAGCGCGCCCTCACCCGGTTCGGGGTCGCGGCTGCGCCCGTAATCGGCCACCTCGGCGGCGTATGCGGGTACGGTCTGGTCCATGATTAGCGGTAAAGCTCCTTGATGCGCGCAACGGCGCGTTCGATGTGTTCTTGCGGGGTGGAGGCTCCGGCAGTGATGCCGATATGGCGCGCGTCGGCAAACCATGCGGCCTCGAGCTCGGAAGCTTCCTCGATGTGATGCGTGTGCTCACAGGCATCGACACAAATCTGCGCCAGGCGACGCGTGTTGCCCGAATTTTTGCCGCCCACGACAACCATGCAATCACAGCGGCTGGCGAGGGTTGCAGCCGCCTGCTGACGCTCGCTCGTGGCGGCGCAAATGGTGTTGATCACGCGCAGTTCCTGCACGCGCGGGGTGATGGCAGCGACGACCTCGGCGAGGTTTTGGGCGGTCTGGGTGGTCTGCACAACCAGACCTACCTTGCCCTTGAGCGACAACTCGTCGGCGTCGGCGGCACAGCTCACGACCTGTGCGTCATCACCAGCATGGCCAAGAATGCCCTCGACCTCGGGGTGACCCGGCTCGCCCACGACAATCACGCGGTAGCCCTCGCGCACCAGGCGCTCGGCCGCCACGTGGACCTTCTTCACGTAGGGGCAGGTGGCGTCGACCACGTCGAGGCCACGCTCGCGTGCGGCATCGATCACCTGCGGCACCACACCGTGGGCGCGAATAATCACGGTGCCCGAAGCAGCGTCGTCCAAGGTGTCTGCCAGACCAACGCCCGCCTCGGCGAGCTCGCGCACCACGATGGGGTTATGAATGAGCGGGCCCAGGGTGTGGACCTGAGCGCTCTCCCCTGCCTGCGGCGCGGCGGACAGCGCCATGTCGAGCGCGCGCTGCACGCCGTAGCAGGTGCCGGCATGCGCGGCAATCTCGATGGTGGGGACGACCTCCCTTGCGGCGGCCGCGGCGGAATTCATAACGTTCTCACCCATGGCTAGAACCTGCCCGGGTGCTCGGCGCACAGGTCGTCGCGCATGGCGTAGACGCGGCTCATGGCCTCGGACTCAAACCAGGCTAGGCGCTCCTTGCGCTTGAGCTCGGCCGGAGCGTCGGAAAGCGAGATGGCCTTGCCGGCGCGGATCCAGCACTTCTTGGGGCGCATGATCTTTTTGCCTTTGGGCGTTATGTCGGACCAGCCGCAGATGGCGAGCGGGTTGACGGGTGCCTTGCCCATCTGGGCGATGAGCGCAAAGCCGCCGTGGACCTCGGGCTTGATCTCGCGCGAGCGGATGCGCGTGCCCTCGGGGAAGATCAGGACGTCCTCACCGCGCTGCAGTGCATGCTGAGCGGCACGCAGGCACTTCATGTCGGCGGTGCCACGCTCGACGGGAATGCCGCCCACGCGGCTAAAGGCCCAGCGCACAATCTTGCTCTTGGCGAACTCGGACTTAAAGATGGGGCGGATGCGGCGGCCGCCAAAGAACAGCGCCGTCTCCACGGCCAAGAGTTCGGCCATCGAGGTGTGGTTGCAGATGACCACGCTACCGCGGCCTTCCTGGCGCTCAAACAGCAGGTCGGCGTCCTCGACCTTCCAGCGCCACATGAGCTTGGAGAAGGCCCACAGAATAGCCATGACCACCACGACGACGGCGCGGATGAGCGCTGGGAACTCGGCGTAGGGGGCGTTGTAGTAATCCTCGGGCGTCTGCTTAAACAGGCGCATGGGCTACCTCCTTTTGTTGATGAGGTCCTCGATAATGCGTACGACCTCGTCGATGGTGTGGGCGGTGGAGTCGACGTGCACGGCGTCCTCGGCGGGCACGAGCGGTGCGACCTCGCGGCTGCTGTCGAGCTTGTCGCGCTGCTTGAGGGCGTCGAGGGTCTCATCGACCTCGGCCTCGAGCTGCTCTGTGCTGAGCGGCAGGGCGTCATTTTGGTGGCGCTGCAGCACGCGGCGGCGGGCGCGCTCACGCGTCTTTGATTTCGCGCAGTGCGACGACC
>CABPCW010000044.1 GCA_902406155.1 uncultured Collinsella sp.
GTCGCACGAGCCACAGCCGTCCTGCTCGCACAGGAATGCCTGGGCGAGCGCCCATGCGGCGTCGAGCTTACCGGCGCCGGGCGCGCCCAAAAACAGGTAGGCGTGCGATGCGCGGCCGCTTGCGATGGCGTTGGTCAAAAAGTCGCGCACGCGCTCTTGGGTGTCGAGCTTGGCGAGCAGGCTTGCCTGAGCGGGGGCCATGTTACTCAGCCTCCTGGGCAAGCGCGGCGGCGACGGCATCTTGGGGAACATCGAGGCCATACGCGCGAACCTGCTCGACCGTCTGCGCGAAGACGTCTGCAATCGACGCGGTGGCGTCGATGAGCTTTACGCGGTCTGGCTCCTCGGCAGCAATGGCACAAAATCCCAGGTAGACGCGCTCCTGGAAGGCCATGCCCTTGGCCTCCATGCGATCGGCCGCACCGCGGGCCGCCATGCGCAGCGCCGCCTGCTCGGGCGTGACGTGATAGACGAGCGTGAGCGCCGGATGCGTACCGGCGACAGCCAGGTTGTTGGCATCGCGTACCATCTGACGGTCGAGGCCATCGGCAAACGCCTGATAGCAGGTCGTGGAATCGTAGAAACGGTCGCACAGGACCACCTTGCCGGCAGCGAGGGCGGGCGTGATGACCTCGTGCACCAGCTGGGCGCGTGCGGCCTCGTAGAGCAGCAGCTCGCAGGTGTCGCCCATCGCCGTATTGGCGGGGTCGAGCAGCAGGGCGCGGATCTTTTCGCTGATGGCGGTGCCGCCCGGCTCGCGCAGAGTTACGACCTGATAGCCAGCGAGGTCGAGCGCGCGGGCCAGCAGGCGCGCCTGCGTGGACTTGCCGGCGCCGTCGACGCCCTCGAGCGTGATAAAGCTATGTTGAGCGGGCTCAAAAGCCATGGGCGCAGCCCCTTCCTACAAGGCGCGAAAATGCAAGTTATAGCAACCAAGCCATGATACCCCAGCGTCCGGCGCACCCCAAATCGGACCTAGTCATTGGGGCGCGGGCATAGATAGCGGAGGAGACGTCGCGCTCCAAGGCCAAGGCCTGTTCGCGTTCGAGATCTTGGGTGAGGATTGCCAGCATGTAAGGGCGCTCGGCGTAGACGATTGCGGCATCGTGCTGAGCATTCGGCAGGCTGCCCGTTTTGTGCGCGACCAAAACGCCGCCGGGAACGCCCTCGACAATACCGCGCGCGTCTTCCTGCGCCAGCAGATATCCGCGTGCTCGCTCGCACAGCTCAGGCGTCGCGATTGTCCCCGCCGCCAGCCGTTGCAACACGGCCGCAGCATCACGGGCGCTCGTATAGTTCTCGCGACCTTGTGCCTGGGCCTCGGCATCCATCATCAAACGAGCGAGCACGGTCTGGGTCAGCCCCAATGCGGCACACGTTTCGTTGACCGTATCCATGCCAAGCCTGCCGATAACAAGGTTCGCTGCCACGTTATCGCTCTGGGCGATCATAGCGTGCAGCAGCTCGTCAATACTGTACGACACACCCGCGCCGCGCGACTGAATGTTGCCGCTGCCGCCCACGATATCCTGTTGCGTTACCGTTATCTGCTCGTCGAGGGACAGCTCTCCCGCCGTCACGGTCTCGAGCGCACAAGCGAGAATGGGAAGCTTGATGACGCTTGCCGCCACACGTCGCGCGTTCGGCGCCACAGCGACTTCACCATCGAGCGACGCGAACGTTTGAGGATCAAGCGCCACGGCGTAAACCGAGACGGAGTCGCCATACGGCTCAACAAGGGCTTCGATATCTTGCTGCAGGCCGGCAATCCAAGAAGCCCAGGCAACAGCTTCCGTCTTTTGAGCGGACGAATGATTCGCTTTTTGTTTGGCAGGGACAGCGGAGCCCCCAGCCTCGTTGCGGCGCGCGGCACAACCGCCGAGACTCATCACCGAGGCAAGCGCTCCGGTCAACATCCCGGCACAAAACACTCGACGCGAGCAATCGCGCGCAGCGAGGGGCGCATCCTCCAGCGGGAACCGGAACGCCCCCACGTTGTCGCCGCCACCCCGACCTTGCTCGCCGCAGTACACAGACTCACTCCCCACCATCGCATTCTACCGAGCCGTCGATAAACGGCCGCACCGGACACCCAGCATGTCGCATTCATTGTGACGCATGCGACAGGGCTTGCGCGGCACGACTACCCTCACATAACCAGTTGGGTCGGCGCGGCCCAGCTGCACCTGAACCACCTTATAATCTAGCCAACACATCAAATGGAAGGAACCATCATGCCCCGGTTTTGTACCCATTGCGGCAAGCTTCTGAAAGACGACGAGCGTTTTTGCACCAGCTGCGGAACGCCGGTAACCGATGATGGCCAGGCCTCTCAGTCGCAAGAGGATGCGCAGGCGGACGTGACCGTGCAGTCCGCCCATCAGCCCATGCCCGCTCCCCAGCCCGAAGTCGGCACGACGCAGCAATGGGCGACGCCAGCCGGCTCCGCGCTGCAGCAGCCCATACCGACCGCCGCTCCGCAGGCCGGCGCCCCCGCTGCTCCCAAGAACAATAATGCGCTGCTCATCGGCATCATCGCCGCGCTAGTCGTCGTGATTATCGCGCTGGTCGTGTTCTTTATGATCAAGCCTTTCGACAAGGGCGTCGATGATACCAAGGGCACGACGATCGAAAAGGTCAAAATCGACCACGACGACGATGACGCCTCCGTTAAGGGCGACCCCAACAAGCTAGACGATGATGATGACGATGACGCCCACGATGCCGCCACCATCAGCGAGCAGAAGGTCTACGACCAGCTGAGCTCCTACTACAGCAGGCTCTCCGATCTTGATCAGCAGGTTCGCGACTGCGCCACCACGTTTAACACGTACTATCTCAAGGATGACCGCAGCTCGCGTCAGTCGGCCAGCGATGCCGCCGAGGCGCTCGAGGATCAGATCGACGACCTGAAGGACGAGGTTGAGGACCTGGACGTTCCCATCGACTCGCAGAACTACAGCTCTTGGAAAGACATCATCACGCTCTACGACGATCTGGAGAACCGCATCGACGTGATTTGCGATGCCTGGGAGATCAGCCTTGAGTACTCCAGTCCCGCCAACCACAAGGACGAGATCGTGGCGCCGCTGGCGCGCGACAACGTAGCGGGCACCAACGACAACAAATACCGTCTGGACTTTGAGGACCGCTACCCCGGCGCCGCACCCGTCGAGGTGAAGTAGCGCTTTGTCGTTCCCTAACTGCCGGATAAAAAACGAGCGAGGATTTTGAGGTCCTCGCTCGTTTTTGTTTTAGGTGATGTTTCGGCCGTGCGGCTACTTGTCGGCAGCGGTCTTTTTGGTAGTCGACTTCTTGGTCGTCGTCTTTTTGGCGGTCGTCTTCTTGGCGGCAGTGGCTTTCTTAGCCGTCGTCTTCTTGGCTGCCGTGGTCTTCTTCGCCGCGCTCGTCTTGGTCGTAGTCTTGCGGCCGCGGGCGGGCTTCTTCTCCTTGGTCGGGCAGTCCATGTTGACGCAGATACGCCACGGACCGCGCGCCGTGTTAACCACCACGATGGGGGCGCCGCACTCGGGACAGGTCTCGCCCGTCGCCTCGAGCTTGCCACGCGCCGGCAGCGGATAGCTCACGCCGCAGTCATCGTAGTTGGTGCAGCGGATAAAGCGCTTGCCGCTCTTCTCGCTCTTGTGCGCAATCAGGTCGCCATGGCGTCCAGCCTCGGCGCACACCTTGCACTCGCCCACTTTAAGGTCGGGCTCGTAGTTGGTGGGGCACGTGGGGTTCACGCAAATCTCAAAGGCCTTCTGGCGGAACGGCTGGCACTTGATGCGCGGCGCGCCACACTCGGGGCACACGGCGGCCTCGCCCTCGAGCGGGCTCACCTTGACGCCGCTCGGCACCGGATAGGTCACGTCGCAGTCGGGCCAGCCCATGCAACCGATAAAGCTGCCGCGGGTCTTGGCGCTCGTCTTCATAACCAGGTCCTTGCCGCACTTGGGGCAGGCGCCCACGCGCGCATCGGCCGTAACGGCGTCGCTGATGGCGTCGCCGAGCTCCTGCGTATGCTTGAGCAGCTCGTCGAGCACGCCGGCCAGCAGCGCACGCGAGTGCGTCACGACATGCTCTTCGGTGTCCTCGCCGCGCTCCACGCGGGTCATGTCGCCGTCGAGCTCGCTGGTCATATCGGGGCTCGTGATGCGCGGGGCAAACTGCGACAGCGCGTCGATGATGGCGATGCCCAGCTGGCTCGGCTCAACGGGATCATTTTTGAGATAGCGCACGGCATACAGGCGCTCGATGATACTCGCGCGCGTGGACTTGGTGCCCAGGCCGCGCTTTTCCATCTCCTGCACGAGCTTGCCCTGGCTGTAGCGCGCGGGCGGCTCGGTCTGCTTGGCCTCGAGCTTAATGTCGAACACGTCGACCGTGTCGCCCTGCTCAAGCGGCGGCATCTGCTCGTCGCGCTTGAGACCGTACGGATATGCCTCGCGGAAGCCCGGGGTCACGAGCACGTCGCCCGAAGCCACGAACGGCTCACCGTTCACATCGAGCTCGAGCTTGGTGTTCTCGATGGTCGCGGGCCCCATGAGCGTTGCCAGGAAGCGACGGGCGATGAGGTCATAGAGTTTGCGCTGGCCGCCGTCGAGCGTGGACGGATCGCCCTCGCCCGTGGGGTAGATAGGCGGGTGGTCGGTGGTCTCGACCTTGCCGCGCGTGGGCTTCATGGGGCCGGCGAGCACCTTTTTGCACACGGGCGCCAGCGCCGGGTTGATCTTTGCCAGGTCGCTCACCACGGCGCCCAGATCGAGCGTCGCGGGATACACGGTGTTGTCGACACGCGGGTAGCTGATGAGACCGGCCATGTAGAGGGACTCGGCGATGCGCATGGTACGCGCAGGTGAGATGCCCTCGGCCGCGGCGGCAGCCTGCAGCGAGGTCGTCGCAAACGGCGTGGGCGGCTGCTGCTTACGCGAGCGCTTGGTCACCGCGGCGACGGTTGCCGTCGTAGCGCCGTCAACGTGACCGTACGCCGTCTCAGCAGCATCCTTGTCGGTAAAGCGCGCCGTCTTGTGCGCGATCTTAAAGCGATCGTCCTCGGCAGCGCCTTGCGCGGCGCCCATGCCGCGAATCTGCCAATAGTCCTCGGGCACAAACGCCATGCGCTCGCGCTCGCGCTCGACCACCAGGGCAAGCGTCGGCGTCTGCACGCGGCCGGCGGAACGCACGTTGCCAAAGCCGCCAAACTTGGCGAGCGTCAGGTAGCGCGTGAGCACTGCACCCCAAATGAGGTCGATGTGCTGACGGCTCTCGCCGGCGTCGGCCAGGTTCTGGTCGAGCGAGACAAGGTTATCGAAGGCCTGCGTGATCTCGGCCTTGGTAAACGAAGAATACTGGGCGCGGGCGACCGGCAAGTCGGGCGCCACCTCGCGCACCTTGTTGAGGGCGTCCGAACCGATCAGCTCGCCCTCGCGATCGAAGTCCGTGGCGATGATGACACTGTCGGACTTTTTGGCGAGGTTCTTGAGCGAGCGGATGAGTTCCTTCTCGGCCGGCAGCTTAATGACGGGTGCCCAGGTGAGATAGGGCAGACTCTCGAGCTTCCAGCCCTTGATGGAGATGCCGTCGGCAAGAAACGGCTTGCGCTTGGTGTCGTACGGCGGGCGGGCCAAGCCATCGGGCATATCGGCCGGCAGCATCTCACCGTCCTCCGTGACCGAATACCAGCCCAGCTTTTTATCGAACAGCACGCTGTCGCAAAAATCGGGCGCAAGGATGTGACCGGCAAGGCCGATCGTCACGCACTCCTCGCCCTTCCACTCAAAACGGTAGATGGCGGTGTTGTACACCTTGTCCTTTTTGGGCTTGCCCGTGGACAGACGCTCGGCAATCTGACGCGCGGCGTCGTTTTTCTCGGCGATGATGAGCTTCAAAAGAGGCTCCTATCTCGTATCTCTGCGGCTACGCCCGCCCGTATGGCGGCCGACTTACGCCCTTGCTTGCTCAATCTGCCCGATGAGCCAATCGCACCAGGCATCTATGCCCTCGCCCTTGCGCGCGCTCACGGCAAACCGCGGCGCCTGCGGATTGAGGTCATCGAGTGTCTTAGTATACCTATCCATGTCAAAATCGAAAGCCGGAGCCACGTCGACCTTGTTGAGCAGCTGCGCGCCGGCGTGTTGGAAGATGCCCGGGTACTTGATGGGCTTGTCGTCGCCCTCGGGCACCGAGAGAATCATGATGGACAGGTTCTCGCCCAGGTCAAAGTCGACCGGGCAGACCAGGTTGCCCACGTTTTCGATAAAGATGACGTCGATGTTCTCCAGACCCACAGCCTGGTCGAAGGCGTCGACGGCCTCCATGATCATGTTGCCCTCGAGGTGGCACAGGCCGCCCGTGTTGATCTGGATGGCGGGCATGCCGGCTTCCTTCATGGTGATGGCATCGACATCCGAGGCGATATCGCCCTCGATGACGGCACAGCGCAGGCCGGCTTTGTCACGCAGGCGCTCGTTGGTGCCCAGAATCGTGGTGGTCTTACCCGAGCCGGGGCTCGACAGCACATTGATCACGTAGGTGCCTGCCTCATTAAATCGCTGACGCAGCTGATCTGCCAGGCGCTCGTTGCGCGACAGGATCGGCGACGCGATATCAATCGTTTTCTCGGCCATACTTAGCGCTCCTTACTTTGGCCCCTTTATACCCCATCATTAGATGGCTAGCGGGCTAATCGTCGGGGGTTTCGATTTCGATACTTGCGATATCGAGCTCGCGGCCGTGCAGCAGGCGCACGTTGGCGCCGCCACACTGGGGGCAGCGACAATGGAAACGGTCGTGCTCAAAGACCTCGCCGCAGTCCAGGCACTCGCTTTGTGGATGGACCTCCTCCACGGCAAGCTCGCAGCCGCGCGTGAGCGGGTCCTCATCGCGAAACGTCTCCCACGCAAAGTCGAGTGCCTCGCGCACGACCTCGGTCATATCCCCGATACGAAGCGTTACCAAAACGGCGCGCGAGGCCCCCGCCCCACGCGCCGCGCGAATCACTGTATCGAGTATGCCGTTGACAATGCCAACCTCGTGCATACCGATTTATTCCTCGTCGTCCTCGTCGTCCGAGAACAGGTCCAGACGGCTCACGAACAGGCCCTCCTTGCCCTCGCGCGCGGTAATGACCACGCGAGCGATGGCGAGCGAAATCTCGTAGAGCGAGAGCAGGGCGCCATACATGAGACCCAGCGTAACGGGCGAGCCGTCGGGCGTAATCACAGCCGAACCCACGAGCAGGCCTACGTACACGTAGCGCCAGGCGCTGCGGAAGGCCGCATAGGACACGATGTGGAAAACGGACAGGTAGAAGATGATGAGCGGCAGCTCAAACGCCACACCAAAGCCGATCATAAAGAGCAGCTCCATGTTGACGTAGTTCTCCAGATCGGGCAACGCCGTAGCGACAGCCGAGGTCTCGCCGATGAGCCACTCAAAGCCCGCCGGGATGATGATGAAGTAGCAGAAGATGGCACCCAGGAAGAACAGCACCGTCGAGGCGAGCACCGTGGGCACAACCCACTTGCGCTCGTTGGGGCGCAGTGCCGGCAGGAAAAATGCCAGAATCTGCCAGATGATCATGGGCGTGCACATGACCACGGCCATCTTGATGGCAAGCGAGAAGCGCAGGCCAAAGCCGCCGAGCGTGGTGGTGATGTAAAACTTACCGTCCGGCACAAAGGAGCGGATGGGGTCCTCAAGAATATCGAGCACCACGGGCGTGGCAAAGTACAGCACGATGGCGGCGGCAAACACCGAAACGACCACGATGGTCAGGCGGCGACGGAGCTCTCCCAGGTGATCGAAGAGCGGCATGCGCGCAGGTCCGATCGGCATTACTCATCGCCTCCCTTCGGGGCGTCGGCGGCAGCAGCCTCGGCATCGTCCTCGACCTCGAGCTCGCGAGCGAGCTGGTCGACGACGGCCTTGCGCTTGCGGGGACGACGGGCGTAGAGGTCAGCCGTCGTGGGCTCTGCCGGCTCGGGCTTGGGCTCTGCAGCAGGCTCGGGCTCGACGGCAGCAGCAGGCTCTGTACCCTCGGCCTCATCAACAGCGCCTTCGCCCTCAGCAGCGCCCTCGCTTGCGGCCTTCTCGGCAGCAAGACGGGCGCGACGCTCGGCAAAGGTCTCCTTCTTGGCGGGCGCTGCCGTCTCGGCGGCATCCTCGTCCGCATCGGAATCGTCGTCGGTCGCAGCAGTCTTCTTGGGCTTGACCGGGGCCGACGCGGCCTCGCTCACCGGATCGATAATCTCGGACTGAACAACGGCCGTCATCTTTTCCTGCGTCTCGCGGAACTGACGGATAGCACGGCCGATCGTGCGGCCCATCTGCGGGAGCTTATCCGGGCCAAACAGCAAAAAGCCGAAGACCACGATGATCGCGAGCTCACCCTCTCCAATACCAAACACACATACCTCCAAGGCTCGATGTGAGTCGAGCCCGCACCGCGCCATTCGGCCGGAACTCGTCTATTCATTCGGTCAAGTATAGCGCCCGGACGCCAAAACGTCCGAGCGCATCACAAACATATGCCAAACGGCACGCCCTTTTGGGGGCAAAGATTATGCAGCGGTGATCGAAATCTCCTGGTCGACGCCCAACAGCTGAACCACGCGCATCACCGGGGGCTGCACGTTGACGCAGCTAAAACGCTTACCATGATCAGCTGCGTGGTGCGCGGCGCCCACAAGAACGCCAATGCCCGTCGAGTCGATATAGCCCACCTGGGCAAAGTCGAGCTCAACGGCCTCGGTGGGCTGCTCGAGCGCCAAGTCGATGGCATTACGCAGACTGTCGGCGTTAGAGATATCGATCTCGCCGGTTACCTTAATGGTGTAGAGCTCCGGCGTGGGGTTGGTGGAAATACCCAAATCCATGTAAACGCTCCTTTGCGAATCGAAAGTGCTGATAGTAATGGGTGCGTACTTGCGGGGCCATACGCGCTAGGCGCGCTCGGCACGCGCAAGCTCGGCAGCGACGAGCTTGACGGCCAGCACCAGCACATCGAGCGCGGCCTCCAGGTCCTCGACCGTGGGATAGCTCGGCGCGATGCGGATGTTGGTGTCGCGCGGGTCCTTGCCATAGGGCCAGGTAGCACCGGCAGGCGTGAGCTTGACACCCAGGTCGGCGCAGAGCGCGGCGACCTTCTGGGCCGAGCCCTCGGGACCATCGAAGCTCACAAAGTAGCCGCCGCGGGGATGCGTCCAGGTGGCGCAACCCGTGTCGCCCAGGCCCTCGGTGAGTTTGCGCTCGACGGCCTCAAAGCGCGGGCGCAGGAACTCGGCGTGCTTTTTCATGTGCTCCTTGACCGCCTCGATGGTGGGAAGGAAGCGCACGTGACGCAGCTGGTTGAGCTTGTCGGCGCTGATGAGGCCGGCCTTCAGGCGCTTGGAGAACTCGGCGATGACCGCGGGGCTCGCACCGATAAAGCCGATGCCGGCGCCCGGAAAGGTGATCTTGGACGTCGAGGCAAAGGCCACCACGCGATCCTCGGTGCCCGCCGCGCGAGCGAGGTCAAAGATGTTTGCGAGCTCGTCGGTCTCGTCGTACAGGTCGTGCACGCAGTAGGCGTTGTCCCAGAAGATGCGGAAATCGGGCGCGGCCGTGGGCATCTCAACCAGGCGGCGCACGGTGTCCTCGCTAAAGGTGATGCCCGTGGGGTTGGAATACTTGGGCACGCACCAGATACCCTTGATGGAATCGTCGGCGGCAACGAGGCGCTCGACCTCGTCCATGTCGGGGCCGTTGTCGGTCATCGCGACGGGGACGTTCTCGATACCCAAGTCGGCGGTGATGCCAAAGTGGCGATCGTAGCCGGGAACGGGGCACAGGAACTTGACCTTCTTGCCGTCGTGCGCGGCCTCGTAGGCGTCCCAGGGCTCGCTGCCGCACGAGCCACAGCGCCAGAACATGCCGGCGATGTCATGCTCTATCAAAAGGCTCGACGAACCCAGCACAAGCGTCTGCTCGGCGGGGCAGCCCAGAAACTCCCCCGCCAGCTTGCGTGCCGAGGGAATGCCCTCAAAGCAGCCGTAGTTGGAACAATCGACGTTGCCGTCGTGCAGATCGGCGTCGGCATTGAGGATATCGAGCATGGGGCGCGAGATGTCCACCTGGGCGGGCGACGGCTTGCCGCGGGCCATGTCAAGCGCCAGGCCCTTGGCCTTGACCTCGGCGACCTCGGCTTTGAGCGCCTCGATGGCGGCATCGAGTTCGGTGGTTTCCATCTTCTGGTAGATCGTCTGCATGGGTGCGACCTTTCGCGAAGCGGTACGTTGCAGTTTGTCTAAGTATAGACCGCCACCGCCGCAACGTTATGAAGCCGTGATAGATTAAGTTCATCGCAATGAATTACGAATCGCCGCGCATGCCAGCGTGGGGCGCCCAAGGAGGCACTATGGAGTACGGATCGTTTCAGGCCGAGGAATTCGGCGACCTGCAGCGCCTGGTCGACGGACTGTTTTACGACCGCCACGCCATCGACCGCCTCGATTTGATCGTACAGGCCGAAATCTTGGACCTGGCGCCCGATCTCATGGAAATCGTCAACCTGCTGCCGCCCGGCTATTACGATCGCCAGTCACTTTGCGACCAGCTCAACTCCGCCTTGGCCGCCCACGGCTGGGGCGCCGTCTACGGAACGGTGGAATAAACCTAGTCATTTAAGAACGTCCCCATTGACTAAAACGCCGCCTGTGATGGTGTTCACAGGCGGCGTTTTCAAACTTATATGTGCTTTTACTCGTCCTTGGGCGCGGGGTGCTTGCAGATCACACTCATGTAGATCATGCCCAGCACGGCCGCGGTGACAGAGCCGGCAAGAATGGCGGCCTTTGCGGCCAGAACCTCAAACTGGGCCGTCGGGAAGGCAAGGCCGCTAATGAGGATCGACATGGTAAAGCCGATACCGCCCAGAATGCCCACGCCGGCAATCATGTGCCAGTTGACATTGTGCGGCAGCTCGGAAATCTTGAGTTTAACCAGGGCAAACGTCATGCCAAAGATACCGATCGGCTTGCCCAGCAGCATGCCAAAGTACACGCCGAGCGTCACCGGGTCGGTGAGCAGCGTGCTCATGTCCACGCCCACCAGGCGAACCTGCGCGTTTACGAACGCAAAGATCGGCAGGATCACAAAGTTGACCGGCGTGGAGATCAGACGCTCCATACGGATAAGCGGCGGGGTCACGCGGTGCATGACGCGCTCGACCTTGGTAGTCGAGACGGTAAAGTCGTGCTGGCCCAGGATGTGCGCCTCGTCGTCATAGCGGTCATCGAGCAGCGGCAGGCACTCGCCCAGCCAATCGGTGAGGCTATCGAGCTTAACGCCGCACTTGGCCGGAATGGTGAAGGCCAGGATGACGCCGGCAAGCGTAGCGTGCACGCCGCTCTTGAACATACAGAACCACAACAGCAGACCCAGTACCGAATACGGGGCAAGACGGTAATGCTGCGTCTTGTTGAGCCACACGAGCGCGCAGGTCACAAGCGCGGCGGCGCCCAACCAAAACGGATTGGGGCTCTGACCGTAGAAGATGGCGATGGCGGCGATGGAGATGAGGTCGTCGGCGATAGCGAGCGTCGAGAAGAACACGCGCACGCCGTTGGGCACGCGATTGCCCAAAAGCGACAGCACGCCCAGCGCAAAGGCAATATCGGTTGCCATGGGGATAGCCCAACCGTTGCGGGCGCCGGCATGGTTAAAGATCAGGTAGATGCAGGCGGGAACAACGACGCCGCCCACGGCCGCCAGCATGGGAAGCATGGCCTGACGCGGATTCTTGAGCTCGCCAACCGTCATCTCATACTTGAGCTCGATGCCCACCAGCAAAAAGAAGATCGCCATGAGGAAGTCGTTGACGAAAAGCTCAACGGTGAGACCGGCCGTAAGGTTGCCCAGACCCACATACAGCGGGGTCTCCAAAAAGTGATGAATGGCCTCGTAGGCATCGGTGTTGGCACAGATGACGGCGGCGATGGCGGCGATCACCATGACGGCGGCGGAAATCGTGCCGTTCTCGGCAATGCGCTCCCAAATGTCGTGACGCTCAAAACGCTTGCGCTCACGGGTGTTGAACAGCTGCTCGGTTGCTGCCATGGGCGGCTCCTTTCGCGGGAAGGTTCCCGTCTTAAAAAAGCACGGCCCGCCCAAATGGCGGCGCCGCGCTCCAACGTATTACGCTTGCATCTAGCCTACCCTGCGCGACAAACGCGCAAGCGCGGCCGAAAAGCGGAACCACAGGTTGAACATTATTTGCTCAACGGTGCGAGCGCCCCTGTCCAATAGGCGACGCGGTCCCGCGCACAAAAAACGACCGGAGCGCGGGGCGTCCGCGGTCCGGTCGTCGGTGTTAGGTCAACAAAACCTAGCAGGCGGCCATGATGGGAGCAGCGACCTGCTTCTTGCGGGAAAGGACGCCCGGCATCCAGACGCCGTCGTGCTCGTCAGCGATGCCCAGGCCCTTCTGAGCGGCCTCGGTCTCACCCTCGAGCAGGACCTGCGAGCCCTCCTCCATGATGTCGGTGATGCACAGGACGATGCCGTCGGCACCCTTCTCGGCGGCGTAGGCGCGCATGGCCTCGCGAATCTCGTCGATCATGCCGAGCGCGCGGCTCTTGTCGACGGTCTCGTACTGGCCGATGAGCAGCTTCTTGCCGGCGGGCTCGAACATCTTGATGTCGTTGCCGACCATCTCGGCTGCGGTGAAGGAGCCGGACGGACGAGTGAGGAAGACCTCCATGCCAAACTTGACCGGGTCGACGCCCACCTGCTCGCCGAGCTTAGCAGCGACGGCGCGGTCGACATCGGTGGTGGTGGGGCTCTTGAGCATGAGCGTGTCGGTCATCATGGCCGAGAGCAGCAGCTTGGCCTGAACGTCGGAAAGCTCAACGCCGAGCACGCCGGCGAGCTTGGTGACGATGGTGCAGCTGGAGCCCCAGGGCAGGCAGATGTAGTGCAGCGGACCGGCAGTCTCGAAGTCGCCGATGCGGTGATGGTCGACAACGCCAAAGACCGTGGCGTCCTTAAGGCCGGCGACGGACTGGGCGGACTCGTTGTGGTCGGTGAGGACGACGAGCTGACCGGCCTCGACGGACTCGATCACGCGGGGCTCGGCAATGCCGGCGTCGGCGAGCAGCTTGGCGGACTCGGCCGGAAGCTGGCCCAGCGCGCAGGCCTCGTAGGTGTTGCCGGCATACTCAACCTGGTTGAGCAGCTGGGACAGGACGACGGCGCTCATGATGGCGTCGTTATCGGGGTTCTGGTGACCAAAGACAAGAACGTTTGCCATGGATATCCTCCACTTGATATGTGTACTTGGACGTAGCTATGGTAGCACGCTGGCGGCGAACCCTTGGGCACGGAAGGGCCGCGGCACAATTTGGAGCAGGCGTTGGAGCAAAGTCTATCCCTTTCGCACCATGTTAGTGCAAAGTAACCTGGCCTCCTTGCACTAGCTATTTGCCGGCGGCGCGCAGGGCTACGTAGGCGGCACCGATGATGCCGGCGTCGTTGCCGAGCGAGGCGACCTTAATGGGCGTCTCGCACGAGGCAGAAAGCGCGTACTGCTTAAAGTGCTCGCGGACCTTGTCGAGGTAGACATCGGCCGAGGCGGATGCGCCGCCGCCGATCAGGAACATCTCGGGGTCGACCACGTTGGCGATAAGCGCCAGAGCGCGGCCGAGATAGTCGGCCATGGTATCGGCCGCGGCTAGCGCGAGCTTGTCACCCTCGCGACAGGCCTGGAACACGTCCTTGGAATCGGAGGGGCCGGTGAGCTCGATGGGGTCGACGCCCGCCTTCTCGCACTCGGCAAGATAGTTGCTCACCACGCCGGTAGCGCTGGAATACTGCTCCAGGTGGCCATGGCCGCCGCAGCCGCAGGTGCGCTCCTCAGCCGGGTTCAGGCACATGTGGCCAATCTCGCCGCCGGCACCCACAACGCCCGACACCACGTCGCCGTTAACGATAACGCCGCCGCCCACGCCGGTACCGATGGTGACCATCACGACGTTCTGCACGCCCTTGGCAGAGCCGAGCCAGGCCTCGCCCATGGCAGCGGCGTTGGCATCGTTCTCGTACTTAACGACCGCGTCGGGGCAGTGCTCCTGGATGGCGATCTTAAGCTCGGGCAGGTTAATGGCAATGTTGGCCTTGACCTTGGCATCGCCCGACGCCGGGATAGGGCACGGAACAGCCAGGCCAATGCCCGCCACAAAGGCACGCGGAATCTGCGCCTTGGCAACCACCTGGTCGATAGCCTCGGTCACCGCGGCAAAGCCCGCAGCGTCAACGATGGGAGGCGTAGGCACGCTGGCCTTGGCAAGCAGGTTACCGTCTTCGTCGAACAGGCCCTCCTTAACCGAAGTGCCGCCGACGTCAATGCCGATATAGTACTGCTTAGGTTCCATGGGAGCCCACCTTTCTCGTTTAAACATTGCCTGTATGGTACCGCTCCCAAGGCAAAAACCTGCCAAAAAGGGACAGGTTTGTTTTGGCAGGTTTTATCTGGGAAAACGCAAGGCATGAGATTCGGTTCGCTGGGCGGCAAAACGGCCCAACCCCATCTTCGTGCCGATCAATTTGCTCAATACCACATTATTCGAATGCATATTCATTTAGAGCGCTCTAGATAATAAAGAGAAGCGTTTTTTAATTATATCTTTCTCGAACTTTTCAAAAACGCAATAGGGATGCTTAGGCGTGGACTATACTTTTTTATACTCAATCAAGCTGGAAAGGAGGTTCCATGATTCCCAAATATGAGGCGATAGCTGCGGATATCCGCCGAAGCATCGAGGACGGCGTTCTTAAACCGGGCGACAAGCTACCCACCGTCGTTGAGTTCTGCGAGATCTATAGCGTTTCCAAAATCACCGTCAAACGTGCTATTGAGCAGATCACCGAGGAAGGCCTTATTACCAGCCGGCGCGGATCGGGCACCTACGTTAAGGACACGGCGGGGCTTCCCGGCCAGGTGTTTTTTCAAGGCAAGAACGACCGTGCCCAGGGCTTTTCGTATGAGCACCGCGGGGAAAAGGTGACCTCGGTGGTCTACGATTTCTCGATCGTCAATCCACCGGCAGAGGTTGCGACCCAGCTGGGAATGGCCGAGGATGACTTCGCCTATCACATCGTGCGCGTGCGCCAGGTCGACGAGAAGCCCATCGTTATCGAGTACACCTACATGCCCCTCGAGCTGATTCCGGGCCTTAAAAAGAAAGACCTGTATGGATCGGTCTACAGCTTCATCCGCAAGCAATGCGGGCTGAAGATTTCGAGCTTCCACCGCACCATTCGCGCCGTAGCGGCAACCGAGGAAGAGGCTGAGCGCCTGAACACCAAACCCGGCTCTCCCCTGCTCGAGCTCAACCAGATTGGCTTTTTGGATAGCGGCACCGCCTTTGAGCATTCGATCTCGCGCAACGTTGGTGACCGCTTTGAGCTGCACAACGTAACGTTGGCATAGGTTTTTGTAGTCATGCGGGCGCTCGTTACGGCTCGTTTAGAGTGGGCGGCCGCGCAACACCATGGGGGTATGAACATGTCCGATTTGATTAAACTGACGCCGATCTTTCACGAGAAGATCTGGGGCGGCCGCCAGCTCGAAACCGTATTTGGTTATGACATTCCCGAGGGTCCCATCGGTGAGTGCTGGGCCATCTCGGCACACCCCAACGGCGACTGCCAGATCGCTGAGGGCCCGTACGCCGGTCACACGCTGTCATGGCTGTGGGCCGAGCACCGCGAGCTCTTTGGCAACTGCGAGGGCAAGGAGTTCCCGCTGCTCATTAAGATTCTGGACGCCAAGGACGACCTTTCGATCCAAATCCATCCCAACGACGAGTACGCCGCCGAGCACGAGAACGGTAGCTTGGGCAAAACCGAGTGCTGGTATGTGCTGGACTGCGAGCCCGGCTCCACGATCATCGTCGGCCAGCGTGCCAAGGACCGCGCCGAGGCCGCACAGATGATCGAGGAAGGCCGTTGGGACGGCATGCTCAACGTACTGCCGATTCACAAGGGTGACTTTTTCCAGATTGATTCCGGTACCGTGCACGCCATCAAGACCGGCACGCTCATTTTAGAGACGCAGCAATCGAGCGACGTGACGTATCGCCTGTACGACTACGACCGCCCCGGCACCGACGGAAAGCTGCGCCCACTTCACATTGAGCAGAGCCTGGATTGCATCAACTTTAACGCGCAGGCACCGACCGACGGTACCGTAACCGCGCGCGAGGTCGATGGCGTAACCGAGCTCGAGTCCAACCCCTGCTACACCGTCGATCGCGTGCGCGTCAACGGCAGCAAGACCTTGGAGCAGCGCTGGCCCTTCATGTGCCTGTCAGTCATCGACGGCGAAGGCACCGTCTGCGGCGACCCCGTCCACAAGGGAAGCCACCTGCTAGCCCCGAGCACTGTCAGCTCCATCGACCTCGAAGGCAAGATGGAACTGATCATCAGCCACCTGTAAGCTACCGGTCCCCGAGCGCTCGCCGGGACGGGGCGCGGGGTTTGGTCGCCTGCTCGGACAGTCCTGCTCGCACGGAGAGCACATTAAGTGCTCTCCGGC
>CABPCW010000045.1 GCA_902406155.1 uncultured Collinsella sp.
GAAATCGCTGAAACCCGCATAAACACTGGCTTTTTTAAGCAACTCGATTTATTCATATTCTATTGCAGCTGGCGGCTTGCACGCGAAAAGGCATTTAAGTTTCAAAACGGGCGTTTTCGGCGCTATCGAGCCTCCAAAGGCATCCCGCCGCGCCCTTTGGGACAAAAACAAAAACTCAAAGCCCTGAGTTCGAAAATAGTTTTTGGAGTTGTCCCGACTTTTGTTCCCGAAGCCGACGAAACGCGACAGGGTGTCACCTGGCGGCACTCGATTCGGGACGGCACCGAAAACTGGATGCAACCGGAATGACGGGACGGCAGAACCGAAGCCATCGAGTGGGGGATAGAAAAAGGCCCGGGTGCCGTGAGGCATCCGGGCCTTTGCTAGCAACTTGATGTTGCGGGCAGCTTAGAACTTGTGACCGCACTTCTTGCAGACGCGCAGCTTGTTCTTGCCGTCCTTCTCGTGACCAACGCGGGTAACCTTACCGCACTCGGGACAAACGAGATTGACGTTGGAGGCATTGATGGGAGCCTCCTGCGAAACGATGCCGCCCTGCTGGTTGGCAGCGTTGGGCTTGACGGCCTTCTTGACGACCGAAACGCCCTCGACAACGACCTTGTTCTCGGCGGGGAGAGCACGCAGGATAACGCCCTGCTTGCCGCGATCCTTACCAGAGAGAACCTGGACCTTATCGCCCTTCTTGATATACATATATCTCCCCTAACTACAGGGTCTCGGGAGCGAGCGAGACGATCTTCATGTACTTCTTGTCACGAAGCTCGCGAGCGACGGGCCCGAAGATACGGGTGCCGACGGGCGAACCATCGTTGTTGATGACAACGCAGGCGTTCTCATCAAAGCGAATGTAGGAGCCATCCTTGCGGCGGATCTCCTTAACGGTGCGAACGACGACGCAACGGACAACGTCCTTCTTCTTGACGTTGGCGCCAGGAGTAGCCTCCTGGACAGCACCGATGAACACATCGCCGATGCCTGCATAACGACGCTTGGAACCGCCAAGCACCTTGATGCAGCGAATCTTGCGAGCGCCGGAGTTGTCGGCGACGTTCAGCATGGTTTGCATCTGAATCATGGTAGATGTTCCTCCGAACTAAGAACCGAAGAGAGGTGCGCAGCCTTTATACGGCCGTGGTATGCAAGCCAGGCATACGCACATCTTCGGAAACGTACAAGTCGTAAGAGCGACTGCTTATTTAGCGCGCTCGACGACCTCGATGAGGCGCCAACGCTTCATCTTGGACATAGGACGGGTCTCCATAACGCGGACGGTATCGCCCACGCCAGCCGTGCACTCCTCGTCGTGAGCGTGCAGCTTCTTGGAGCTGGTCATCATCTTGCCGTACTTGGCGTGACGCTTGCGCTCGGTGACGGTGACAACGATGGTCTTGGCACCGGAGACGGAGGTAACGACACCCGTACGGACCTTACGCGAGTTACGCGAATCAGTCATGTTCTCTCCTTAGGTCCTACTCGGCAACAGCGGACTTCTCCGCTGCGATCTCGCGGGCGCGCTGCTCCGTGAGGACGCGAGCGATGTCCTTCTTCACGGTGTTGACGCGAGCGGTGTTGTCCAGCTGGCTGGTGGCCATCTGGAAACGAAGGTTAAAGAGCTCGGCGCGCATTTCCTTCAGCTTCTCAACGAGCTGAGCGTCCGAGAGCTCACGAATCTCTGCGGGCTTCATTAGTTCTCCTCCTTGGCGGCGGCGGCGTCCTCAGCAGCCCACTTGGCCTCGAGAGCGGCCTCCTCAGCCATTTCCTTCTCGATGCGCTGCTCAGCGTTCTTGGCAACCACAATCTTGGTCTTGATGGGGAGCTTGTGCTGGGCAAGACGCAGAGCCTCGCGAGCGACCTCCTCGGGCACGCCCTTGACCTCGAACATGATGCGGCCGGGCTTGACGACGGCCACCCACTCCTCGGGGTTACCCTTACCAGAACCCATGCGAGTCTCGGCAGGCTTCTTGGTGATGGGCTTATCGGGGAAGATCGTAATGTAGACACGACCGCCACGCTTCATGTAGCGGGTCATGGCAATACGAGCGGCCTCGATCTGACGGTTGGTAATCCAATGGGCCTCGAGAGCCTGGATACCAAACTCGCCGAAATGCAGTTCGGTATTACCCTTGGCCTGGCCCTTCATGGAGCCACGCTGCACCTTGCGGTGAAGAATACGCTTAGGGGCAAGCACTACTGACCCCTCCTCTCGGAGTTACGACGACGAGGACGGGAAGAGCCCTCGAGTGCAGGGTTGGGAACAGGCTGGCCCGGGAGCTTCTCGCCCAGGTAGATCCAGACCTTCACGCCGCAAGCGCCCATGGTGGTGCTGGCGACAGCCGTGCCGTAGTCGATCTTGGCACGGAGGGTGTGCAGAGGCACGCGACCCTCGCGGTACCACTCACGACGGCCCATCTCGGCACCGCCGAGACGACCGGAGCACTGGATACGGATGCCCTTAGCGCCGGCCTTGCGGGCGGACTGGACAGCCTTGCGCATAGCGCGACGGAAGGCAACGCGGCCCTCGAGCTGCTCGGCGATAGACTGAGCAACGAGGTTGGCGTCGAGCTCGGGACGCTTGATCTCGACAACGTCGACGGAGAGCTGGCCCTTGGAGACGCCAGCGACCTTCTCGAGCTCGGTGCGGAGGGTATCGATCTCGGCACCCTTCTTACCGATGACAACGCCGGGGCGAGCGGTGAGGATGATGACCTTCACCTTGTCGCCAGCGCGCTCGATCTCGACGCGGGAGACAGCTGCGCGGGAAAGACGCTTCTCGAGGTACTTGCGGATCTCGAGATCGTTACCGAGGGTCTTAGCGTAATCCTTCTCTGCGAACCAGCGGGAGCGCCAGTTCTCGGTGATGCCAAGACGGAAGCCGGTGGGGTAGACTTTCTGACCCATACAGCTTTACGCCTCCTTTCGAGGAGCAACGACGACGGTGATGTGGGCAGTACGCTTCAGAATGCGAGAAGCGGAACCCTTGGCGCGGGGACGGATGCGCTTAAGCGTCGGACCCTCGTCAACATAGGCAGCGGCGACAACCAGGTTGTCGGCACGCAGACCGTTGTTGTTCTCGGCGTTCGCAACGGCGGAACGGAGAACCTTCTCGACATCCACGGCGACGGCGCGGTCGCAGAAGTGGAGGATGTCGAAGGCCTGAGCGACAGGCTTGCGGCGGATCAGATCGACCACCAGGCGGGCCTTGCTGGGGGAAACACGCACGTACTTAGCGACAGCGCGAACCTCGGTGGCCTCAGTTTCAATAGACTTAGTTGCCATTTACGGTTAACCCCCTATTTGGCCTTGTGGCCACGGAACGTACGAGTCGGCGCGAACTCGCCGAGCTTGTGACCAACCATGGACTCGGTAACATACACGGGCACATGCTTGCGGCCGTCGTGGACGGCGATGGTGTGACCAACCATCTCGGGGAAGATGGTGGACGCGCGGGACCAGGTCTTCACGACGTCCTTCTTGCCAGCCTCGTTCATCGCGGTGATACGCGAGAGAAGGCGAGTCTCCACGAACGGGCCCTTTTTGAGACTTCTGCTCATAAGTGCTTTCTCCTAAAACTCGGTATCCGAAATTACTTCTTACGGCGACGAATGATGTGCTGGTTCGAGACCTTCTTCTTCTTGCGCGTACGAAGGCCCTTCGTCGGCTTACCCCACGGGGTAACAGAGGGACGACCAGAGGTGTGGTTCTTGCCCTCGCCACCGCCGTGCGGGTGGTCGACAGGGTTCATGACGGTACCGCGGACGGTCGGGCGCACGTTCATGTGACGCTTACGGCCGGCCTTGCCGATGACGATGTTGGCGTGATCGGCGTTGCCGACCTCACCGACGGTGGCGCGGCAGGTAACGAGGATGCGGCGCATCTCGGAGGAAGGCATACGGACGATAGCGTACTTACCCTCCTTACCCATCAGCTGGCAGGAGTTACCGGCAGAACGGGCGATAGCAGCGCCCTTGCCCGGCTGGAACTCGACGGCGTGGATGAGCGTACCGACGGGGATGTCGGCGAGGGGCAGAGCGTTGCCCGGCTTGATGTCGGCGTCAGAACCGGACATGATGGTCTGACCGACCTCGAGGCCCTTGGGGGCCAGGATGTAGCGCTTCTCACCGTCAGCGTAGTGCAGCAGAGCGATGCGAGCGGAACGGTTCGGATCGTACTCGATCGTGGCAACCTTGGCGGGCACGCCGTCCTTGTTGCGCTTGAAGTCGATCACGCGGTAACGACGCTTCACGCCGCCGCCCTGGTGGCGGGTGGTGATGCGGCCGTTGTTGTTACGACCGGCCTTCTTGGGCAGGGGCTCGAGAAGAGACTTCTCGGGCTTAGTGCAGGTGATCTCGGAGAAATCGGAGATCGTCTGCCAACGCCTACCAGCGGAAGTCGGCTTAAGGTGCTTTACAGCCATTACAATCCCTTTCAATAGGAATCCGTTAGCCATCGCAGACAGGGATTCGAGGTTCTGCCTCGGGTGCGATGACACCGGACGTATACACGGTTCCGGGCGTGTCCATTTTATGCGCCCAAAACCTTGAGCTCCCGCCTCCCCTATTTGGGAGGCATGAGCTCACTCAACAGCAGCGAGTCTTAGGCCTGGTTGCCAAAGACCTCGATGGTGTCGCCCTCGGCCAGCGTGACGATGGCCTTCTTCCAAGAACGGGTCTTGCCGGCGACATAGCGCACGCGCTTGGTCTTGGGCTTGACCGTCAGGGTGTTCACGCGAACGACCTTGACGCCGAAGATCTCCTCGACAGCGTCCTTGATCTGATACTTGTTAGCATCCTTGGCGACCTCGAACGTGTACTTGTTCTGCTCCATGCCGGAGAAGGAACGCTCGGACACGATCGGACGGATGATGATCTCGTGGGCGGTCATTTATGCAAGCACCTCCCCGAAGTGAGCGGCGATGTCGGCGGGCATCAGCACGGCGTTGTTGTTGACGAGATCGTAGGTGTTGGCCTCATCGGCAGTGATGATGAACGTCTTGGGAATGTTGCGGAACGACAGGTAGGCGTTGACGTCCTCATCGCGAACGATGATGGTCAGACGCTTGCCCTCAAGGCCGAGAGCCTTGAGCATGGCGACGGCAGCCTTGGTGGAAGGCTTCTCGAAGCCGTAGTCGTCGACGAGCACGAGCTCGCCATCGGCCAGCTTGGCGGACAGCGCGGAGCGCATAGCCAGCTTGACCTCCTTGTTGTTCATACGCTTAGCGTAGGAACGGGGCTTGGGGGCGAAGACAACGCCACCGTGACGCCACTGGGCAGCACGGATGGAACCCTGGCGGGCACGGCCGGTGCCCTTCTGACGCCAAGGCTTCTTGCCGCCACCGGAAACCTCAGAGCGACCCTTAGCAGACTGGGTGCCCTGACGCCAAGAGGCCATCTGGCACTTGACGATGTGGTGCATAACGTGGATGTTCGGCTCGATGCCGTACACCTCAGCGGCGAGCTCGGCCTCGGCGACCTTCTTGCCCTCGCTGTTCTTTACTTCAAACTTTGCCATTTAAGTGTTCTCCTTGGTATGACGCTGGGCTAAATGGGCTGGGCCCTTAGGCCATACGGATGGCGACGAGACCATTCTTGGCACCCGGGACAGCGCCCTTGACCAAGATGAGGTTCTGCTCGGCATCGATGCGGACAACGGAAAGGTTCTTGACGGTAACGCGCTCGTTACCCATGTGACCGGCCATCTTGACGCCCTTGAGGACGCGCGCAGGATAGGCGCACTGACCGATAGAACCGGGGTGACGCTGGAAGTGAGAACCATGCGTCATAGGACCGCGGCGCTGACCCCAGCGCTTGATGCGACCCTGGAAGCCCTTACCCTTGGAGGTACCGATGACGTCGACCTTCTCGACATCAGCGAAATCAGCGACGGTGACGACCTCGCCGACCTTGTGCTCCTCGCCGTTCTCGACGCGGACCTCACGAAGGAAGCGGACAGGCTCGACGCCAGCCTTGGCGAAGTGACCAGCCATGGGCTTGTTCACGTTCTTGGCCTTGATGTCGCCGAAACCGATCTGGACGGCGTCATAGCCGTCGGTTGCCTGAGTTTTAACCTGCGAGACAGCGCAGGGGCCAGCCTGGATGACCGTGACGGGAACGACGTTATCGTTCTCGTCCCAAACCTGGGTCATGCCAATCTTGCGGCCGAGAATCATGCTGATCAAGATATGATCCCAACTCTCGCGTGGTCTTGGGACAATGCGTACACCACCGAGCGTACGCCCCTAGAGGACCACTACTTACACGACGTGCTCCCCAGCCTTGTATTTCGCCCGGACTACCTGACAACCCTATTAAGCAGGCATTTTGTCCAGCCAGAATACTCCCCTGGTTTCACACAGTTGTTTAGTATACACGGCTGCGGGCGTATCCATCGAGATTCATATTTCACTCACATTGTTTACGCAGGTAAAGTGCGTGGCACGTTCCCAGTGTGCGGCGGAGGGGGCGGGCCTGAGACATATTAAGGTTGCTGCTCTACAGTCCTGCTCACGACGGAGAGCACATTAAGTGCTCTCCTTTGCGTGCGGAACTCGCGATGACCTTAATATATTTCTCCGGCCCTCCGCCGTGCTCGGGAGACGACACGTTGATGTCTGCTTAACTCTGCTCGCTCAGGCTAATGACTTTGTTGGGGGTCCACTATTTGCTGGAGGGTGAACTTGCATTGCATTGGCTCGCCCTCTACTTGTGGCTCCGCCTCATCAAAATCGAAAATCATAATGGCGCAGTTGGGGAGTTTTGTTGGGAGCTCGAAGCCCTCTGGGGCTGCAGCCTTGATGAATTGGCGGCTGGCGCTGCCGTGGCTTACTGCTAGGAGGGTTTCGATGCCCTCGGCGCCCATGAGATTGGTGAGGGTGCCCACCATGCGCTCCTGCAGGGCATGGCTTCCTTCTCCGCCAAATGGGATCAGGTCCTCGCCGGGGTCCCAGACGTCGGTGGGTAGGGCGTCGTGGGGGCCTTCTTCGAAGGTGCCGTAGCTGCGCTCGATGATGCCTTCGCAGGGCTCGACTGCTGTGTCCGGGCCGAGGAGCTCGCATGCGACGAGCTGAGCCGTGTCCATGGCTCGGCCTAAGGGCGAAGAGACCACTTTGTCGGGGACGACGCCGTGGGCTTTGAGCCATGCGGCTGCCATTCCCGCTTGCTTGCGGCCCAGATCGGTCAACGGAGAATCGCAGCGGCCCTGGACGAGCTTTTTAACGTTGAATTCTGTCTGACCGTGGCGGAGTAGATATAGACGCTTCATGCTCTCCCCTTCTGTATAACTTGCTTTGCTGGCACAGCCCTACTCGTGGGTATGGCCTACGTAGTCTTCGTCGATCGTGATCTTGGCGACCGACTTGGGATATTCCGATTCGACCCGTTTCGCCAGCGCGCGCTTCAGGTCCTCGGCGCTCATCGCCAAATCCGAGGGACGTACGCAGTCAAAGATCACGTTGGTATGCGTGGGGCCCGGAACACAGCGTAGGTCGTGGATCGAGAGGCGGCTATCAATCTCTTGAGCCATAGCGTTGATGCGCAGACGCATGCTCGCCACCTTTGGATCGTCGGTCACGATGGGATCGTAATGGAGCGTGACGATCATGCCGTCTTCGACCCTAAACGACTGCTCGATGTTATCGAGCGTGTCGTGACTTTCCAGCGGGCTGGCCTCGGCTGCCATCTCGGCGTGAGCGCTTGCGAACTTCCTGCCCGGGCCGTAGTCGTGAACCATCAAATCGTGAACGCCCAAAACGCCGGGGTAGCTCATGATCTTGTCTCGAATGTGCTTGACCAGCTTTGGATCGGGTGCCTGGCCCAAAAGCGGGCTCACCGTATCCTGGATGAGCTCAAAGCCGCTCCAGCCGATATAGGCGCCAACGGCAAGGCCGACCCATGCGTCAAGATTGATGTGCGTCACCTGCGAAACAATTGCGCACGCCAGCACGGCACCCGTAGCTAGGACATCGTTCTTTGAGTCCTGAGCGGTCGCATGCAACGTCTCGGACTCAATGCGGTCACCGAGCTTTTGGTTGAGGGCCGCCATCCACAGCTTTACGACCATCGAAAGCACTAGAACTGCCACCAGGGCAAGCGAGAACTCGACAGGTTCCGGGTTGACGATACGCTCAACCGAGGACTTCACCAGTTCGATGCCAATAAGCAGCACGAGCGCCGCCACAACCAGACCCGAGAGATACTCGTAGCGGCCATGTCCGTAAGGATGCTCGGGGTCGGCCGGCTTGCTCGCCAGCCTAAAGCCCAGCACGCTCACGATATTCGAGCTGGCATCGGACAGGTTGTTCATGGCATCCGCCACGATCGAAACCGATCCCGACAGCACGCCAATTACGCCCTTCGCAGCACAAAGCGCAACATTGGCGAGAATACACACCACGCCCGTCAACGTGCCCACGCGCGCACGGTCGCCCTGCGCACGACGAACAATCCACTCGACCATCCTCATCAGTCCCCACGGTACTACCTATATATCTATTGCTCAAACGGATTGTAGTGTAGCCACTTTGTCCTCCAGATACAAAAAGGCCGCAGCCCACACGGGCCGCAGCCTTGGAATATGACAAAGGAATCGTCCTTTTGTCGCACAGATTTATGCGCTTGCTTCAGCAGCGCTCGCCACTGTTTCGAGCGAATCAGCTCCGTCCCCCGTCGTCTGCCCCTTCGCCGGCACCACGCCAAAGCAGTAGCTCAGCGCCGCAGACACCGCAAATGCCACACCGCCGGCAGCACAGCACCACAGCAGGTTCGAGATGCCGCCCGTGGCAAAGCCAATGACCATGAGGACATTCGTCATGCCGATGGTATAGGCCGTAACGTGGCCCACGGCCGCAACAAGGCCTCCGACGGCACCGCCAATGGCCATGCACGTCAGACACCTGCCATATTTAAAGCCGCAACCGTACAGCGCCGGCTCGCTTACGCCGCCAAGAACACCCGAGATTGAATAGCCCAGCATGAGCGCCTTCTCGTCCTTATCTGCAACGCGGAGCGACGCGCCAAAGGGCATGCCCCAAACGGCAAACGTTGCCATCGTCGCGGCGATCAGGATGCACGAATCCGTTCCCACACTCATAAACTGCGCGTAGGCAAGCGATAGGACAACGTTGCTGACGCCCGCAATCTTAAGAAACTCCCAACCCGCGGCAAGCCCCATGAGCGTGAGCAGCGACACGATGCCACCGGAATTGCCAAGCATAAACATAAGCTGGCCCAACAGCATGCCAAGATAGCTGCCCGCCGGCGCCGTAATACACAGCGAAACTGGAACCATGACGAGCATGGTCGCAAACGGAACGAACGAAAACGCCACGGCCTTAGGGATAACGCGCTGAAAGAAACACTCCACTCGCCATAGCACGGGCACCGAGATGAGAACCGGAATAACAGTCGTCGTGTAATCGATGATCGGCGCGGGAAGCAGGCCATACACGGAAGTCATCGGTGCCCCCGTCGTCGATGCGGCATCGACGAGCTTAAGCAGATCGGGCGCAATCAATACGCCGCCCAGCATCATGCCCAGCTGCTCCGAGCAACCGAGCTGGCGGGCGGCCGCCCAACCAAGATAGATGGGCAAAAAGTAATAGCCGGCGTTATAGAGCCAACTGTAGAACAGGCGATAGATTTCGGAATCGGCAGACCACAGGCCCAGCATGCCTTCGCCCATAATGACGGCGACGGTGCGGAACAACGCCGCGCAGACAATAAACGGCAGCGCCGACATCATGCTTTTGGACAGATAGTCCACCACGGCCATGGCGTTTGATGAAACCGTCGTTGCAAACGAGGTGTTAGAAACTTGTGGCATGGAACGCCTTTCCCAATGTGACATGCGGACTGTCCCTTTGTCACATCGTGCGGTACTGACCGATTGCGCGGTACTTTTCGTAGCGGAGGTTTGTGAGGGTCGCGTCGTCAAGCCGCCCAAGCGTATCGAAGGCATCAAATGCCGAGGACATGACGGCACCGGCAATCTCCTCATGCGACAGGCCCCTATCGTCGACAATGCCGTCGATGATGCCGAGCGCCAACAGGTCGGGGGCCGTGAGTTTCAGCGCCTCGGCGGCCTCATCCGCGCGCTCGGTATCCTTCCACAGGATCGACGCGCAGGCCTCGGGGCTCACGACCGAATAGGCCGAGCTCGAGAGCATCAGGATGCGGTCGGCCACGGATAGCGCCAGCGCGCCACCAGAGCCGCCCTCGCCTGTCACCACCGAGACAATCGGCGTCTTAAGGCCGCTCATCTCCATGAGATTCTGGGCGATCGCCTCGCCCTGGCCGCGCTCCTCGGCACCGATGCCGCAAAACGCGCCCGAAGTATCGACCAGGCACAGAACCGGTCGACCAAACTTTTCGGCCTGACGCATAAGGCGACGCGCCTTGCGGTAGCCCTCGGGATGCGCCATGCCAAAGTTGCGGCGGATACGCTCTTTGGTCGTGGTGCCGCGCTCGATGGCGATAACCGTCACGGGTCGCCCGTCCTTCCAGCCGATGCCGCCCACCACAGCGGCGTCGTCGCCAAAGTAACGGTCGCCGTGCAGCTCCACAAATCCATCCAGGCCCAACGAGATCATCTCACCCGCCGTGGCGCGATCTGCCAAGCGGGTCTGCTTGACAATCTCGAGCGCGGTTTTTGGTGCCGTCGAGCGCTTAAACAAGTGTCCCAGCTTTTTGCCGCGGCGACCCGCATGGACGATCTCATGCGGTGCCCCCAGGCCGGGCGCGTGCCCTTCGTGCAGCGCCAACAGCTCGCCTACCGTGAGCGCAATCTCACCACGCGGAACAACGGCATCGCAAAAGCCGTGCTCCAGCAAAAACTCGGAACGCTGGAATCCCTTGGGCAGACGCTTGTGCATGTTCTGCTCGATCACGCGCGGGCCGGCAAATGCTGTCAGGGCATCGGGCTCGGCCAGGATAATGTCGCCCTCCATGGCAAAGCTCGCGGTTACGCCTCCGGTCGTGGGGTCGGTGAGCACCGTGATGTACAGGCCGCCCGCCTCGCTGTGGCGCCTAACCGCCGCAGAAATCTTGGCCATCTGCATGAGCGAGGTCACGCCCTCCTGCATGCGGGCGCCGCCCGATACGGTAAAGCCAACGACCGGCAGCCCCAACTCGGCCGCGCGCTCAAAGACACGACAGATCTTCTCGCCCACCACGGAGCCCATTGAGCCCATCATAAAGTTGGCATCCATAAAGAAGAGCGCGGTATCGCAGCCGCAGATTTTGCCCCTGCCGCACACAACGGCATCGCGCTCGCCCGAACGCTCGCTCACGCTCTTAAGCTTGTCGGCATAACCGGGAAACGAGAGGAAGTCCTTCGACGCCAGATTGGCATCCCATTCCTCAAAGGTACCCGCGTCGACCGTCATGCGCATGCGCGCGCGACCGCTCACGCGAAAGTGTTTGCCGCAACGAGGGCAGACCTCGAGGTTGTCGTGCAGGCGCGCCTCATCGATCACACGGCGGCACTCCGGGCATTTGACAAACACGTGGCGCGCGGGGAACTCGGCGCACGACTCGGTTATCGGCCCCTCAAGGACATTGACCGTCTTCGCTTTTCTATTCATCAGCATAGAGATGCCCCATCAGATCGGTGTGATACATGCCCGACAAAAACTCGTCGTTTGCCAGCACGTCGAGCTGAAGCTCGCTATTTTCGCTCACGCCCTCAATCACGAGCTCGCCCAGGGCCGAGCGCATCTTGCGAATGGCACCGTCACGCGTGGGCGCGCACACGATGAGCTTGCCGAGCATGGAGTCGTAGTACGGCGGAACTTTCGCTCCGGTAAACATGGCGGAATCCCAGCGCACGCGCGGACCACCCGGCACACGCAACGCGGTGACCGTTCCACATGACGGTAGAAAGTCCGGCGTTTCGGCATTGATGCGGCACTCCATGGCGTGGTTGCGGACCGGTACGTCCTCCTGCTCAAAGGGCAGAGGCTGGCCGGCAGCCACGCGCAGCTGCCACTTAACCAGGTCGGTATCGGTCACAAACTCCGTAACCGGATGCTCCACCTGCAAGCGCGTGTTCATTTCCATAAAGTAGAAATTGCCGTCATCTGAGTACAAAAACTCGATGGTGCCAGCGCCCTCATAGCCAACGGCACGAGCCAGGTCGCGCGCGGCCTTGTGCATGCGCGCGCGAATATCATCGCGTCCGTCGAGGCACGGCGCGGGGCTCTCCTCGATCAGCTTTTGGTTGCGGCGCTGCACCGAGCACTCGCGCTCGCCGAGCGAAAACACATGGCCCTGCTTATCGGCCATAATCTGTACCTCAACGTGATGCGCCGGCGCAACGAACTTCTCCATGTAGCACTCGCCGTCGCCAAAAACGGCCTCACCCTCGGCACGCGCCTCGCTGAACGCCTTTGCCGCATCTTCCACGCGCTCGACCTTGCGAATACCGCGACCGCCGCCGCCCGCGCGCGCCTTAATAAGCACGGGGCAGCCGATGCGCTCGGCCTCGGCCGTTGCTTCCTCGGGGCTTTTGAGCAAATCGCAGCCCGGCACGATGGGCACGCCCGCAGCAGCGGCCGTTCGGCGTGCGGCGTCCTTGTCGCCCATGCTGTCGATCACCTCGGCCGAAGGACCGACAAACGCCAGACCGAACTTGTCGCAGTCGCGCACGAAGCTCGCCTTCTCGGAAAAGAAGCCATAGCCGGGATGAATTGCCTTAGCTCCCGACTTTACGGCACAGGTGAGCACGGCATCGTCGTTGAGGTAGCTCTCGGCCAGACGCGGGCCGCCGATGCAATACGCCTCGTCGGCAAGCTGCACGTGTAGCGCGTCCGCATCGGCCGTGGAATAAACGGCGACGGTCTTGATGCCCATATCGCGGCACGCGCGGATAACACGGACCGCGACTTCGCCGCGGTTGGCGATGAGCACTTTGTCGAACATGGAGCCTTCCTTAACTTTCGTGCATGAGTGCAAAAGACATATCGGCGCGGCAGCAAACCTCACCGTTGACGCTCGCAGTACCCGTCGCAAAGCGGAACGGCCCGCGCGCACGCGTGATGGAGCACACTAGATCCACCGTGTCGCCCGGGCGCACCGGACGCTTAAAGCGCACCTTGTCCAGACTCGTGTAGAACGGCGTCGCGCCGCGCGCCTCCTCATCGCCCATCAGCAGCACGCAGCAGTTCTGGGCGAGCATCTCGCACTGAATCACGCCGGGAACGACCGGGTTTCCCGGAAAATGTCCCTGCAAAAAGTACTCGTCGCCTGTAATCGTGATCTTGCCGTGGGCCTCGTCGCCCACCAGCTCGGCTTCGTCGAGCAAAAGCATCGGCTCGCGATGCGGTAACAGCTTCTTGAGCTCTTCTTTGTTCATGGATATCACCTATCCGATCCTCATGAGGCAGCTGCCAAACTCCACGAGGTCGCCGTCGGCCACGCAGATCTCGAGCACCTCACCGTCTGCCTCGGCCGTCACCTCGTTGAGAACCTTCATGGCCTCGATGATGCAGAGGGTCTCGCCGGCCTTGACCTTGGAGCCCACGCGCACAAATGGCTCGTCGCCCGGCGCAGGGGCAGCATAGAAGACGCCCACCATGGGAGCAGTCACCTCGGTGCCCTTGGGCTCCGGCGCGGCGGCAGGTGTCTGCGTGGCGGGTTCCGGTGCGGCAGGCGCGACTGTGGGAGCTGCAACTTGAGCGGCCATGGCGCTCGGCATAGGCATGGGCACGGCAACCGGCTGCGCCACACTCGCGCGCTCGAGTTCGACCGCGGTGCCATCGGGCTCCTCAACACGTACGCGCGTAAGGCCGCGGTCCTCCATCACATCGGCTATCTCGGCAAGTCTTTTGGAATCCATGCTCTAGCTCCTCGTATATCTACGCAGCGCGATGGCGGCGTTGTGCCCGCCAAAGCCCAGGTTGGTCGAAAGCGCCCAGGTAAGGTCGGCGCGAACCGCTCGATTAGGCGTGTAATCAAGATCGCAGGCGGGATCGGGCGTGTGGTAGTTAATGGTCGGGGGCACCACGCCCTGCTCGAGCGCCATGGCACAGGCCATGACCTCGATGGCACCCGTGGCACCGATCATGTGCCCGGTCATCGACTTGGTCGACGAGACGTGTGCGGCGCGTGCCGCGTCCTCGCCGAGCGCCCGCTTAATGCCTGTCGTCTCGGACGAATCGTTGAGCTTGGTCGAGGTGCCGTGGGCGTTGATGTAGAGACCCTCGGAAGGCTTGACGTCGCCCTCGGCTACCGCCAGCGATATCGCACGGGCAATGCCGGCGGCATCGGGGTCGGGACTCGTAATGTGATAGGCATCATCGGTGTTGCCGTAGCCCACGACCTCGGCATAAATGTGCGCACCGCGCGCCTGCGCATGCTCCATGCTCTCGAGTACCAGCACGCAGGCGCCCTCACCCATCACAAAGCCATCGCGGTCTGCGTCGAACGGGCGGCAGGCCGTCGCGGGATCGGGGTTGGTGGTCAATGCGCGGCAGGACGTAAAGCCTGCAACAGCATCGGGGATAATGGCCGCCTCGGCACCGCCCGCGAGGATCGCGTCGGCATAGCCGTGCTTAATAGCACGGAACGCCTCGCCCACCGCATGGGCCGAGGTCGCGCACGCAGTCACGACTGGCAGGGTCGGTCCCTTTGCCTTGTGACGGATTGCGATATTGCCCGATGCCATGTTGGGGATCATCATCGCGATCATGTAAGGCGATGCGCGGCGGGGCCCACGGTCGGCAATCGTATGGACGTTGTCGACGAGCGTCTGCATGCCGCCCACGCCCGACCCCACGTAAACGCCCAGGCGCTCGCGATCGATGGCGCCTTCGGCATCAAAGCCCGCATCGTGCATTGCCTCGTCCGAAGCCACCAGCGCAAACTGAACGCAGGGGTCCAGATGCTTGGCGTCGCGCTTGCCAAAGTACTCGTTGCCGTCAAAGCCCTTGACTTCGGCCGCCACCTTGACGGTAAACGCATCGGTATCAAAGTGCGTGATCGGGCCGATGCCACAGGTCCCGGCGCACATGGCCGCCCAGGTGGCAAGCGCGGTGTTGCCGAGCGGCGATACGGCACCGATGCCGGTGATTGCAACTCTCTGTTCCATCATGGTCTCCTCATCCAAACCGTTCTTCGGCCCTGGTTTCTACATCGCCATTCCGCCGTCGACGCGCACGACCTCGCCCGTAATGTAAGCAGCCGCATCGCTCGCTAAAAAGCGCACCACGCCGGCCACTTCCTCGGGACGTGCCATGCGCTTAAGGGGAATCTGTTCCTCGGTTGCCGTACGCACCTTCTCCGAGAGCTTTGCCGTCATATCTGTCTCGACAAACCCGGGAGCGACCGCGTTCGCTCGTACGCCACGAGGCGCAAGCTCGCGCGCCACCGCCTTGGTAAGCCCTATCACGCCCGCCTTGGAAGCAGCGTAGTTGGCTTGCCCGACATTGCCCATCAGGCCCACGACCGAGCTCATGTTGACGACGCAACCGCCGCGCTGGCGCATAAAGGTCTTGGTGAGCGCGCGCGTCATATTGAATGTTCCCTTGAGATTGACATCGAGCACGCGATCGAATGCGTCATCGCCCATGCGCATGAGCAGGCCATCGCGGGTGATGCCGGCGTTGTTGACGAGCGCCCAAATGGAACCAAAGTCGTTGAGGACCGCTTCCACGCACGCGTTGACGGCAGCGGGATCGGCCACGTCGCATTGATATGCGCGTGCCGTGGCGCCAACCGCCTCACAGGCTTCGCACGTCTTGCGCGCCGCATCGACGCTGCCGGCATAGACGACGGCGATATCAAAGCCGTCCTCCGCCAGACCGACAGCGCAGGCGCGGCCGATACCCCGCGAGCCGCCCGTGACCAGTGCCACGCGACGTGAGTCGTTGCGCTCGAGCGCGCCGTTGTTCAAGTTGCCCATGTCATTCCTTTCGGGTTACAGCCCTGTGGACTATGCGAGCTCGTCGGCAATAGCTGCGACCTGCTCGGCCGTTTCGCACGAATACACGCGAACGTCGCTCAGCGTACGCTTGACCAGGCCCGACAGCGTTTTGCCAGGGCCGACCTCAATAAACGTGTCGATGCCCTGATTCTGCAGAGTATGCAGCGTGTCGACCCAACGAACGGCATGACTCACCTGATTGGCCAAGACATCCGATGCCGCTCGCGGGTCCGCCGGATAGGGCGCCGCCGTCATGTTTGCCATGACCGGAATCAGCAGCGGTGACGGCGCGTGGCCGGCTTGGATATACGTCGCCAGCCCCTCAGTCGCCTCGGCCATATAGGGGCTATGAAATGCGCCCGACACCGCGACTTTCATAGCGCGGCCGCCAGCCTCTTTTACTAGGACGTCGAGCTCCTGCAGCGCCTCGGGCGCTCCGGCAACAACCGTCTGCTGCGGACTGTTGTAGTTGACCGGCCAGCAGTCCTCGCCGGCCTGTTTTGCCAGGTTCTCGACTTGCGCCGCATCGAGCTTGATGACGGCGCGCATGCCGCCCGGATGGCGCTCGGCAGCCGCGGCCATCAGCGCCGCGCGCTCGCACACG
>CABPCW010000046.1 GCA_902406155.1 uncultured Collinsella sp.
TCAAGAGCCTTTTCGACGGCTTCTACCACCTCTACCCCAGCCTCGAGCAGCAGTGGGCATACTATGCGCGATACATCGACTTCATGCTGCGCGAGCTGGCCTCGCAGCCCTATCTCGACCTACGGTCCCTCATCGGCCATAAGGACTACTTCATCCTGAGCACCAATGTGGACACCCAGGCCGAGAAGACGTTTCCCGACGAGAGAACCTGTAACTATCAGGGAAGCTTCGCGCACCTTCAGTGCAAGCAGCCATGCTGTGACGAGCTCTTCGACGCGAGCCCCTACGTCGAGCGCATGCTCGCGGGCATGGCGGGGTTCGAGGTCCTCAGCGAGGATGTCCCCCGATGCCCGCACTGCGGCTGGCAGCTTGTGCCGTGGGTGCGCGACGACACGTTTCTGCAGGGTGCGGCCTGGCGCGAGAGCCTCGGACGATACGAGCGCTTCGTGCGCGAGCGCAGCGATCGCCGCGTGCTGTTGCTGGAGCTCGGCGTGGGCGAGATGACCCCCGGCATCATCACGCTCCCGTTCTGGAGCATGACCGCGAAGCTGCCGGATGCGCACCTGTTGAGCGTCAACATCTCGAACGGCTCGGCTCCGCTGCAGCTCGGAAGCAAGGCAGGGGCGATCCAGGCCGATTTGGGCGCCCTGCTCTCGGTGGCGCGGGCAGGTGGCGAGTAACGCGGAGCGGTAGACGCGCAATGAGGTTTTAGCCGCAGCCTCCGAACGAGAGGGCTCGGAGGCTGGTATTCCTGAATCGCAGGTCACGATGGGTTATCGGAATCGCGAAGAGCGGATACCGCCAGTAAGCCCCCTTCGGAATAGGCGTTGAGCAGCTCCTGGGCATGGGCGAACTCGGGGCCTCGTCTCCAGCCGAGCAGGCGGTTGACGGCCAGATCGCCCTGGACGTTGTGGACGAAGAGCAGGAAGGCGTCTTCGCGTGAAAGCCCTGTTTTCTCCATGACCCAGGGAACCATCTGCTCCGCTCCGCGTTCTATGACGCGCTGGGCTACGCGAGCGTATGAGTCGCTGTCCGAATAAAGCAGGCGATAATCGTCGTCTGCCGACGGACGCTGGCAAAGCGTTGCCGATTCAACCCCCTCAAGCGGGGGAGCCGCTGCCAATGCCTCGTCGATAAGCGCATCGAGCAGCGCGTACTTATCCTCGCAATGCAGATAGAACGTTCCCCGGTTGATCTCGGCGCGGCGGCAGATGTCCGCCACCGTCATCTTCGCGAAGCCGACCTCGGCCAGCAGCGCGAAGAACGCCTCCTGTATGACCGAGAGGGTGTAGCGCCGCCGGCGGTCGATCTTGGTTTCTCCCATCGCCTCTCCAATCTGAGTCGTTTGACAATGTCCAGTAGCTGTTCGTTTATCGACAGGTGCACGCGTTTGTTCATTGCCCCTGCGAAAATCAACAAGGATACTGTTTATAGACACCTGTTTTTTATAGCTGAAAGGGAGCACGGATGACCCTGTGCGAGAAGCTCGGCATCGGGCTTGTCAGCCGATCGTTTTCCCATCGGGCCGTCTATCGAAACGGCGGCACGTCATACGATTTGAGCGATTGCGAGCCTGCTGCTTGCAAGCAAGATATCGAGGCTTTTGCCCGCAAGGTGGGGAAGGCTGATTGCGTGTTTACGGGAGAGGCAGGTAGGCAGGCGTTATGAGCATCTGCATCAAAAATCAGATTCAGAATATGAATATCGTCATCGGCTGCACGGTGGGGTGTCCATATTGCTATGCCCGTAACAATGTGAAACGTTGGCATATGATTGACGACTTCGCTGATCCTGCGTTCTTCCCGAGCAAGCTCAAGATGATGGAAAAGAAACGCCCGCAGAACTTTCTCCTTACCGGCATGAGCGATCTCTCCGGGTGGAAGCTGGAATGGCGAGACGAGGTATTTGCAAAGATCCATGAGAATCCACAGCATCAGTTCCTGTTCCTGACCAAGAGACCCGATTTGCTGGATTTAGATACCGACCTGGAAAACGCATGGTTCGGCGTTACGGTGACGAGGAAAGCGGAGCTGTGGCGTATCGACGCCCTTCGGAAAAACGTCAAAGCAAATCACTTCTTCGTTACTTTTGAGCCGCTATTCGACGATCCCGGTACGGTCGACCTTTCCGGAATCAACTGGATCGTCGTCGGTACCATGACCGGGGCGCAGAGCAGGAAGGTTCATACGGAACCGGAGTGGGCATGGTCTTTGACGGACCAGGCGCACGCGCTTGGCATTCCAATGTTTATGAAGGAAGACCTCGTCTCTGTCATAGGGGACGAAAACATGATTCAGGAATTGCCGGAAGAATTCGAAAGAGTGCTGGAGGTGCAGAGAACATGGCGGAAGTGATCGATGGAATCCTCATCAATGAGGTGGAAGCAAAGAACATCATGACCAAGTCCAGCCTGCCGGTAGGCGGCTACTCGGTCAATCCCTATGTAGGCTGCACGCATGCCTGCAAGTATTGCTATGCCTCCTTTATGAAGCGCTTTACCGGACACAAGGAGGAATGGGGCACCTTTCTTGATGTGAAGCATTGGCCGGAAATCAAGAATCCGAAGAAATACGCTGGACAGCGGGTGGTTATCGGTTCTGTGACGGATGGCTACAATCCACAGGAGGAGCGATTCGGGAATACCAGGAAACTCCTGGAGCAGCTGATTGGCAGCGATGCAGATATTCTGATCTGCACAAAGTCCGATCTTGTGGTACGGGATATCGATCTGCTGAAGAGGCTTGGACGAGTGACCGTTTCATGGTCGATCAACACGCTGGATGAGAACTTCAAGAACGATATGGACTCCGCGTCGAGCATCGAGCGTCGTATCGCTGCTATGAAGCAGGTGTATGACGAAGGTATCCGTACGGTCTGCTTCGTGTCCCCGGTATTTCCCGGCATCACGGATTTTGAGATGATTTTTGAGCGAGTAAAAGATCGGTGCGATTTGTTTTGGCTCGAAAATCTCAATCTTCGGGGTGGTTTCAAAAAAGCGATCCTGGATTATATCGCCGAGAAACATCCCAATCTCGTACCGCTTTACGATGAGATCTATAACAAGCGCAACCGTAGCTATTTTGAAGCGCTTGAAGTAAAAGCCGAGGAAATGGCCAAGAAGTACGATTGCCCCTTTGTGGACAACGAAATGCCTTATGGCAGAGTCCCCCAGGGGCATCCGGTGATCGTGGACTACTTCTATCACGAGGAAGTCCGAGGGTCGGATAATAGCGGAAAAAGAAATCGTTAAACGGAAACCGACGACGATTCGCTCGAGCGATTAGCGTCCACGCGTGGCTTCTGCCGATTGGCGCAACGGGCGACGGATTAAGGGATCGCTCGGGCGGATGATCCCGCTGCAGTACAGGCGGTCGCTCAATTTAGCGGCATGAGCGTTTTCGCACGGAAAACCAGTATCCCCTGTGCCGAGTTTAATCGTAGCGAATACAATGGGCACTGAGCATCAATCGAAAGTAGTCAAGAGCCTTTTCGACGGCTTCTACCACCTCTACCCCAGCCTCGAGCAGCAGTGGGCATACTATGCGCGATACATCGACTTCATGCTGCGCGAGCTGGCCTCGCAGCCCTATCTCGACCTACGGTCCCTCATCGGCCATAAGGACTACTTCATCCTGAGCACCAATGTGGACACCCAGGCCGAGAAGACGTTTCCCGACGAGAGAACCTGTAACTATCAGGGAAGCTTCGCGCACCTTCAGTGCAAGCAGCCATGCTGTGACGAGCTCTTCGACGCGAGCCCCTACGTCGAGCGCATGCTCGCGGGCATGGCGGGGTTCGAGGTCCTCAGCGAGGATGTCCCCCGATGCCCGCACTGCGGCTGGCAGCTTGTGCCGTGGGTGCGCGACGACACGTTTCTGCAGGGTGCGGCCTGGCGCGAGAGCCTCGGACGATACGAGCGCTTCGTGCGCGAGCGCAGCGATCGCCGCGTGCTGTTGCTGGAGCTCGGCGTGGGCGAGATGACCCCCGGCATCATCACGCTCCCGTTCTGGAGCATGACCGCGAAGCTGCCGGATGCGCACCTGTTGAGCGTAAACATCTCGGGCGGCTCGGCTCCGCTGCAGCTCGGAAGCAAGGCAGGGGCGATTCAGGCAGATTTGGGCGCGCTGCTCTCGGCGGCGCGGACGGGCGACGGTGCTTAAGCCTCCTTGTTGGTCGCTTTAAGGTATGCATCGTCGCCCACGGGCTCCAGCCACTCGTTGGAGGCCTCCTCGCCCGGAACCTCCAACGCGAGATGCGAGAACCAGCTGTCGGGCGCGGCGCCGTGCCAGTGCTTCACCCCCGGGGCGATGTTGACCACGTCGCCGGGGCGCAGCTCCTGTGCCGGCTTTCCCCACTCCTGGTAAAACCCTCGACCAGCCACGCAGACGAGGATCTGCCCACCGCCGCTTTTGGCGTGATGGACGTGCCAGTTGTTGCGGCAGCCGGGCTCGAACGTCACGTTGTGGACACCGACCTGCTCGGTGGAAAGGGGCGCGAGGTAGCTTTGCCCGATAAAGTACTTCGCGAAGGCGTCGTTGGGGGCACCGATGGGGAAAACCATCTCGTTTTGGTGCTGAGCCCTTGCGTCGGCGGCATCGTCGGCCGCCCAGACCTCCTTCGCCATGCGGAAGGCAGCCCACGCCTTGGGCCAACCCGCATAAAACGCCGCGTGCGTAAGGATTTCCGCTATCTCCGTCCTGGTCACTCCATTGTTCTTTGCGGACATCAGGTGATATTTGAACGAAGAGTCCGTCAGCCCCTGCGACATCAGGGCAACCACCGTCACCACGCTGCGGTCGCGCAGGGAGAGCTCACTCTCTCGGCTCCACACCTCGCCGAACAGCACGTCGTCGTTGAGCTGTGCGAATTTGGGAGCGAACTCCCCCAGGGCGTCTCTGCCTGCCGTCTGTTTAACTGCCATGATCGATTTCCTCCTGTCGATAGTTTTGGCACAAATCTGTTTCCGCGCGGCCAAACAGCCCGGCTAGATTCCCATGCCCATTCGCCGCGCCTGCTCCAGAGCGGGATGCCCGGCGATTTCGCCCACGCCGTTCACGCCGCCGGCGAAAACCGTTCCAGCGAGCGTGCAGCGGGAGAAACAGTCAACCCATCCCTGCATCGCCTTTTTCGCCCCGTCGAAGGTCGAGCGCCCGTTCTCCGCCGCCGTCGCCAACAGATATGCCTCGGTGAATGCATAATCGGAGCCAAAAAGCGGGTTAGCGCGGTCCAGCATGGTTTTGAGCTGGCCGCAGACGCTGTAGTAGTAGACGGGCGTTGCAAACACCAGCACATCCGCATCGTGCATTTTGGCGGCAATTTCCACGGCATCGTCTTGGATGACGCAACGCCCCAACTTTAAGCAGGCAAGGCAGCCCCTGCAGAAGCCCATTTGCTTCTCGCGCAGACGCACGGTCTCAACGCTGTGACCTGCCTCCCGCGCGCCGTTGGCGAAAGCCTCCGCCAGCGTCTCGGAATTGCCATTCTTTCGTGGACTTGAAGAAACTATCAAAACCGTTTTGCCCATTACGGAATACCCCTTGCGCTCCCGATTTACATTGACGAGAATGAAGGTAATACCTAAACCTGACTTTAGGTCTAGGAATGAATTCGACATTGTTTCGGAGGAGCCATGTACACAATCGGACAGGTGGCGGAAATGTTCGGTTTGCCCGCTTCAACGCTGCGATATTACGACAAGCAGGGATTGTTCCCGGGGCTGGAGCGGGCATCCGGCATTCGCCGATTCAGCGATACGGAACTCGAAGCGCTTCGGGTCATCGAATGCCTAAAGAAGGCTGGAATGGAGATCAAGGACATCCGGCTGTTCATGGAATGGTGCGCAGAGGGTCCCTCAACATACCCCAAACGCAAGGCCATGTTCGAGGAGCGCAAGGCCCACATGGAGTCGGAGATCGTGAACATGAACCGCGCGCTCGACATGCTGAAGTTCAAATGCTGGTACTACGAGCAGGCAATCCAAGATGGCAACGAGGATAGAGTGAAGGCGCTGATTCCCGATAATTTGCCAGAAGAAATCAAAGATACCTACGATAACGCCCACACTCAATAATGCCGCCCGATGCTCAAGGGGCTTTGGCAAGGAGTCGTTTTAGGCAGATATGCAAAAAGATAGCCTCCGAACCAGAGGGTCCGGAGGCTTTTATTCCCGTTATTTCGCTGGTGGCTTTACTCTATGGCGGCGCCGAAACAGCATCAGGCGGTACTCGACGGTATCAAAACGCGAGTTCAAAAGCCAGTTCCCGCTATTCCCGCTCAGTGACTAATCCAGGCCGAGTGTTGTCGATGCGTGTCGCGTCGTACCGCCTAAGGGCCAATTCGTGCGCAATTTGGGCGAATCAGGCCCTTAATTCGCGATTTTGTGAATGACTCAATTGATTCGCAAAACCGCAGGTCGCCTTTTTAATCACTCCCTAGTTTCCGCCGGGGTTCGTAGCGGGTGGCGTGAAAAGGGGTGATTCAAAGGGTCGGAGAGATGTCTATAGCGCAATCTTCTGGTATTGGCGCAGTGAGGGACTTCTCACCTCCATCAGTCCAAATCGTCAAGCTCCGAAAGACGTCGAGCTAGAGAAAAGGACCTATTTCCCGTCATGGATTGGGTTTACCTGCATGACTAGAGCCCTGGTGTAATTGGCTGGATCACCGTTCCGGGAACCGGTATCGACCTACCTGTCCGCCAAGCTCCTTCTTCAGCTCCAGCTTAGTATCTGACTCACACCGTTATAAGCAAAACCGAAGAGATGCGTCTTGGCCAAGAAATAAGGTTAGCCTTATCTTACTGCATGATTCGTGTGTTATAGTTAGATTGCTCTAACTGTTTGGGGGGCGATAGCCATGCACGAACGCAAGGGCTTCTGGGACAAGAATGCCGGTCGGTACGACCGTTTCATGCGAAAGGACCGGGCGGCGTATGAGAAGATGTATGAGCTGATCAGGCCGGTGGTGAAAGCAAAAACCGTACTGGAGGTTGCCACCGGCACGGGGCTTATCGCAAAGAGCATCGTGGATGCGGCGGTGCACATCGAGGCTACGGACGCTTCTGCACAGATGATCCTTGAAGCAAAGCGGGACAATCAATCCGCAAAGCTGCACTTTTCCGTACAAGATATGTTCCGCCTGCCCTATGCACAGAAGTCCTTCGAAGTGGTGATCGCGTCCAACGCGCTTCACATAGTGCCGCATCCGGAAAAGGCACTGCAAGAAATCAGGCGGGTACTGAAGGACGACGGCGTGCTCATCGCGCCAACCTTCACCCACGCGGGGAACTCGGTTTCCGGCAAGGCAAAAGCCTTTTTCATGAGTATGGCGGGATTCCCCCTCCACAGCAGGTGGACAAGCGAGGAATACCTGCGTTTCCTGCGTCAAAACGGCTGGGCGGTGCAGAAAAGCGCGGTGCTGAAGGCCTCGTTCCCATTGACCTATGCGGAATGCACGAAATCGGAGGGGCCAGATGTCGTTCTTTGAAAACACCCGCAAGCCCGTGGGCCTCGGCGGAAAACTTATGGTTGCCATGATGAATCTGGGCCACAGCCCTGTGGCGCGGTGGGGACTTCGATTTCTACGACTTGCGCCAAATGCCAAGGTGCTGGATTGCGGCTGCGGCGGCGGGGCGAACATAAAACGGCTGCTGAAAAAATGCCCGCATGGCGTCGTCAAGGGCGTCGACTATTCGCCCGTCAGCGTGGAGAAGACTAGAAAGCTCAACCGAATTGCAATTCAGGAGGGGCGTTGCGCCGTTCTGCAAGGCAGTGTGGCGGATATGGTGTTTGAGGATAGCTACTTCGATGCCGCCACGGCCTTTGAGACCGTCTATTTTTGGCCTGATTTGCCCCGATGCTTCCGTGAGGTCTGGCGGACGCTGAAGCCAGGCGGGACAATTCTTATCTGCAACGAGAGCAATGGCGATACGGACAAGGACGAGAGGTGGACGCAGATCATCGGCGGCATGACCATCTACAAGGACATTGAATTAAAGGCATGTCTGGAGCAGGCGGGTTTTCACGAGGTGCAGATACACAAAAAGAAAAAGTGGCTCTGCGTCACGGCGCGGAAGTAGGGGTATCAAGCACGGGCATTTTTGCATCCATCCTGCACATGGCGATAGGCATGACGGTCATAGCGGCTATGCTGGCGGCAATTATGACAGTTTTTATTCACTGAGGAAGAAACCTATGAAATGTAAAATTGAGAAAAACACCGTGCAGGAGACGCTGATCCTCCCGCTGTATTCCCGGAAGCTGTGTACGGAGTTGTACCCGAACCTTTACAGGGATGAAACAGCGGTTCGTCTGCTCGACCAGATCGACTACGACTTTTCAGAGGCAGAGAAAAACTCCCGCAGCCTGATACAGCGCTTTGGTGCGCTGGAGGTGGCCACACGGCAGAGTGATCTTGCTTTCGAGGTGCGGGATTACCTGAAAGGCCACCCCAATGCGGCGGTGGTCAATCTGGGCTGCGGGCTGGACAACACCGGCAGAACCTGCGACAACGGTAGATGCAAGATCTACAATCTGGACTTCCCGGATGTGATTGCCTTGCGGCAGCAGCTACTGCCCGCCGGGGATCGAGAACAAAATATCCCCTGCGACCTGAAAGACACCGCATGGTTTAGCAAAATCGATGCCTCCCGCGGGGCGGTGTTCTTTGCCTCCGGGGTGTTCTATTACTTTCTGACCCAGCAGGTCCGGGAACTGGTGCGGGGGATGGCGGACGCTTTCCCCGGCAGTGTGCTGGTCTTTGATGCTGCCAATCGGACGGCGGTAAAGATGATCGCAAAAACATGGCTTAAGACTGCAAAAATCAAGGATGTGGGGGCATATTTTGCGGTTTCGGATGCCGCCAAGGAAATCGGCACGTGGGACAGCCGTCTGCAGGTCACAAGTCGCGGCTATATGCTGGGCTACAACGATTTGAGAGACTCTTCTGTCAGCTGCTTTTTCCGGTTTCTCGCAAGGGTCGGTGACAACGGGATGAAAATGCAAATCGTGAAAATAAGATTTTGAGAGGCGAAAACGAAGCGCATTCACTTTGACGTCGAAGAAGACGGCTTTTACGGCGCATATTGGGCGTGCAAGGACACGCATACAGCAGCGGGCACGGATTCAATTGAAACCGTGCCCGCTATCTGATACTATATTATTTTATCGAACGTCTGTTCTATTCCCACTCAATCGTCGCGGGCGGCTTGGACGTGATGTCGTAGCACACGCGGTTGGCGCCGGGGACCTCGGCAACGATACGGCCGGAGATGCGGGCCAGCACGTCGTAGGGCAGCTTGGCCCAGTCGGCGGTCATGGCGTCGCTGGACTCGACGGCGCGCAGGATGATCGGGCGCTGATAGGTGCGCTCGTCGCCCATAACGCCGACGGACTTAATGTCGGGCAGGACCGCGAAATACTGCCAGCAGCTGTGCTCGGAGTTGCGCTCGCCGGTCTGCTCAAACAGACGCTGGTTGTAGGCGTCGAGCTCCTCGCGCACGATAGCGTCGGCATTCTTGAGGATCTCGAGCTTCTCCTTATCGACCGCGCCGATGATGCGGATGGCCAGACCCGGACCCGGGAAAGGCTGGCGGAACACGATGTGACCCGGCAGGCCCAGCGCCAGACCAAGCGCGCGGACCTCGTCCTTAAAGAAGTGGTCAAGCGGCTCAATGAGGTCGAAGTGCACGCCCTCGGGGAACGGGATCAGGTTGTGGTGGCTCTTGATGGTGGCCGTCTTGCCACCCGTCTTGCGAGCGCCGGACTCGATGATGTCGGGGTAGATGGTGCCCTGAGCCAGGTACTTGACTGGCTTGCCATCGGTCTCGAGCTGCTGCGCCACGGCGAAGAACTCTTTCCAGAACTGCGTACCGATGATGCGGCGCTTCTCCTCGGGCTCGGTCACGCCGGCCAGAAGCTCGGCATAACGGTCCTCGGCGTGGACGTGGATAAAGTCGACATCGAACTGCTTGGTGAAGACCTCCTCCACCTGCTCGGGCTCGCCCTTGCGCAGCAGGCCGTGGTTGATGAACACACAGGTCATCTGCTTGCCCACGGCGCGAGCGCCCAGCGCAGCCACGACGGAGGAGTCGACGCCACCGGACAGGGCCAGAATCACGCGGTCGTCGCCGACCTTCTCGCGGAACTCGGCCGTCATGGTCTCGACCAGGTTGTCCATGCTCCAGTTGGGCTCCAGGTCGCAGATCTCAAACAGGAAGTTGCTCAGCAGCTGCTGACCGTACTCGGAGTGCTTGACCTCGGGGTGAAACTGCGTGGTGAAAATCTTGCGCTCGACGCATTCCATGGCGGCAACCGGGCACACGTCGGTGCTGGCGGTAACGGTAAAGCCCTCGGGCACCTCGGACACGGCGTCGCGGTGGCTCATCCACACGGTCTGCTCCATAGGCGTGGAGTTAAAGAGCTTGGCGCCAGCCGTGCGCGTGATGGTGGCGCGGCCGTACTCGCCCACCTCGGAGTGGCCGACCTTGCCGCCGAGCGTCACGGCCGTGATCTGATGGCCGTAGCAAAAGCCCAGGACGGGAAGGCCCAGGTCAAAGATAGCGGGATCGATGGACGGAGCGTCCTCAGCGTACACGGAGGCCGGGCCGCCAGAAAGGATGAGCGCAGAGGCGTTCATCTCGCGAATCTCATCGGCCGAGATGTCGCAGGGAACGATCTCGGAATACACGTTGAGGTCGCGGACGCGACGGGCAATGAGCTGACCGTACTGCGCACCAAAGTCGAGTACGAGGACCTTTGCGGAAGCCTTTTGATCCATGGTTTCCCCTCCTGTTGGCGGGGAGCCGGTGCCCACCCGCGTGAATGAACGAAAATAACTTTCATAGTGTACACGTTATATGGGGTTTCTCGTCCCTCGCAGCCATCAGCGCACGGCAAACGCACGACCTGGGCCCTTATTTGACGGCAATTGAAGTGTTACTAAACGTTACAGATGATGTATTACGTTTGAACATTGGACGCCCTGTGCCACAATACTGCCGAACGACTCCGCCTCTGCGGCGGCAAATACGATAGGAATACCAGCATGAAGCGCATCCTTCTCATCGCCACGGGCGGCACCATCGCATCGACCGAGGACGGCAACGGCCTCTCCCCCGCCCTGACCGGTGAGGAGCTTGCCCAGAGCGTCCCCGAGATCTCGGGCCTCTGCGAGCTCGACGTCGTGCAGCCCATGAACATCGACAGCACCAATATGCGCCCCAGTGACTGGATGCGTATCCGCGACGTCATCGTCGAGGGTTATGCCGACCACGACGGCTTCGTGATTCTGCACGGCACCGACACCATGAGCTACACCGCGGCGGCGCTTTCCTACCTGATTCAGGACAGCCCCAAGCCCATCGTACTCACCGGCTCGCAAAAGCCCATGGGCAATCCCTTTACCGACGCCAAGCTCAACCTGTACCAGAGCCTGCTCTATGCGCTCGACAAGCACTCGCACGACGTCTCGATCGTGTTTGGCGGCGTAGCCATTGCCGGCACGCGTGCCCGCAAGCAGCGCACCATGAGCTTTAATGCGTTCATTAGCGTCAACTATCCGCCCATTGCCTATATCCGCAACGACCGCATCGTTCGCAACGGACTCCACGGCACTCACCAGAACGAGAACCCGGTTCGTTTCTACGACAGCATCGACCCGCGCGTATTTGTACTCAAGCTTACGCCCGGCGTAAACCCGGGCATCCTCGACGCCCTTGCCGATAGCTACGACGCCGTGATTCTGGAGACCTTTGGCATTGGCGGTATCCCCGAGTTTGGTGAGTCGGGCGAGTCGTTCCAAGAGGCAATTTTCCGCTGGGTCGATTCGGGTCGCACCGTCGTTATGACCACGCAGGTCCCCGAAGAGGGCCTCGATCTGGGCGTTTACGAGGTCGGCCGTGCTTACGCCGATCATCCGGGCATTCTGCGCGGCGACGATATGACAACCGAGACGCTCGTGGCCAAAACCATGTGGGCACTCGGCCAGTCACGTGATGCCGCCGAGATCCAGCGCCTGTTCTACAGCCAAGTCAACCACGACCGCATCCCGATGGCGTAATTCAGTTGTCGACGGGTATCCCCTATTCGATGCCCTCGAGAAGCTCTGATACCGTCATGCCGAGTGCGGGCGCGATCTTAAATAGAACCTTGAGCGTGAAATTTGCCGTTCCATCTTCGATTCGGTCGAGGTAGGGTCGGCTGATTCCTGTCGCCACACAAAAATCAACCTTGGAGATACCAAGGTCTCTGCGTGTCTCTTCGACCCGCCTGCCAAGAATCTGTTTCGCACGTTCGTCCATGCAGCCGAGTTTGAAATGGAGCCGAACATAAACGTAAACTATAGTTTACGTTTTGCCGAATACACAGGAGTTTTCTATGTCGGATTCTTCGGTCCGCATGTACCGAGCCACGCTTCGCACAAACAGCGCACCGCCCAAGCTCGTCGTCGTTGAAGCCGAATGCCTTTCACCCGATGAGCGCACAGCATTTGCATTGCTATCAAGTCGCGTCGCCGCCGTTCTGGTCCCTTGCCCGGCGCAAGGTGAACTTGCCATCCAATGCCAAACGCATAGCTGCTCGCTCAATCAGGCTGCCGTAATCGCAACCAGCCAACGCGGCCTGCCCCTTCTTTTAGAAGCCGGCATTGCGCTCACCCTTCGCGGCGCCGGATACGAAAACGAGGCCGCCGCCGACATGGTCTTTAAACCACGATCGAGCGGCGGCCTCGCAGCAGCCATTGAATATATGTGCAGGCTCGTTGCCTAAAAGGACAAGCTAGAAACCAAGACCAAAGCCCGTTCCGGTAATCGCCGAGTACATAAAGTAAACGTTAACCACGTTGAGGAACACACCCGTGATGCAACCGTTGCGCAGGTAGCGTTCGCACACGATGCGCGCCATGGCGGCGGAGTCATCATTGTTTTTAGCCTGGCGTCCTGCCGTAAAGTACGTCGCCACGCTCAGCAGCAGGTTGAGCACCGGCAGTGCCAGCAACTCGTAGCTCTTGCCCCAGCGCGTCGCCTCGCCGGCGGCATTAAACTTTGTTGCCACCTCGGGACCAATGTTGGGGATAACACACGCTGCGACCACCAGCGGAATCACCGCAAGCACGAGCAGCGCAATACCCATGTAGCCGGCTTTTTTGCCATATTTAAACATGTGCGTCGTCCTTACACGTTAAAGCGGAAGTGCACGACGTCACCATCGGCCATGACATAGTCCTTGCCCTCAATACGCAGCTTGCCGGCGGCCTTGGCGCCCTGCTCACCGCCGAGCTCGATGTAGTCGTCATAGCCAATGACCTCGGCCTTAATAAAGCCGCGCTCAAAGTCGGTGTGGATGACGCCGGCGGCCTGCGGGGCGGTCGCGCCCTGACGAACCGTCCAGGCCTTGACCTCCATCTCGCCGGCCGTAAAGAACGACTGCAGGCCGAGCAGCTTATAGGCCGCCTGCGCGAGCACGTCCAGGCCGGGCTGCTCCAGGCCCAGGCTCTCCAGGTAGTCGGCGGCGTCCTCGGGATCGAGTTCGGAAAGCTCGGCCTCGATCTTGGCGCAGATGGGCAGCGGCTTAACACCATCGATGGGCGCCAGATCGTCGTTGAGCATATCCTCGTCCACGTTGGCCACATACAGGATGGGCTTCATGGTGAGCAGGAACAGGCCCTTAGCGGCGGCACGCTCCTCGTCGGTCATCTCCATGGATGCGGCGCGCTTGCCCTCGTTGAGCCAGGCAAGCAGGCGCTTGGCGACCTCGAACTTGGGCATGAGCTCCTTGTCGCGCTTGGCCTCCTTCTCGAGCTTGGGCAGCTGCTTCTCGAGCGTGCCCATGTCGGCCAGGATAAGCTCGGTCATGATGGTGTCGGCATCGCCGGCGGGATCGACGAACTCGCCCGTACGACCTACCTCGCGCATGACGTTGGGGTCCTTAAAGTAGCGCACGACCTCGCAGATGGCGTCGGTCTCGCGAATGTTGGCCAGGAACTGGTTGCCCAGGCCCTCGCCCTCGTTGGCGCCCTTCACCAGGCCCGCGATGTCGACGAACTCGACCGTTGCCGGCACAATGCGACCCGGGTTGACGATGTCGGCGAGCTTTTGCAGACGGCTATCGGGCACGTCGACGATACCCACGTTGGGGTCGATCGTGGCGAACGGATAGTTGGCGGCAAGACCGGTCTTTTTGGTAAGCGCGGTGAACAGCGTCGACTTGCCTACGTTGGGCAGGCCCACGATACCGATGGAAAGGGACACGACAGCTCCTTTTGGTACAAGCATTTCAAACTTCATAAGTATAGCGCCGCCGCAGCATCTGGGCGAACCCGGACGCCACGGCGGCACGAATGAAGCAGAGATAGGAGTCGCTGACTAGTCCGCGAGCTTCTCCACCTGATCGAGCATCTTGTCGAGCTTGGCCTTCGCCTCAGCCTTGACCTTCTGGGCTTCTTCGTGGGCCTTAGCCTTCTGGGCGGCCTTTTCCTCGGCTTCGGGATCGACGACGACCAGATTGGACGCGTCATGCTTAACTAACTTGAGCGCATGCTCGGGGCACACCTTGACGCAGGCACCGCAGCCCAAACAATACGTGGACTCCAACGCAAAGCGGCCGCTTCCCACCAAATCGCAGGCGAACGTGGGACATACATTGACACACTCGCCACACGACGTGCACTTGTCAAAATCGCATTCCGGCGTGCTCACCTGCATGTTCTGGGCAAGCTCGGGGTGGTTTTGCAGCGTCGAGAGCACCAGCTGCCGCCCGTGCGTGAGCGAACGGCGACGCTTGGTCGTCGTGGTGCCGCACATGGTGTTGAGCGTACGCTCCAACTGGGTAATCTGATGGCGATGGGCTTTGAGCTTCTGCGTCACCGAGGCCAGTGCCGCCGTTGCCGGATTGAGCTTTGTCACGGTAAGGCCCGTGGTGCGGGCGATCTTTTCCATGTACTCCTTGCGCTCGTACTCGCGGCGCTTATGGCACTTGAGGCTCTTGGGATCGACCTCCAGACCCATGCCCGTGCCCGCCCACTCCTCGGCGGTGGCAATGGCCTCGCCCAAGATGTCCTCGCCACCGGTGTTACGGCACTTATCGCACACGCCCAGCGGCAGGTACACGCTCACATTGGGATAATCGGCCAGCACCGAGAACCAGGTCTCGGCCGTAATATCGCCCACACAGGCAACGACGACCTCGTTCTCGCGCGGCATGCGCTTAAGAGCACGCGTGCAGGTAACGTAGGCGGTCTCGTGGCTCGTAGCTGCCGAGACAATGTCGTCGTAAAGGTTTTTGGGCGCCAGGCGCGGCGAAATGATCGCCTCGGTCGGACAGGCGGCGGCGCACAGGCCGCACTTGCGACAGGAGTCGAGGATCTCGATGGCGTCTTCCTCGACCTCGATAGCGTTGACCGGGCACACATCCATGCACGCGGTGCAGCCGCTCTTCTCGTTTTTGCAGGTCAAGCACGGAATGGTGTTGCCGCGCGGACGCTCCTTGTAGTCGGCAGGATTCCACTGCGGAGCCGACGGATCGAGTGCATCGGTCACGCCGCCAAGCGGGTTTTTAAGAAAGTCGAAACCCTTGCTGATCTCGATAATGTCATCAAATAGATCGTGTTCCTGCGCCATGCGCGGCCCCTCCCTGAGCAGTGCAAACAAGCAAGAGATAATGATACGCTATCGGCCCACGCCTCGGGCAAATTACACGCGGAGCACCTTTGCGGCAAATAGCCCCATGGCAATCGCCACCTCGGTTGCACAAGGTCAATCAAGCGCCAAACTATGCCTCGCGCATGAGCTCGACGAGCTTTTGTTTGGTCACCTTGGCCTGCTCGTTGGCCATGTTACGCTCGTTTCTAAAAACCGCATTTGCAACACTCTGCAGATCGGCATCGGAAATCTCGCCAAGGCCCAGCTCCTCGAGCGTCGTCGGCAGGCCGACGCGCTGGCAAAACTCCAGCACTTGTTCAAGCTCGGGAGCACGCTCCAAACGAAGCTGAACCACCAGGCCAAATGCCACGGCCTCACCATGCATGGCCTTGCACTCGGGCAGAATCGTCAGACCGTTGGCGATGGCATGAGCCAACGCCAAACCACCGCTCTCAAAGCCGACACCCGAAAGCAGAATATTGCACTCGATCAGGCGCTCAACCGCCGGCGTTATTCGACCCTTCTTGAGGTCACGCTTAGCGGCGATGCCACATTCCATAAGCGTGTCGTAGCAGGCACGTGCCGCGACCAGTGCCAAGTCTGTTATATTCATCGGCGTATCCATGAAACTGATGCGGACCTCGTAATCAACTTTTATGAGTTGTTGACGGGCTTGACTTATCTCTTTTTCCGTCCCTCGGTACGCGATCCGTTTCAGATTTTCGATGGTCGCCCAGCGGCGATAGCCTGCACTCTGC
>CABPCW010000047.1 GCA_902406155.1 uncultured Collinsella sp.
CCGCCGAGCGCCTGAGCGCCGTCGGCCCCAACACCATCGAGGCGCCGACCAAGACGCTCGCCCGCCGCATCGCCGACGCGTTCGTCGATCCCTTCGCTGGCATCCTCGCCGCCCTCGCACTGGTCTCGCTCTACATCGACGTGCTCGCCGTGCCCGAGCTGCAGCGTGACCCCTCCACGGTCATCGTCATCGGCATCATGCTGCTGGTATCGGGCGGCATGAAGTTTATCCAGGAAGCCCGCAGCGGCAATGCGGCCGAGGCCCTTAAGGACCTGGTCTCCAACACCTGCTGTGCCCTGCGCGACGGCGAGCGCGTCGAGATCCCCTTCGACGAGCTCGTCCCCGGCGATGTGATCCGCCTCTCTGCCGGCGACATGGTGCCGGCAGATGCCCGTATCATCACCGCGCGCGACCTGTTTGTGATCGAGTCCGCACTCACCGGCGAGAGCGAGGCCGTCGAGAAGACCGCTGCCATCACCGTCGTCGAGGGTGCCGACGGCTCCGCGCTACCACTCTCTGCCTGCAAGAACATCGTCTTTGCCGGCACCTCCGTGCAAAACGGCACCGCCATGGCGCTTGTCGTTGCCACCGGCTCGGACACCTACCTGGGCGGCATCGCCAAGATGCTCAACGGGCGCGGCGAGAAGAGCGCGTTTGACCGCGGCGTCTCGAGCGTCTCCATGCTGCTCGTGCGCCTCATGCTCGTTATGGCGCCGGCGGTCTTTGCCATCAACGCCGCCACCAAGGGCAACGTCATCGATGCGCTGTTGTTCGCCACGAGCGTGGCCGTGGGCATCACGCCGCAGATGCTTCCCGTCATCGTGACCACGAGCCTGTCGCAGGGCGCCAAGGACCTCGCCCGCCGCCAGGTTATCGTCAAGGAGCTGCCGGCGATCCAAAACCTCGGCGCGATGGACGTCCTGTGCTGCGACAAGACCGGCACCCTCACCGAAGACCGTATCGTGCTCGAGCGCTACCTCAACACCGACGGCAACGAGGATGCGCGCGTGCTGCGCCATGCGTTTTTGAACAGCTTCTTCCAGACCGGCCTCAAAAACCTTATCGACCTGGCCGTCATCGACCGTGCCGATGTGACGCCCTCGACCGTCGTGCCCGATTCTATGCTGGGCCAGAGCCTGCGCGACCGCTATACCAAGGTCGACGAGGTGCCCTTCGATTTCTCGCGCCGTCGCCTGAGCGTAGTTGTCGCCGACGCCCAGGGCAAAACCCAGATGGTCACCAAGGGAGCTGCCGAGGAAATGCTCGAGATCTGCCCCTTTGTCGAGGTCGACGGCGCCGCCCAGCCGTTCACCGAAGATAAGCTCGCCCAGATTCGCAAGCAGGTCGCCGGGCTCAACGCCGAGGGCCTGCGCGTGATTGCTGTGGCGCAGAAGACCAATCCGCGCTGCGTGGGCGAGTTTGGCATCGCCGACGAATGCGACATGGTGTTGATGGGCTTTTTGGCCTTCCTCGATCCGCCCAAGGCGAGTGCCGCGGGCGCCGTCGCCACGCTCGAGGCCAAGGGTGTGGCGGTCAAGGTCCTGACTGGCGACAACGACCGCGTTGCCGCCACCGTCTGCGAACAGATCGGTATCGACGCGAGCAACGTCTTGCTCGGCTCCGAGATCGATGCGCTCGACGATGCCGAGCTTGCCGAGCGCGCCGAGCGCACGCACCTCTTTGCCAAGCTCTCGCCGCTGCAGAAGGCGCGTCTGGTGCGCGTCATGCGCGAGCTGCTCGGCCACACCGTGGGCTTTATGGGCGATGGCATCAACGACGCCGCCGCCATGCGTGCGAGCGATTGCGGCATCTCGGTCGATTCGGCCGTCGACATTGCCAAGGAATCTGCCGATATCATCTTGCTCCAGAAGGACCTAGACGTGCTCGAGCGCGGCATCATCGAAGGCCGCCGCACCTACGGCAACCTACTCAAGTACCTCAAGACCACGGTGAGCTCCAACTTTGGCAACGTGCTATCCGTGACCGTCGCGAGCCTGTTCTTGCCGTTCTTGCCCATGAGCGCTCTGCAGCTGGTGCTGCTGTCGCTGGTCTACGAGATCGTGTGCATCGCGCTGCCGTGGGACACCGTCGACGACGCCTGGACTGCCCGTCCGCGTGCTTGGGACGCCGCGTCCATCAAGGGCTTTATGCTCGAGTTGGGTCCCGTGAGCTCACTGTTTGATATCGTGACTTTCGCCGTGCTCTTCTTTGTGGTGTGCCCTGCCGCCGTGGGCTCAAGCTGGGCAGAGCTTGCCGCTGTAGGCGACGTCGCAGGCATGGCGGCCTTTACGGCGCTCTTCCAGAGCGGTTGGTTTGTCGAGTCCATGTGGTCGCAGACGCTCGTGATCCACATGCTGCGCTCCCCGCGCCTGCCGAGCGCGCGCGACCACGCCGCGCCGGCACTGTGCGCTCTCACCGTGCTGGGTCTGGTACTCGTCACCTGGCTGCCGGCAAGCCCCATCGCCGATGCGCTAGACCTCATGCCGCTGCCGCCGAGCTTCTTCGCGCTGCTCGTCAGCATCGTCGCTGCCTACATCGCACTCACCCAGCTGGCCAAGCGCCGCCACATCGCCCGCCACGGCGAACTGCTGTAACTCCACAGGCGCTCCCGTCAAAACCACCACAAAGGTGCCTGTCCCCTTTGTGGTGGTTCGCGCTGGCAGTGGCTGCCCAAAACAGCTAAAAAAGCCCCGTCCCAAATGGGCTAGTCCTTGGGCGCCCAGGTCCAGAAAAAGTTGATGAGGGCCACACGTGAGGAGGCGCCGGTCTTTTTGTTGATCGAGGCGATATGACGGTAAAGCGTGGAGCGCGAAAGGAAGAGCGTTGCGGCGATGTCTTGAACACTCTCGCGCGATGCGACCAAGGCCTCCAAAATATCGCGCTCGCGCTGCGTAAGCTCAAAGGCGACGGCGAAGGTATCGAGACGCTCGTCGAGTGTGGACTCCGGCACCTCTGCGGGGGCGGGCTCGCTCTGGGCGGATACGGGATCCGTGCCAAGGTCGCTAGCAGCAAACGCTAGGTCGCCGCGCACTTCAACGTCATAGACCTGATGCCCAGACTGTCCCAGCAGCGAGATCGCAATGCCCACAAGCAGTACAAGCCCCACGCCCACTGCCAACAGCACGTTCTGGCTCGAGACAATCGCCACCGCCGGTGCCGTCACGAACATCGCGCAAACGTTATTGATGACGCGGCCCATGCACGGCCACAGATACGACCAATGCGCATACACCGAAATGGCGGCAAACTTCGCCGTGAAAACACCACGAAGAAGCCCGCACCCAGATAGAAGATGACGGTGGCGGCAAGTATGTTGGCGCCGTTGGCATCGGTGATAAGCACAGCGAATGAGAGCGTGGACAACATGGCGGCGCAGGTCATGATGATGTTCATACACGAGCGCCCGCGCAGGTCAAATAGGGCGCCGGCGAGCAGAGCGCTCACGCCCATCAGCAAGCGCGACCAATCGCCCAAGTCAACGGACCCGGCGGCGTGCGAGATCGTGAGCCCCGCATTGAGGGCGGCAAACACCCCGGTAAGGCAGGCGGTTGCAATCGTCAGACGCACCACGGCGCGCCGAAAAGCCGCCGTTGACTCGGGATCGTTTTGCCATTTGGCGCCAAACTCCGATGCATCCACCGAAAGCTCGGAGATATCGGATTCAGGCCCAAACTCAGATTCGCCGCGCAGCTTGGCACGGCGGACGCCGTGGAGGAGCGCCACCTGCGCGACCGCACAGGCAACAAAAACAAACTGCTGCGGAATCCCCGCGGGTATCACCATGTGGCTGAACACCTGAAGCAGGACGCCCAGAGCATATGAAAGCGCCGCCGCGCGCGCCAAGTACGGCGTCCGCGCAAAGCGCCGCGCAAAGTTGGCGTGAGCGGTCGATCCGCAGTAGCCCAGCGTGCAACACGCCATCAAACCGCCGGCAATTACCACCTCAAACCGAACCGCCATAATCATCAGCAGCAATGCCGACACCAGCAGCACGCCCGTGATGTCGCTCGTCGTATCGATCGCGCGGGGGCGGCGATAGTACAGAATAGGACGCACAAAAAAGCCGATTACGCTCGCACCGACGATGAGGGTCTCGTAGGTAGCAACCTCGCTCGGCGGCACAAACTCGGCCACGCGCATGTCGAAGAGGTACTCGCCAGCCAAAAACGTAAAATAGAACAGCGCCAGGCATATAATCTCCCGAATGCCCCAACGCAAATACGCTGTTGTGTCTCCCATACCTTTCATGAATACCCCCCCCCCGCAGTCGCTTAATGGCCTGCAAACTCATTCTATTAGAGAACCAGTCCTAATATCGAACCTATCCTCAAAATGTCGCTAATTTGACCCCAACAGCCCACGGCGTAAACCGATTTTGAGCCGCAAGGCCCAGAAGGGGCGCGCACGGCTTGCAGCTCGGCAAGGAGTGTCCCCAACTGCCACTCATTTAAGTACGTCCCCAATGAGTGCAAGTGCCGCAAGTGCCAATCAAATGACGAGAGCGGATAATCTCCCACTTTGAGCCCGCATGCAGGCCAAAAACGGGAGATTATCCACTCTCATTCTGTGGGTAGTCATTGGGGACGTTCTTAAACGACTAGTCAAACAAGAACGTCCCCAATGACTATGTCCAATGCGCTACACCAGGCGCATGGCCTCCTGGACAGCGCCGTAAAGGTTGGCGTCGTTGCCGAGCTCGGCCGCCTTTATCTGCGGCACAGGAATGCCGGCAAGGGTCCCTTCGTAACTCGAGAGGGCCAGCGGCATCTGCGCACGCAGGGCATCGACGAGCTCGGGATGGCACGAGATGCCGCCTGCGATCACAAAGACCTCGGGGTCGAGCACGGCCTGCAGGTTGATGAGCTGTCCGTCAAATGCGCGAGCGTAGCGGTCGAGCGCGCGCTGCGCCGCCATATCGCCATCCGCGATCCACTCAAAGACGCGGCGGCCGTCCACCGGAGAATCCGCAGGCAGGCCCTTCTCGGCAACGGCGGCATCGCGGAGCGCACGCCAACCGCCCGAATCGGCAAAGGAGTTTCCCATGTTCGCGGCAGTCGTGACATCGTTGCGCAAGAAGCTGAACTCGCCTGCAAAGCAGTGCGCGCCGCGCAGGACCTTGCCGTCGATGACGATACCGCCGCCGATGCCCGTGCCGATAGCGAGCACCACGCCAAAACGCGTCCCGCGCAGAGCGCCAGCCGCATACTCACCGAGTGCACAGCACTTACCGTCGTTATTGACGGCAATCGGCACCCCCAGTGCCTCGCGCATGAGCTTTCCGAGCGGACAGCCATCCATAAACGTGAGCGCACCGCCGCGATGGATCGTTCCTGTGACATCTCCCTCGTAGATGCCGCCGGGCGCACTCACGCCCACGGCGCTCACGCGCTCGCGATACGGCTCGACGAGCGAGATCAGCGCCGCGACCGTCTCCTCAGCCGTGGTAAAGCCCGTCGGCAGGCTTCCGCGCTCGCGGATGGAAAAATCCTCGCCCAGCACAGCCCATTTAACGGCCGTACCGCCCACATCGATTCCAAAAAACTCCTGCATGTTCACTCCTTACAAGCGTAGCCCCGGACGCGCATCGCCGCGACCATCACAGGGGCCACCCCCCTGCGATGGTCGTGCAGCAAGTCACACCCGGAGCCGATTATCTCTGTTTTACGCCTCTAATTTGGTCAGGCGAAGCATCATATACTGCTTACTTGGGAGATCGATGCGGAACTTGCCCTCAAAGGTTCCGGGAAGCTCCTCCTCCGTCATGCCTCATGTGTCCACGACACGCACCTTGTATCGAGCGCCCGCCTCGCCCACAAACTCACGAGACCACTCATTTAAGTACGTCCCCAATGAGTACCCAATGAGTAAACAAAGAGTGCGACGGAATGGCTCCCCTTGGCAGCTTAAAGCCGTCATGCAGGAACCATTCCGTCGCAGCCTAATGAAAGGGACTGGGTTGTAAATGTTGGAGAAGAGCCGTTAGCGCCCGGGGGCCAGGATCACCAGCGCGTCGTGCTCAAAGGGATGCTGAGCCACGCGCACGGTGCCGTCACCGTTATCGCGGACGGGCAGCTTGGCGATGCGCTTGTCCTCCATGTCGAGGACCGTCGCCGTCCAGCCTCGCGCGCCGTCGAGCTTAAACTTGAGCGCCGTGGTGCGCGGCAGGTACGTGACGATGCGATCGCCAACGCGCGCCACACGAATGGCCTCGCGCGCGTCATCGAGGAGCTCCTGCGCCGGAACCACGGCAAGCGCGTCGTCGGCAGCCGTGGCACCCAGGCCGGCAAGCACATGCTCAATCGCGCCAAAGTCCCACACGCCCGCAAACTGCAGGCACTCTTGCCAGCGGAACGGCATGTCGAAGCCCTCGCCCAGCACCGAGCCTTGGCTGCGCGATGTCTGCCAGTTCCAAACGCCGTGTGCGCCGTAAGTTACGCCGGCACTGGCGCCGGCAAGAATCGACGACCATACGCTCGCGCGGCAATCCTGCGCGGTGAAGCGCCAGTACACATTGCGCGACGCACCCATCTGCTCGTAACAAGGCTCAGAGTTGACCATCGGCTTTTTAGGGTAGTTGGCGATAAAGTCCTGCGGCAGACGCCATGCCTCGGGCTGGCCCTCGTAGTTGTGGCCGGGCTGGAACATATAAAAGTCCAGACGGTCCAGATACTGCGCCGGAATGGTGCGATTGGCGCGGTTGATATGCATGGTGCGCAGCGCCTCGGGCGCGCGCTTGACGACCTCGTCGAGCGCGTCCTCGTAATAGGCGATCGCCTCGTCGCCGGCAAAGTCGGTATCGCCCGTCACCACGTAGACGGGGTTGAACTCGCCCAGGTTCTCGACGACGCGGGCAACGTGGGCACGGACCTCCTCACGCGGCATAACCTCGGCGCCGCAACGCTCGGCGATCTTGGCACCCCAGGTACCGGGCACGTAGTTGCACCACATAAGCACGAGCGCCGGACGGATGCCGTGCTCGACGGCAGCACGGCACATGGCGGCGGCGCGGTCCCAATATGCCTGGTTGGGACGGGACCAATCAAAGTGCACGCCGTCCTCGCTGGCATAGGGCCAAATGCCCAGGTCGGGGCAGCAGCGGTCCCACTGTGGCAGCGTGTTGATCTGCAGCACATTCATGCCCTGCTCGGCACGGCGGGTCAGGTAGTAGTCCCAGTCATCCTCGGCAATGCTCGTAAATGCGCTCCAGCACGTATCGGCAAACCAGAAGAACGGTTTGCCCTCGCACAAAAAGCCGTCCTGGCGACCGTTGACGGTCAGCTTTCCCAAACTCATCTGCATGTCCTTTCGTTTGATAAAGGATTTGCGAACCGTCGGGGGCTTTCGCGGTAACCCCGCGCGAAAGCCCCTGCCGCTTGGCAAACCCTCGCGGGCGAATCCCGTCCGCCCCATCAGTCTACCTTGCAAGAAGGGCCCCGCCGGGCTTACGCCTGACGGGGCCCTGTCGTGTAGGTGAGGTCATATGTGACCGAACGGTTTGGCCTTAGGCCTCCATCTCGGCGAGCTCCTCCTTGGAGAAGCCGGTGACAAAGACGACGGCAGCGGCAATAGCAAAGGAGATTGCCATACCGACGATAGCCCAGACGGTGTTCATCTGGCCACCCTGCAGGTAGTTGGTGAAGACCAGGAAGTTGGCGGCACCGCCTGCGAGGTAATAGGTGACGCCCATGAGGCCCGAGAACACAGCGCCGATGGCACCGCCGATGAACATGCCGAGCATAGTGCGACGGAAGCGCATGAGGATACCGAAGAGCGCGGGCTCGGTGACGCCGCCGGCGATGGCGGAGATGACGTAACCGATGGCGAGAGACTTCTCGTCGGGGTTCTTCATCTTGAGGAAGGCACCGAAGGCGCAGCCCCAGACAGCGGCCATAGCGCAGTTGGTGGAAACGAAGACGAAGGGATCGTAGCCAGCAGCGATGATCTGCACCTGAGCGAGCAGGATAACGGGCATGTGCATACCGCAGACCACGAAGAGCTGCCAGAAGGCGCCGAGGATGGCCATCACGATCAGGATACCGATGCCGCCAAGGTCAGCAAGGCCGAAGAGGGCGTTGGCGATCAGCGTGCCGATTTCGTTGCCGATCGGGGCAAGAACGATGAAGGCGATGGGAATGGTGACGATCATGGTGCAGAACGGCGTGAAGACCGTGGAGAGCACGTCGGGCATGACCTTCTTAAAGAACTTCTCGATGAAGTAGAGGACCGGCACCGAAAGGATGATCGGCAGGACGGACTGCTGATAGTTGGCAGCGGCAATCTGGATGCCGTAGACCGAGATGATGCCGCCACCCTCCTGGGTTGCGACGCTCACCACGGACGGGGCCATAAGGGCACCGCCGAGAAGCATGCCGAGAACGGGGCTGGCGCCGAGCTTCTTAGCCGCAGCATAACCCAGGTAGATCGGGATAAACGTAAACGTGGCCTCATACAGTGTGGTGTAGAGGAACGTATAAGTCGGGTCGGTGTCCGAAATAACGCCCAGCATGGTGGGGCCAAGGACAGCCGCGATGGTGCGGAACAGACCGCCGGCCATGAGCAGCGGGATGAGCTGGGTCATGGAGCCGGACAGATAGTCGAGGATGATGTTAGGCAGGTTCTTGAGCTCGAACTTCTCCTTGGGAGCATCGAGGTTCTCGTTGACGGCCTCACCCTGCTTGACGCCGGAGATGGCGACGAACTCGGCGAGCACCTTGGGCACGTTCTGGCCGATGATGACCTGGAGCTGGCTGCCGGCGAACTGGCAACCCAGAACACCCTTGACCTTCTTGATCTTCTCCACGTCAACCTTGTTGTTATCCTTGAGCGTCAGACGCAGGCGCGTCATGCAGTTGGTGGCGACGGTGACATTCTCCGCACCGCCCACGAGCTCGAGGACATCGGTGGCAATCTGCTTGTTATCTACTGCCATGGGACCCCTCCCCATATCTTCGTGTGCCTGGTCGTTCGTTCGCAGGCACGCCTTTGGCCCGGCGACTATAACCCCTTACGGTTGCCGGACCCTTGGATACGCTTTTGTAAACAAGATGTTTACTGAACGTTTACGGGCTTTAGTTTACACGGAGCGCCGAATTTATGGCAATTTTGCCGTCTACAGTCCGGTGAACGGTAGGAAATCGGGGGTGAACGTATTTGAATGGCGGGAGATGGTCTATTTGACTCTATATTGATATATGGCTATTTACATGGGCTTTTACTTTGATAAACACCTCCATGGCCTGTTGACTCATCAACGAAAGCCCTGCTAGACGCTAGTAAACATATGTTTATCTGTTGATTGCGCGTTCACATTTACCGTTTACCGAGTTCAGCTGCTTGTTCTACAATTCTGGATTAAACTAAACATGTTTAGATTGTATAGCCGCTCATGTTTGGTATATGCGGCACAAAGGAGTAGCTCATGGAACTCAAATCGTGTACCTACGCAACCGTCACCACACTGGGCGATTTTGGCCCCTGGATCAGCAAGGTCGTACTCGACCTGCCCTGTACCGTGCGCGCCAACGACATCGACGCGAACACCTTCCATATATATGTAGAGCGTCACGAGCGCTCGGGCGAGGTTCTGATGCGCAAGGAGCGCGGCGCCGACCATGCCGCGCCCTCCGTGGGTTACATCGACATTCTCGCCGCATATCCGTGCGACGAGAACGGACGTAAGCTCGCCGTGGGCACCCATGTGGCGCTCGAGGTCGCCGAGCAGCGCCTGACCAAGACCATCGAAGGCGGCGTCATGGGCTCGCGCATGCTCGATGACCAGCTGCGCATCACGCAGCTCACAGCTCTTCCCGGCAACGACGGCGACGATCCCACCTGCGGCCTGGTCTTCGACACCTGCCGTGGCGATATCTGCCCCGCGCTCAAAGGCTGGAGCAACGCCACGCAAAAGACCGCCGTCGACGGCATCGCGCTCGAATACGGCTTCTTTGAGCCCACCTTTAAGGCCGAAGACTCGGCATGCTTCAACCCCTTTGCGCCCGAGGCGACGGTCGTGCCCCAAAGGGCACCGCTCGTGGTGTATCTGCACGGCGCCGGCGAGGGCAAGGGCGCCACGCAAGGCGAAGGCGCTACGCGCGCCTATATCGGCAACCGCGTGACGGCCATTAGCCAGGCGCAGATCCAGCGCTACTTTGGCGGCTTTGCCTGGGTGCTCGTGCCTCAGTCGCCCACGTTTTGGATGGACAACGGCGTCGAACAACTCGGTCGCTCCAACCAGAGCATCTACTCCTCCGTGCTCAAGGCGCTTATCGACGAGTTTGTCGCCGAGCATGCCGACCGCATCGACACCGACCGCATCGTGGTCGCCGGTCTTTCCAACGGCGGCTTTATGACCCTGCGCCTGTGCGCCGACTACCCCGATTTCTTCGCCGCGGGCCTTCCCTGCTGCGCCCCGTGGTACAACGCCACGGACGAGGACGTGGCCGCGCTCGCCAAGACGCCGCTGTGGTTTACGCACTCCAAGGGCGACGAGCTCGTGCACCCGCAACAGACCGTGCTGCCGCTGTTCGCGCGCCTGCGCGGTGCCGGCGCCAACGTGCATCTCACCTACTTTAGCCATGTCGAGGACCTGACCGGCGTGTATCGCGAGGCCGACGGCTCGGCCAAGAAGACGTTCAACCACGGCGTGTGGATCCACCAATTCAACGACCTGTGTTATCAAGACTTCGACGGGGGCAACGTACTCATCGACGGCGAGCCGGTGGGCTGCTGGGAGTGGTCGGCCAGGGTTTCGAGGTAACCATCCCATCGGGGGCTCTGACCTTTAGTTTTGTAAACGTCCTCGCGCATGAGCCCCGCTTATCCTGCTCCTTCGGAGCATCGGATAAGCGGGGCTCGCGCTGCGGAATGTTTACAAAACTAAAGGTCAGAGCCCCCTAAGTTAACGTTGTTCGAAACGCTGGTCGGCCGCTTCCGGCGGGCCGCCGGGTCGCGGGCGATGGGGGCGTGGGTCCCGTCTTGCCTTGCGCGTAACTGGCTGAATTGATTTTGATTGGAGCTGTTCCTATGTCCCAGAAGTTGACTCGGGTGATTGTTACCACTGATATGGAAGTCGATGATATGAACTCGCTTGTTCATTTGGCTCTGTATCTCAACTTGCTTGATGTTCAGGCTGTGGTGTATACGGCTTCGCAGTATCACTTTCTTGGGGATGGGGTTCATACGCTCGGCGAGGTGAATTCGCATTGGCGGACCAAAGGGCGGCGCTCTTATGAGTGGGCTGTTGTGCCTCATGAGCCCGATCCGCTAGCCGGCGAGCTTCGTGAGTATCGGCCGTTTCCCGAGCATTGGATTGAGAGTCTCTGGAGTAATGAATATGCCCAGGCTTGGCCGCAGTTGCAAGCAAATGCGGCCGCTGCCGGTGAGCCGCCGTTTCCCACGCCCGCCCAGATGATCGAGCGCACCTTTGTGGGAAATGTTGCCTTTGAGGGTGATGTGACTGAGGAAACTGAGGGGTCTCGCGTAATTGCGCAGGCGATTTTAGATGATGATCCGCGTACGTTATGGTTGCTCAGCTGGGGTGGTATGAATACGATCGTTCGCGCCCTCATGAGTATTGCCGAGCGCTATCGCGCCACACCCGAGTGGCCCGCCGTACAGCAGCGGGTCTATCAGAAGGTGCGCGTGATGGGCGTTGCCGATGGCGTGGGACAGGACAACTCGTGGCTCGACCATGGGCGTGAGCTCTTTCCCGAGCTCATCTTTTGGCGCGTGCCCTATATGTATGGCGGCTATGTCGACGCCAAGATGGCTCAGCCCGATACGCTGCCGTTGTTTCAGGCTCCTTGGCCCAAGCAGAACCTCACGCAGGGCAACGGCCACCTCATGGCACGCTATATGCTCTATGGCGATGGTAAGGTCTACGAAAACGAGCCCGAGCGCTTTCAGTTTGGCAAGCATGCCCGCCTGGATTGGGGCCTGGAAGGCATGCCCGCGGTACAGTTTGAGCGCGGCGACTTTATGGCCGAAGGCGACAGCATGACCTATATTCCGCTGCTTCCGTTTGGCCTGCGCGGTATCGACGACCGCGACTTCGATACGCTGCTCGGCCGCATGTTTCTTGATGGACGCCCCGATGCGAACGCGCCCACCGGTTTTGCCGCCCTCGGCACGCCCTCAGACGACAATCTCAATCCCTACCTGCGTGCCTATCAGGAAGACTTTGCCGCCCGCGCGCAATGGTGCGCCCATGATCCGGCCATCTGCTCGCATCCGGCGCATGTTGTCGAGGTCACGGCCGACCGCAGCGCCGCAGCCGGCGAGCGCATCGACCTTGCGGCGACCATCGTCGACCCCGACGGCAGGGGCTTCGATGCGCATTGGGATGTCGCCGTAGACCCGTCGAGCTATGCAGGCGTCCAGGATCTGTCGCTGTGGCAAGAATGCACGGAGGATGCCACTTTCATCGTGCCCGCCGACGCACGACCCGGCGACCGCTTTGTGCTCACCCTTACCGTGCAGACGCGCGCCGAGCGCCCCTGCAGCCGCTACGCCCAGGTCGCCGTGACTGTGGCATAGCAAGGGCGACGCCCACATTCGACAAAGAGTGTCCCCAGGCGCCAAACGAGCGGGGATTTTTGGACACCCAAATGACGAGAGTGGAAATCTCCCACTTTGAGCCTGCACGCAGGCCAAAAACGGGAGATTATCCACTCTCATTCTGTGGCACTCATTGGGGACGCACTTAAATGAGTAGTTTCACTCATTTAAGTGCGTCCCCAATGAGTAGGAAAAATGGGCCATGTGTCCCAGTTGTGGAGACTCGTTGAGCCGTCTGGGTATCGTGAAAGGCTGCGCACTCCCCCATCATCAAAAGTGACACACGCTACCAGTTGATGGGAGGCAGCCATGGGCTTCTTTGACAAGATGTTCGAGAAGAAAGAGTGCGCGATTTGCGGTACCGAGCTGGGACTTCTAGGTAAGACAAAAATCAATGAAGGCTACCTGTGCAAAGAGTGCGCCGGCAAGCTCTCCCCCTACTTTCACGGCTATCGCTCCAGCACCGCGGACGATATCCGCGAGCAGCTCGCCTACCGCGAGGCCAATGCCGAGCGCCTGGCGTCGTTCAACCCCACGCGCACGCTTTCTGCCGGGCGCACCAACATCATGCTCGACGAGGACGCGGGCCTGCTGATCATTACCTCGCAGAGCCGCTGGCGCGACGCCAATCCCGACATCATCGAGTTCTCGCAGGTACTCGGCTGCGATATGGATATCGACGAGCATCGCACCGAAATCTATCGCGAGACCAAGGACGGCGAGCGCGAGAGCTACAACCCGCCGCGCTACGACCTGGATTACGACTTTAATCTGACCATCCACGTCAACACGCCGTACTTTACCGAGATCAACCTGCGCGTGAACGACTCCACCATCGATCAGCGCGGCTCCATCGAATACCGCGAGGCCAAGCGCCAGGCAACCGAGGTCCGCGACGCGCTGGTGCAGCTGCGCCAGGAGACGCGCGACAGCGTCGTGGCCGCCAAGGCCCCCAAGACCGCGGTGACCTGCCCCTTCTGCGGAGCCACCACCATTCCCGATGCCAGTGGGCGCTGCGAATACTGCGGCGGCGCCATCGGCGCATAGTCTCCGGCACGGAAAGGACCGATCATGGCCTTCGAGAGCGTTAACTATCAGTGCCCTGCCTGCGGTGGTCCCCTGCATTTTGCCAGCGCCGAGCAAAAGCTTGTCTGCGACTACTGTGACTCACGCTTTGAAGTCGAAGAAGTCGAGGCCCTCTATCGCGAGCGCCAGGACAAGGCAGATGCCAAAGCCGATGCCGCAGCCGCAGCTCCCAAACCTGCTGCCGACGATGCCGTGCAGGAGCTCGCCCAAAACGCCGGCTACATCTGCTCGTCGTGCGGCGCCGAGCTCGTGTCCGACGGCACCGTCGCCGTCACCACCTGCCCGTACTGCGGCAACTCCGCCGTGGCGCCCGGCCAGCTCTCTGGCGACTTCTCGCCCGACCTGGTGATTCCGTTTAAGCTCGGGCGCGACGACGTCACGGCCGCACTCAAGGAACACTACAAGGGCAAGATCTTGCTGCCCAAGAGCTTTGTCACCGGCAACCACATCGACGAGGTCCAAGGTGTCTACGTGCCGTTTTGGCTCTACGGCGCCCGCGTGGACGGCGAAGTGTACTTTGACGCGACCAACGAGACCGTGACCGAGGAATCCGACCGCACCGTCACGACCACCGACCACTACGATGCCTATCGCAAGGGCAATATCTCGTTTAAGCGCGTGCCCGTCGACGGATCGTCCAAGATGCCCGACGGCCACATGGACGCCATCGAGCCGTTTGACTACGACGCGCTGCGTCCGTTCTCGGTCGCATATATGCCCGGCTACATCGCCAACCGTTACGACGAGGACTGCGAGACCTGCAAGGCGCGCGCCGAGCGCCGTATGGAAGAAAGCACGATCTCGGCCCTGCGCGAGACTGTCGTCGACGAATACGACGATGCCACGGTCGAAAGCAAGCAGCTCGACTACACCTGGGAAGACAGCGACTACGCCCTGTTCCCCGTCTGGATGCTCTCCACCTCGTGGAACGGCAAGAGCTACCTGTTTGCCATGAACGGCCAGACCGGCCGCTTGGTCGGCGAGCTCCCCTGCTCCAAGCCCAAGCTCGCTATTGCCTCGGTGCTGTTCTTTGTGATCGGATTTATCCTCTCCCAGATTCTCTTTATGGGTGAGAACGCCTTCGATCCGGATTACCTCGCCTTTGATATCGAGGGCATCCTCATCAACATCGTCGCGCCGCTGATCATCGTGATTATCGGAGACGTGCTACTGGTAGGCCAGCTCAAGACGGCCAACGAGGCCACCCACGCCGACGAGTACTGCGGCGAGCTCGACCTGACCGAGAAGCACGACACCTTCAACCACACCGAGACCACCGTTGTCATGAAAGACGACAAGGACGACTAAGCAATCCGACCAATACCACCCGGCCCTTGACGAGAAAGGAAGATCACCATGGGACTCTTGAAAGCTGGATTGGGAGCTGCCGGCGGCGTCATGGCCGACCAGTGGAAGGAATTTATCTACTGCGAATCGATGCCTGCTGACGTCTTGGCCTGCAAGGGCAGCAAACGCACCGGTGGCCGCAGCTCCAACACGCGCGGCGAGGACAACGTCATCTCCAACGGCTCGGTCATCGCCGTCAACGACGGCCAGGGCATGCTCGTGGTGCAAAACGGCAAGATCATCGAAGTCGCACTGGAGCCCGGTGAGTTCGTCTTCGATACCGGCAGCGAGCCGAGCGTCTTTAGCGGCAACCTGGGCGATTCCATCAAGGAGACCTTCGCCAATATCGGCAGCCGCTTTACCTTTGGCGGCGACGCGGGCAAGGACCAGCGCGTCTACTTCATCAACACCAAGGAGATCATCGGCAACAAGTACGGCACCGCCTCGCCCGTGCCCTTCCGCGTGGTCGATAACAACATTGGCCTGGACGTTGACATCTCCGTGCGCTGCAACGGCGAGTACTCGTACCGCATCACCAACCCGCTGCTGTTCTACACCAACGTGTGCGGCAACGTGACCGATAGCTACACGCGCGACAAGATCGACAGCCAGCTTAAGTCCGAGCTGCTCACCGCCCTGCAGCCCGCCTTTGCCAAGATTTCGGAAATGGGCATCCGCTACAGCGCCATCCCCGGCCACACCACCGAGCTCGCCCGCGCGCTCAACGAGGTCCTCTCTGCCGACTGGCGCGACCTGCGTGGTGTCGAGATCGTGAGCTTTGGCGTCAACTCCATCGCAGCCTCGCAAGAAGACGAGCAGATGATCAAGGACCTGCAGAAAGCCGCCGTCATGCGCGATCCCACTATGGCGGCAGCCAACATTGCCAGCGCCCAGAGCGACGCAATGCGCGCGGCAGCCGCCAATCCCAACGGCGCGATGGCAGGCTTTATGGGCATGGGCATGGCAGGTGGCATGGGCGGCATGAACGCCAGCCAGCTGTTCGCCGCCGGCCAGGCATAGCAGCAGGCCGTCCCGCAGCCGGCTCCGGC
>CABPCW010000048.1 GCA_902406155.1 uncultured Collinsella sp.
AAGCGTCCGCAGAAGTGCGGGCGCAGCAGGGGGAGGATATAATTTTTGGGGTGGATGACCGCGCCCAGCATCCCGTCATGTTCCTCGAAACGCACAAAGCCCTGAAACTTGTCTACCTCCCAGTCCAGACTTTTTTTCATGGCGTAGAGGGGCGCGACCACCGGGTGTCCCTCCCGCTTGACCGTGCCCGGGCCCAGCGCAAAGGCCAGATGCAGAAACCGGAGCAGAAGCAGCTCCTTGTCCTCCTGTCCGGAGAGAAAATCCCGGCTGACGAGGTACTCGGTCTCTGCGCCCAGCTTTTTGCCAAAGCTGGCGAATACCCGCCGGGCAACGGCGGGGTCGGTGGCAATGTCCTTGACCGGGTAGAGGGTGGCAGTCTCCCGCTGGGGTGTCCACACCGCAAAGGGAAGCTCGTGCTGAGCAAAGCTTTCGTATACGCAGCACAGAAAGCCCTCAAAGCTGCCGTCATACAGGTAGACCACGTCGGCATCGTGCAGCTTGCTACAGCGCCTTGGCAAGACATTGCACTGCCTCCTCCCTTACCATGCGGTGGCGACGTGCTCGGCAGCCGCGCCTATGCCGAGGAGCTTGCCGATCGCGAGGCCGAGGAAGCCGCCGTGCAGGCGGCAGAAGTAGAGGCCATGGAAACCCCCGAGCCCGAGCTCGACGAATACGGCATCGCCATTGAGGGTGCCGATCAGGAGGCGGCTTCAGCTCAGGATGCCGCTGCGCCTGCCCCAGCCGAGTCCCGCACTGCCCGCGTTCTCGAGGTCGGCTGCGGCACGGGCTGCATCTCGCTCTCCCTTGCCTGGGAGCGCCGCGGCCACGTTACCTGCACTGCTACCGATATCGAGCCGCGCGCCATCGACCTTGCTACCAAAAACCGCGATGCGCTTGGTCTCACGTCCGACGACGTCGCCTTTAGCCTCACCAACCTGGTGAGTTCCATTCCCCACGACGAGTGGGGCACCTTCGACGTGCTCGTCTCCAACCCGCCTTACATCCCGACCGACGTTATGCGCTCGCTGCCGCACGAGGTCAAGGACTTCGAGCCCGATTTGGCGCTCGAGGGCGGTGCCGATGGCCTGGACATCTTCCGCCGCCTGCTCAACGCGGCGCCCTACATGTTGCGCGCCGGCGGCCTCTTTGCCTGCGAGCTCTACGAGGGTGCCCTCGACGCTGCGGCCGAGCTCTGTCGTCAAGCGGGTCTGTCGGACGTGCGCATCGTCCACGACCTCACCGATCGTCCCCGCATCGTTCGAGCCGTCGTCACCGAGCCCAAACAGCGTATTTAAGCTGAACAAATAGATATCTGCGCAAGTTTGTCCTTGCAATATACCGTAAAACTTCTACTATAGAAGGAGAAAGGTATGTCAAATCAGCTGCATCGGTACCGTATCGTGCTTGATTACATTGAACCTTGGCTTGATGAGCAGGATGAAGCTACGCTGAAGCAGATTTATGCAGACCTTTTGGTGCTCGAGAAGGAAGGTCCCAGCCTTGGTCGTCCGCTGGTTGACCGCGTCAAGGGCTCGCAGCTTCATCATTTAAAGGAGCTGAGAGTGACGTCGTGTAGTGGGCAGGTGATTCGCATCCTCTTCGCCTTTGACCCCAAGCGCCAGCGGTATTGCTATTGGCTGGTGATAAGTCGCGAGCGGGATCGTCAAGGGCAAAATGGAACGGCTGGTATGCGATCAACATTCCAAGGGCCGAGCAAATATACCGTCGCCACGTAAGGAGGCTCGATCGAGATGGAACTGCATGAGTATATGGAATCTCGCGGGATAACACGCGACTCCATTACCGCCGAGCAGGACAGGACTCGCGATCGTATCGAAGCCTATAAGCTTGCTCAGATTCGCAGGCTAAAAGATCTAACACAGGCGTCGGTCGCCCAGTCGATGGGCGTTTCTCAAAAACGTGTATCCGAGCTCGAGCGTGGGGAGTTGGGTTCGATGAGGCTCGACACGCTGAGCAGGTACGCAGAGAGCCTCGGCGGAAAACTGGTTGCAAGCATCGAGTTCCCCGATCGTACCGTTACGCTTGCTCGCTAAAATCCTTCAATAACCCCCTCACTTTCACCGACTACTAGAGCCGCTCACCAAACCAACATGCGCTCTGGGCAAATAGATTGAACGTTTCGTGCGAGAATGCCCCACAGTAAACAAACTTGCACCAGAGCGTAAGGGGCTGGCATACACATGCAGACGGTCTATCGGGTATACGAGGGAGCGCGGGAGCCGCATCGGCTTGCCGTCGAGCGTACGGCCGAGGTGCTCGGCTGTGGCGGTCTGGCCCTGATCCCGACCGAGACCGTCTATGGTGTCGCTGTGGCAGTTAACGCCTTTTCGGACGCCGTGCCTCAAGATACAAGCGAATTCCCATCGTGGCCGCGCGATCCGCAGGCCACCGTCAACGGCGCCGCGGTCCCCGCGCTCGGTACCGGCTATCGTCGTATCTTTACCCTCAAGCAGCGCGAGCTCACCCAAACGGTTGCCTGGCTGGTCGATGATGCCGAGGCGCTCGATCGCTATGGCGTGGATATCCCTAACGAGGCCCGCGTGCTTGCCCGACGATGCTGGCCGGGCGCCCTGACTATCGTGGTCAAGGCGGCCCCCTGCGTGCCGACCTTTATGCGCGCTGCCGACGACACGGTGGCGCTTCGCGCTTCGGCCTCGCCCGTGGTGCAAGCGCTCATCCGCGCCTGCGGCAACCCTCTTGCCTGCACCAGCGCCAACACGCATGGCGCGCCCGCGCCGGCAAGTTTTGCCACGGTGGAGGAGCGCATCCTGGAGGGAGTCGATGTTGCCGTCGACGCCGGTGAGACCCCGTGTCGCGACGCTTCGACCATCGTGTCGTTCCAGCACGGCGGGCTCCAGATCCTGCGCCAAGGCGCACTTCCCGCATCAGAGATCGAGCGGGTCCTGTCTGGCCCGATGCAATAGAAAGGTGTAAGCGATGTCGTTGAATCTGGGCAGCCTGGGCATGGAAGATGCCTCGTTTAACTTTGGCGGTTCCTACATCATGGCGCTCGACTGCGGCACCACCTCGGTACTTGCGACCATCGTCGACGAGTACGGATGCATCGTCGCGCAGGCACGTCGCAGCGTTAAAACCAGCTTCCCGCGCCCTGGCTGGGTGGAGCAAGACCCCATGGCGGTGCTTGCCAGCCAGATCGCGGTCATGATGGAGGTCCAGTTTAAGAGCGGCATCCATTCTGACCGCATTGCCGCCATCGGTATCTCCAACCAGCGCGAGACCACGGTGGTGTGGGACCGCATAAGCGGCCAACCTATCTATAACGCCATCGTGTGGCAATGCCGTCGCACCGCACCTCTGATCGACGAGCTGGTCGAGCAGGGCGCAGAAGAGCTGGTGCGCTCCCGCACGGGGCTTACGCTCGACCCGTATTTCTCGGCCTCCAAGGTGCAGTGGATTCTCGATAACGTCGACGGCGCGCGTGAGAGCGCCGCGGCGGGCGACCTTATGTTCGGCACCATCGACACGTGGCTCATCTACAATCTCACCGGCGGTCAGGTTTTTGCTACCGACTACACCAATGCCAGCCGCACCGCGCTCTTTAATATCCATGCGCTCGATTGGGACGACGATCTGCTGGCGCTTTTCGACGTCCCGCGTTCCATGATGCCCGAGGTTCGTTGGAGCTCGGGCGATTACGGCCGCGTCGCGAGCGACATCATGACCAACATGCCACCCATCATGGGCGTGGCGGGCGACCAGCAGGCGTCGCTATTCGGCCACTGCTGCTTCCATCCCGGCCAGACCAAAAACACCTATGGCACGGGTTGCTTTATGCTCATGAACACCGGCGACGAGATCGTCGAATCCAAGAACGGTCTGGTCTCCACGATCGGTATCGCCGCTGACGGCAAGATCAGCTATGCGCTCGAGGGTTCTATCTTTGCCGCAGGCTCCACCATGAACTGGCTGCGCAACAACATGGGCATCATCTCGAGCGTGAGCGAGTCCGCGCAACTCGCCGCTTCGATCAACGACAACGAGGGCTGCTACTTCGTCCCCGCCTTCGCAGGCCTGGGCGCTCCCTGGTGGGACCCGCATGCTCGCGGTATCGTGTGCGGCCTGACCGGTGCCTCGAGTCGCGCGACCATTGTGCGTGCGGCCTGCGAGTCCATGGCCTATCAGAGTTATGACGTGCTGCGCGCCATGGAGCAGGACGTGGGACTTTCGATTGAGCGCCTGTCCGTCGATGGCGGTGCCTCGCGCAACGAGTTCATCATGCAATTCCAGGCCGATCTGCTGGATATCCCCGTGCTGCAGTGCGAGACGGTGGAGACCACGGCGATCGGCGCCGCGTACTTGGCGGGCCTTGCCGTCGGCTACTGGGAGGATTTGGAGGAGCTGGAGCAAAACGCTCAGATCGTCAAAATCTTCCATCCTCATATGTCCGCCGAGCGCCGTGAGAGCAACCTCGCTGGTTGGCGTGATGCCGTCAAGCGTTCGCTCAGCACCGTTCAGTAGGGTTGCGACGGGGCACTCGATACAACAAACCGTTAAACTTATGCACGGCGCGCGGCAACAACGTCGCCGTGCGCCTTGTCAGCAAGGCCATCTTCTGGCCGCAACGAAAGGGGCTTCAACCCATGACCGTCACCTACGATACGTCCCGTGTGACCCTTGTCGATCACCCACTCGTCCAGCACAAGCTGTCGATCTTGCGCGACAAGAGCACCGGCACCAATCAGTTCCGCCAGCTCGTGCGCGAGCTTGCGCTTTTTGACGGCTACGAGGCCATGCGCGACCTGCCCATGGAAGACGTCGAGGTCGAGACCCCCATCACCACCGCCACGTTTAAGCAGCTCGCCGGCAAGAAGCTCGCCATCGTGCCTATCCTGCGTGCGGGCCTTGGCATGGTCGACGGTATCCTCGACCTGGTGCCCTCTGCTCGCGTGGGCCACATCGGCATGGAGCGCGACGAGGTCACCCACGAGCCGCATGAGTATTACTGCAAGATGCCCAAGGATATCGACCAGCGCATCTGCCTGGTCGTCGACCCCATGCTCGCCACGGGCGGCTCGGCCGAGATGGCTATCAGCTATCTGCGCGAGCGTGGCGTCAAGGACATCCGCATGCTGTGCATCGTCGCCGCGCCCGAGGGTCTCAAGTCACTGACCGAAAAGGACCCCGACGTACATATTTATACGTGCGCCATCGATGACCATCTCAACGAGGCCGCCTACATCGTTCCCGGCCTGGGCGACGCCGGCGACCGCATCTACGGTACGCTCTAGTCGTTGGGCCTTGTCGGCTACGGTCACAAATACGAAGAAATGGTGCGCGCGGGCGAGCAAAAGTCGTCCACGCGCACTTCTGTTAACGGACGTTTTGCGCTGAGGGGTTCGAAAAAACGTATTACCGTACCTGCGGCATAAAGAAGGCCTTAAGAAAACGTACAGGTGCGTATTAACCGTTTGTTTTACGGTTGTACTTTAGCGATTGGCTCGTACAATAGTCACCAATGTTTGGCTGGGACTGTGCTGTGAGGCGTTAAAAAGGAAAGCGAGGAAGCCAGTGTTTCAGATAGCCGATCTGCTCGCTATCGTTGCAGGCGCCAGCGCGGGCGCAATTGCCTTCCTTCCCTTTGTTTTTACGCTCAAGCCGGTTCTTGACGATAAACAGAATGCGGACATGCTCAAGGGCATGGTGAGTCTCGCGGTCTCGGCGATCGCGTTGCTTGTCTTTACCTTGGTTGTGTTTGCGTTGTTCGGAGAGGCATTTCGTATGTTCCTCCTGGGCGAGGCGATCGGCTTCGTGGCCTTTATGGCCGCCTGCACGGTTCGCGTCGCCAAGGCGCTGCGAGATCCTCATGAGGTCGAAAGGTAAGTCGTGGAAATTTTTGAAAAGCTGCCTGATGAGATTAATCATCTGGTCAGCGAGTTCAGCTCCACCCCTGTCGTGGGCGATCTGGGCTGCGGCATCACGCAGTACTCGTTTTGGCTGATCGTCTCCACGATCGTGCTCCTGATCGTCCTGGCCGTGTTCAAGAAGAAGCAGACCCTGGTCCCCAAGGGCTTCTTCGTCAACGGTTTCGAGTACATCATCGAGTACGTCGAGAACGATATCGGCAAGGGCGTCGTGGGTGAGAACTGGAAGAAGCACTTCCCGTTCCTGTGCTCGCTTTTCCTGTTCATCCTGATCAATAACATGATCGGCCTGATCCCGGGAATGAAGCCCGGCACCGGTGCAATCGGCTCCACCGCCGCGCTCGCCATCTTCGCCTTCGTGTACTTCATCTACTACGGATGCAAGGCTCACGGCGTGATCGGCTACATCAAGAGCCTCGCCCCGCAGGGCGTGAGCTTCCCGATGAACGTGCTTGTGTGGGTCGTCGAGCTTTTTTCGACCTTCCTGCGCCTCATCACGCTTGCCGTCCGTCTGTTCTGCAATATGTTCGCAGGACACGTGGTCATGGGCTCGTTCGCCATCATGGCGAGCATGTTCATGCAGCCGCTGCTTCAGCAGGTTTCCGCGGCCCACGCCGTCGGCGCCCTGCCTTCGCTGGCCTGGCTTGCCATTCTCATCCTGATCTATGCGATCGAGCTTGTGGTCGGCGCCATCCAGGCCTACGTCTTCACGGTCCTTACCGCCGTGTATGTCTCCGAGGCAGAGGAGGTCGCGGAGGAGGAGTAGTCTTCCGTTCGCGCCTTAAAGGTAAGCAATTCGTTAAACCGCCGGTGCCCGTACCCATGGAGCCCGGCAGTTATAAAAAGGTTATCCTGCGTGAAATAAGACACGCACGACAAAGGAGGAATCGTGGGAGTTATCGGTTACGGTCTCGGTGTTATCGGCGCTGGTCTTGCTATCGGCCTGTCTGCTCTGGGTGCTACGGGTGCTATGGCCCGTCAGCCTGAGGTCCAGGGCCGCGTGTTCACCGTCTTCATCATGGGCTCCGCCTTCGGCGAGGCTCTGGCTCTGATCGGCTTCGTTGTCGCGCTGATCGTTAAATAGCACGGAGCGTCAAGTATGAATCTTTCATCCCAGAAGAGCGCGATCGCACTCTCCGCGTCCGCGGCCGCGCTGTTCATGCCGGTTTCCGCGTTCGCCGAGGACGGCGCTGCCGGTGCGGACATCCTCATCCCTAAGATGGCGGAGTTCATCCCGGCGCTTATCGCCTTCCTGATCATCTGGATCGTGCTGGCCAAGGTCGCCCTGCCGGGCATCATGAAAACCATGGAGGAGCGCGGCAAGAAGATCGAGGAGAGCCTCGACGAGGCCGAGAAGACCAAGCAGGAGGCTATCGCCAAGCGCGCTGAGTCCGACTCGATCGTCACCGACGCCCGTCGTCAGGCTGCCGACATCGTTCTCGAGGCCCGTAAGGACGCCGAGTCCGAGCGCGCCCGTATCATCGAGGCTGCTCACAAGGAGGCCGAGGAGATCATCGCCAAGGCCCACACGACCGTCGAGGACGAGCGCAAGTCCATCTACGCCGGTGCCGCGAGCTCCATCGCCGACCTGTCCGTTGCCGTCGCCACCAAGATCGTGGGCGAGGCACTCGACGACGAGGCCGAGCAGAAGAAGCTCATCGAGCGCTACATCCAGGAAGCAGGTAGCCTGAATGCCGACTAGCCGCTATCAGGACAAGGTGCTCGAGACCTACGCGCGCTCCCTTCTGGAAGCCGCTAAGGCCGAGAACCATGTGTTCGAGGACCTCAAGATGATCGAGCGCCTGGCTAGCGCCAGCCCCGAGATCATCGCCGTGCTCGACACCATGTCCAAGCGCGACCAGCTCGACCTTCTTCCCAAGGTGGCAGCTGCCTTTAAGTATGTTGCCGAGGAAGACGAGGATGTAGTGGGCGTGACCGTCACCACGGCGATCCCGCTTGACGACGAGCTGCGTCAAACCATCACTAAGAAATGCGAGCAGGACTTCGGCCGCAAGGTGTTCCTTATCGAGCAGGTCGACCCGTCTATCGTGGGCGGCCTGGTGCTCGAGGCCCGCGGCGAGCGTCGTGACATTTCCGTCAAGACGCAGCTGCGCATCGCGCAGGAGACCCTCGCAAACTCTGCTAATTCGTACGGAGGTGAAGCCTAATGTCCGAAACCCTCAATGCCCAGGATATCGCCAAGAAACTGCAGGAGCAGCTCACGAGCCTCTCCGCGACGGTCGATACGCATGAGGTTTCAACGGTCGACGAGGTAGGCGACGGCATCGCGCGCGTCTCCGGCCTCAAGAGCGCCATGGCAGGCGAGCTTCTGGAGTTCAAGAGCTCCGATACCGGTGAGACCGTCTTTGGCCTTGCCCAGAACCTTGACCGTGACGAGGTCGGCGCCGTTCTGTTTGGTGCCGTCGACTCCATCAAGGAAGGCGACGAGTGCCGCACCACTGGCCGCATTATGGATATCCCCGTGAGCCGTGCCATGCTCGGCCGCGTCGTCAATCCGCTCGGCCAGCCTATCGACGGTCTGGGTGACATTGTCGCCACGCACCGTCGTCCTATCGAGTTCAAGGCCCCCGGCGTCATCGACCGTACCCCGGTGTGCGAGCCGGTTCAGACCGGCCTGCTCGCTATCGACTCCATGGTGCCTATCGGCCGCGGTCAGCGTGAGCTCATCATCGGCGACCGTAAGACCGGTAAGACCGCCATTGCCATCGACGCTATCCTTAACCAGCGCGGCAAGGGCATGGTCTGCATCTATGTCGCCATCGGCCAGAAGGCCTCCACGGTTGCCAACATCCGCGAGACCCTCGCTCAGCACGGTGCGCTCGACTACACCATCATCGTTTCGGCCACGGCTGCCGATTCCGCCCCTATGCAGTACATCGCGCCTATGGCCGGTGCCGCTATCGGCGAGTTCTTCATGTACAACGGCGAGGACGGCAAGCCCGCCAGCGAGACCAACCCCGGCGGCCACGTGCTTGTCATCTACGACGACCTGTCCAAGCAGGCTGTGGCCTACCGTCAGATGTCGCTGACGCTGCATCGTCCGCCCGGACGCGAGGCCTATCCTGGCGACATCTTCTACCTGCACTCTCGTCTGCTCGAGCGTGCCGTCAAGATGTCCAAGAAGAACGGTTACGGCTCCATGACGGCACTGCCGATCATCGAGACCCAGGACGGCGACGTCTCGGCCTACATTCCGACCAACGTCATTTCCATTACCGATGGTCAGATCTACCTGCAGTCCGAGCTCTTCTTCCAGGGCCAGCGCCCGGCAGTCGACGTGGGCATCTCCGTGTCCCGCGTCGGTGGCGACGCGCAGACCAAGGCTATGAAGCAGGTCGCCGGCAACCTCCGTCTGGACCTCGCTTCGTACCAGGAGCTCGCCGGCTTTACGCAGTTCGGCTCCGACCTCGACGAGGCTACTCAGAAGCAGCTGACCCATGGTGCCCGCATGACCGAGCTCCTGAAGCAGCCGCGTTACAAGCCGTTTGAGGTTGGCGAGCAGATCGTTACGCTGTTCGCTGGCAACGAGGGCTTCCTGGATGACCTGGAGATCGCCGACGTGCTGCCTTTCCGTGCCGAGCTCGTCGAGTACATGGACAATGGATTTGGCTCGCTGCTCGACAAGGTTCGCGCCAAGAAGATCGACGATGACACCAAGGCTGAGCTCCTGCGCGTCATCGGTGACTTCAAGCAGCAGTTCATGGCCAAGCACCATGCCGATACGACTGGATCAGAGGAGAACTAAGCCCTATGGCCAACCTTCGCGACATTAAGAAGCGAATCTCCTCGGTTACCACGACCAAGCAGATCACGCGCACGATGGAGATGGTCTCTACGGCCAAGATCCGTCGTGCCCTCGATCGCTCCAAGCAGGCCGAGCCCTATAAGGAGGCGCTGACCGACGTCATGTTGACGGTCGCCGGCGACGCCTCCTGTTCGGGCACCGATCCCATGCTGCAGAAGCATGAGAGCGTCAAGCATGGCCTGATTGTCGTTATTGCCTCGGACCGCGGCCTTGCCGGCGGTTTCAATACGACGGTGGAGCGCACGGCCGAAAAGCTCGCCGCTTCTTGGGCGAACGATGGCATCGAGTGCGAGATCATTGCGTGCGGACGCAAGCCGGCCACGTATTTCCGCGACCGCGCAAACGTCGTCATGCACTTTGAGGGCAATTCCTCCGAGCCCGATTTTAATCAGGCTCGCATGATTTCCTCTCATATCTGCGATGCGTATCGTGCCGGTGAGCTTGACCGTGTCGAGCTTGTCTATCACCACGCCAAGAACCGCGTGGATCAGGAGCTTCGCGTCGAGCACTTGCTGCCGCTCGATCCCGAGATGATCGCTATGGCCCACGGTCCGCGTAAGAACGAGACCGACGCCCCTAAGCGCATCTCGTCCACGTTCGAGTTCGTGCCCTCTCCCGAGCATGTTCTCGGCAAGCTTGTACCGTCGTATATCCTGACGGTCATCTACCAGGCCCTGATCGATTCGGCGGCCGCCGAGCAGGGTGCACGCCGCAAGGCCATGCACTCCGCGACGGAAAACGCCACCGCGATCATCTCGACCCTTACCCGCACGTATAGTCGCGTGCGTCAGGCTTCGATCACGACCGAGATTAACGAGATCGTCGGCGGAGCCTCAGCATTGGAGGAACAGTAATGGCTAATAACACCGTAAAGCTTGCGGTCGAGGAAGCCACCAAGAAGACGACTGCCGGTGATGGTCGCATCGTGCGTATCATCGGCCCTGTCGTCGACGTCAAGTTTGACGGTGCGGTGCCCCCGATCTACAACGCGCTCACGGTCGAGGCCGAGACCCCGATCGGTCACCTGAGCACGATCCTCGAGGTTGAGAGCCAGCTTCCGGGCGGCGTCGTCCGCACGGTCGCCATGTCCTCGACCGACGGTCTGCAGCGTGGTCTCATCGCCACCGATACCGGTGAGCCCATGAAGATGCCCGTTGGCCCCAAGACGCTCGGCCGCATTTGGAACGTCATGGGCAAGCCTGTCGACGGCAAGCCCATGCCCGAGGTGGAGGAGTTCTATCCCATCCACCACGCAGCACCCCGCTTCGACGAGCTCACCACCAAGACCGAGATCTTCGAAACCGGCATTAAGGCCGTTGACCTGCTCGAGCCCTACATCCGTGGCGGCAAAACGGGTCTGTTCGGCGGCGCCGGCGTCGGCAAGACCGTTCTGATTCAGGAGCTCATCAACAACCTCGCCCAGGAGCACGGCGGCACCTCGGTGTTCACCGGTGTCGGCGAGCGTACTCGTGAGGGCACCGACCTGTTCCTCGAGATGAGCGAGTCTGGCGTTATCGACAAGACCTGCTTGGTCTATGGTCAGATGAACGAGCCGCCTGGAGCGCGTCTGCGCATCGGTCTGGCTGGCCTTACCACCGCTGAGTACTTCCGCGATCGCGGCCAGGACGTTCTGCTGTTCATCGACAACATCTTCCGCTTCTCCCAGGCCGGTTCCGAGGTTTCCGCTCTGCTGGGTCGTATGCCGTCCGCCGTCGGTTACCAGCCTACGCTGGCTACCGAGATGGGTGACCTCCAGGAGCGCATTACCTCGACCAAGACGGGTTCCATTACCTCCGTCCAGGCTGTCTACGTCCCTGCAGACGACCTGACCGACCCGGCGCCTGCCACGACGTTTACGCACCTGGACGCCACTACGGTTCTTTCGCGTAGCATTTCGTCGCTCGGTCTGTTCCCGGCTATCGACCCGCTCGCGTCTTCCTCCGACGCTCTCGATCCCTCGATCGTCGGCGAGGAGCACTACCGTGTCGCCGTCAAGGTCCAGGAGCTCCTGCAGGAGTACTCCGACCTTCAGGACATCATCGCCATTCTGGGTATGGACGAGCTGTCCGAGGAGCAGCGCCTTACGGTCAACCGTGCCCGTAAGATCCAGCAGTTCCTTTCCCAGTCCTTCCACGTCGCCGAGAAGTTCACCGGCAACCCCGGTGTCTACGTCCGCGTCGAGGATACCGTCCGCTCCTTCGCCGAGATTGTTGACGGCAAGGCCGATGACCTGCCCGAGCAGGCATTCCGCTATGCTTCCACGATTGAGGACGTGCGCGAGCGCGCCCGCAAGATGGGGGAGAAGTAGGTTATGCGTATCCGCATCGTGTGCCCCGTGAGCTGCGCCTATGAGGGCGACGCTGCGTTTGTGTCGATTCCGTCCACGGATGGTGAGTTTGGCGTTCTGCCTGCTCACTCCAGCGAAATCTGCACAATCGACCGCGGTTACGTTCGCGTTTCCGATAAGGCCATGGGCACTGTCGACCACACGTTTGCCGTGGCCGGCGGCTATGCCCAAGTTGCGGACGATGTCGTGACCGTCCTCGCCGAGCGCGCTTGCGATTTGGCGACCGTCGACGCCGATAAGGTTAAAGCTGATATTCAAGGTTTTGAAGAGAAGCTGGGTAATTTGTCGGAGGATGATGCACGCCGCGCCTACCTCTATAATGAAATCGCATGGTGTAAGCTCAAGCTTGCCCAATAGTCAAACGTTTTAGCGTTCGACCATTTGCGAACACATCATGCCCGGGATGGCCCAGCCACCCCGGGCATGCTTTTTGAAAGGGTAGACCTTGGATATTATCCGCGTTGAGGGTGGCCACGCCATCGGAGGCTCCGTGCCTGTTTCAGGCGCCAAGAACTCCGCGCTCAAACTCATGGCGGCAACGCTTCTGGCGCCGGGCAAGACGACGCTGCAGAACGTGCCTGATATTTCCGATGTCCACGTGATGGGCAAGGTGCTCAAGGGTATGGGCGCCACGATCGATGTTCTCGACGAGCACACGCTCGAGATCGATACCTCCCAGGTCGATTCTTGGGAGGCGCCCTACGAGCTCGTTGCCAAGATGCGTGCTTCCACTGCCGTGATGGGACCACTGCTGGGCCGTTTCCATCGCGCCAAGATCGCCATGCCCGGCGGCTGCAACCTGGGCGCTCGCAAGATCGATATGCATATCTTGGGTCTTGAGGCCTTGGGCGTTGAGTTCGATACCGCCCACGGCTATATCAACGCCAATGCGCCTCAGGGCCTGTGCGGTACCACCGTCACGCTCGAGTTTGCCAGCGTCGGTGCAACCGAGAACCTCATCATGGCATCCGTGCGCGCGCAGGGTACCACGGTTATCGACAATGCCGCACGCGAGCCCGAGATCGTCGATCTCGCTAACATGCTCAACGAGATGGGTGCCAAGATTGTCGGCGCGGGTACGCCTGTCGTGACCATCGAGGGCGTGGAAGAGCTGCATCCCGTTACCCATCGCGTGGTGGGCGACCGCATCGAGGCCGGTACCTTTATCGTCGCCGGTGCGCTGATGGCCGACGATCGCGGTGTCGACGTCACGGGTTTTTGCCCCATCCATCTGGGCATGGTGCTCAAGAAGATGGAGCTCATGGGCATCGATTGCGAGCGTACCGACGACGGCGTTCACGTGAATCGCGCCGAGCGCATCAAGCCGGTCGACATCCAGACGCTTCCGTTCCCCGGCTTCCCGACGGACATGCAGGCGCAGATCATGGTGCTCTCCGCCCTGGCCGACGGCAGCTCCGTTATAACCGAGAACATCTTCGAGAATCGTTTTATGTTCGCATCCGAGTTGGTGCGCATGGGTGCCGATATTCGCATCGAGAGCCACCATGCCATGATTCACGGCGTCAAGGGTTTCTCGGGTGCGCAGGTTACCTCGCCCGATTTGCGCGGCGGCGCAGCTCTCGTTGTCGCCGGTCTGATCGCCGATGGAACGACTGAGGTATCGGCGATCCATCACATCAAGCGCGGCTATGAGCAGTTTGTCGAAAAGCTGCAGGCGCTTGGCGCTCACGTCGAGCACGCCACTGTCCCCGATCCCGTCATCTACTAATGCAGGTTGCCTATGTTTAAGAAAAAGCCCCTTGCGGAATCCCGAAGACCTTCGACCGGCGCACAGGCCAAGATCTATAGCCGTGATAACGCCGCCCGCTATTCCGAGCGCGCCCGTCAGCGCCGTCGCGGCCATACGGTTCGCCGCGTCGCGCTTATTGCCGTGCTCGGTGTGCTGCTGAGCGCAACGACTGCCGCCGGCCTGTGGTTTGCCACCATTATGGGCAAGCTCGGCGATTCCAATGTCATTACCGACAATCTGCGTCGGGTTCTGGTTGACACCGATGAGGCAAAGGATCCGTTCTACGTACTGCTTCTTGGCACCGACGGCCGTCCGGGCGAGGATACATACCGCGCCGACTCGATTATCCTGGCGCGTATCGACCCCACGCAAAAGCAGGCGACGCTCATCTCCATTCCGCGCGATACCAAGGTCGTCTACAACGGCTCGACCATGAAGATCAACGCCTGCCATACCTACGGCGGCGCCGAAGCCATGGTTCAGGCGGTCAACGAGCTGTGCGGTGTCCAGATTTCACACTATGCCGAGGTCAGCTTCGACGGCATGCAGTCGCTCATCGATTCGGTCGGCGGCATCGACATTAACGCAACCGACGATGTCGACGACCCCGAGCATCTCGACATTAAGATTACTGCCGGTCAGCAGCACATGGATGGCGCGACCGCCCTTACCTACGCCCGCTGCCGCTACATCTATGCCGATGGCGACTACACGCGCATGCGCCATCAGCGTCAGGTACTCGGCGCCCTCGCCAACCAGATCCTCAACAACTTCGATGCCACCAAGGTCTTCGACCTCGTCAATTCGTTGTCCGACATGCTCGTGACCGATATGAGCGTTCAGGACATCGTCTCTACGGTCAATGCCATGCGTGGCATGGATGTTGACGGCATCTATTCGGCCAACTTGCCTTCGTATGCCGATGACAGCACCATGATTGATGGCGTAAGCTACGTCTTTGTCTACGAGGACGAGCTCAAGGAAATGATGGCGCGCGTCGACGCTGGTAAGGATCCCAAGGGCCCCAATACCATGGGCCTGTCCGATGGTACCAGCTCCACGATTGGCGACCTCAACAGCAATACGTCCGACGATTACGCCAACGGCACCGCAACCTCATCGGTCAGCTCTGACGATTCCGATGACTCAGGCGATTCGAGCGATTCGAACTACTACGAAGAGCCCACCGGCGACGGCAACGGCTACGAAGCCAATTATTAGGGTTACGCGGGCTTACCAGCCCGCGTAACCAGTTGACGCTGCAAACCCGCCAGAGCGGCAATCTGCCTTTCAACT
>CABPCW010000049.1 GCA_902406155.1 uncultured Collinsella sp.
CATGCGCGCCGCCCGCTACGGCGAGAACGCCACCATCATCGGTCGCGTGCTGCCGCTTGGATCGGACGCTCGACCCGCCGTGCGCGTACGCACCGGTTGGGGTTCGACCCGCATCCTCGACATGCTCGTGGGAGAGCAGCTGCCTAGGATTTGCTAGCGGCAAGGGCTCGCGGCTGGCGCAACGCGGTTCAAGGCCGGCAAAGATATTCAGATTCCAAACGTGCCCGATACGCAGGCCCAGTATCATGGAGTGCGTTTTATTACTCAAACGGCAGGAGCACCCATGGCGGCAGCGTTTTCCCATGTGATTTTTGACCTCGACGGCACTATCCTCAACACGCTCGAGGACCTGGCCGCCGCCGGCAACCACACGTGCGGGATGCACGGCTGGCCCACGTTTGCCGTGGACGAGTACCGCTACAAGGTGGGAAACGGCATGCTCAAGCTGGTCGAGCGCTTTATACCGGCCGAGTTTGCGGGCGACGGGCGCACCTTTGAGCAGACGCTCGCCGAGTTCCGCGCCTATTACGGCGAGCACAAGGAGGACCACACAGCCCCCTACGCCGGCAGGTACGTTTGTCTCAAATCTTAAGGCATGGCCCATAACATGCTGCATAATTTGCCGACGGCCATCGATGCCAGCCGAGCGCAGCCGCAGCCAACGCGGCATGGATACGCTTCCGTGCGCCGTCCGAGAGCTTGGATTATGCGTGATGTTTGGGGCCATGTCTTAAGAATCTGTCCCTTGCATATATCCGAGGAGTCGATATGTCATCCAAGCAGCTGACCGACAAGACCGTGCTTTTGGGCCACGGCTCCAGCGGACAGATGATGAAGCGCATCATCGACGAGGTCTTTTTGGCCCCCTCAGCCCCACGGGGGACATTCGGCCCGCTCATTTTGCTTTAGCTCAAGCAAACGGTCCCGCACGATTACTCGTACGGGACCGTTTTTAGTTAGGGCTGTCGTCTATGACCCGCTCCGGCTAATTCGCACGTTTGCGGATAAGCACGGCCCCCATAACGGCCAGAACTCCAGCCACCGTCAGAAGCGCCACGGTCACCACAGACGAATCACCGGTCTTGGCAAGCCCTCCCTTGGTCGCCTTCTTGGCGGTATCGGTCTTGACGTCCGTCTTCACATCCGTCTTCTGACCGGGCTTCTGCCCAGGCTTCTCCTGCGCAGCCTGCGTCACGGTCACCGTCGCTTCATCGGACGTGGAAACCAGCCCGGCAGCACTCGTCACCTCAACGCGATACGCCTTTGAACCGACCTCGGTCGTCGCGGCGACGTACTCAGCCGCCGTCGCCCCGTCGATGGCAGAGAAGTTACCGTCCTCGCCCTTGACGAACCACTGGTAGGTAAGCTGGGCATCCGAGCCATCCACGCTGTCATCAACCGTCGCGGCAACGCTCAGCTTGGCCTCAGCGCCCTGAGCACACGTTACCGACTGCGGCTGAGCCGTGATGCTGGGAGCAACAAAAGCGGACGCATACATAATCGGGGTCCGGGAGGTTCCATTCTCGGCGTCATAGTCGCTCGGCATAAACGCACTCGAGGTATCTCCCGCATTCACATAGGCGCGCATCTCGTCGAGAAGCTTGGCCGCCTTGTTGTAGACCTGTTCGCTCACTGCGGCAAACGCCTTGTTGGCAAGGTCCGTGCGCTGATCGGCAGGGGTTGCCTGCATCAACCCGTCAACAACGTCCTGCTGGGCGATAACCTGCTTCTGAAGGACATCGAGGTAGGCGCGCACGTTCTCACCCATCGAGGCACGGTTGTTGTAGGCGAGCGTGTTGATGTCCATGAAGACGTAGTCGAGGTTCTTGCCGTCTTTTTCGACCAAAGCCTGCGCGACGTCGTCCTTGCGTCCTGTATAAGTGCCGTCCACCGTGTTCCACGCCGGGAAGTAGTCAGCCGGAACTTCCGTCAACAGCGCAGAGTAGCTGGGCAGGTACACGCTGAACTCGCAGCGCGAAAGCGCTTCCCACTGAATCGTGGCGATATCACTGGAAAGGCCGGACCGAATCTGGAAGATATTGCTCTCGGTCGTTCTGTTGTTGCCGATGGCATACAGGGCACTGTTGAGATTGGCGTTGAGGCTGTCATCCTGCTCACCGCGGGCAGCGAGGGAACGCAACGCCGTGAACGTATCGGATTTGATGCCCGACGTAAACGACAGCTGCGGGTCGATGAGCGAGGTGACGCGACCCTGTTCATCAACGGTATAGTCCGTCTGAGGCGCAAGGGCAGCACCGAAGTAAGCACGTCCCTGGGCCAGGCGCGTATTCTGCGACGAACCCGAATTCTCCTTGCCATACGTCTTGAAGATGTTCGGCGTGCCGTCGTCATAGGTTACGAGAACGCCGTTGGACTCGGGCAGCGTCACGACATCGGCCGAGTGCAGGCACTGACTCGCATCGTCAAGATCGACCTTATACTGCAGGCCGCCGATGTTGGGATTAACGGACGCCACGTCGTCGCCCATCTTGACGGCAATCCACTGATGGCCCGAAAGCTGAGCGAAAATCCAGGTCTCGGTATTGTCGGCAATGACGATCTGGTTGCAGCCCTGAGAGCCATACTGATCGATGATGGCGCCGAGCTTCTCCACGCCGTCGCGCGCCGTGGACGAAACGCTCAACAGGTAGTCGGCCAGGTTATACTCGCCGATGCCCGTGTCGACAAGAGGGTCGATAGCATCGATTCCGTCGTTGTAATCCGTTGTGAGCGTCGCGGAAACGGAGACGCCGCGCTCGTTGGTGCCGGCCTCGGAATACACGCGGGACGCTGCCTCGTCGTCCTGGGCATCCCACTCATCGGGATTGTCACGAACATAGGTGTAACGATACGAGCGACCCTGATAGGTGTACTCAAAGCCGGTCCCCGGCACAGAATCGTTCTCGAAAGAACGGAAGACAGGGTTGTCGATCGACTGCTGCACGCCAAAGGTCTTGCAGTAGCGAGGTGAATAGTCCTCGGCGCGGCCGACATAGGTATCGCCCGTCGTTGTCTGGTTCTTACCGATGTAAACCTGCGTGCAGGCGAGCGCGGGCGCGGGCATGGCAAGCACAAGCGCCGCGACTACCCCCCCCTAAACGCCTTCTTAGCAAAAGCCGGTAACCTCATACGTTCTCCCCTCCACACGGAGCCCGAACTACCCACCAACAATATGCGTAATGAGAACACTTTAGCTGGGTAAATCGGATTGAATATGCAGTTATCAGCTTATCTTATGTGTTAAGGAAGTATGGACACGGCACTCGTAACAACCCGTGACCGGTCGTTTGCATCTGGCGGGCGGCATTCCCCGCAGGGTTGAACAGGCCGATAAGCCCCGTGCGCAAGATTGAGCGGGCCGAGTGTCCCCCGTGGGATTGAGGGGGCCAAATGTACCTGTTAGAGGCCATTTAAGCGTTTTAACGGGGACTTTTGGCCCCCTCAGTCCCACGGGGGACATTTGGCTCGCTCATGCCCGACTGGAACGGCACGCGCTATTATGGTTGCCGTTTGCGTGAGCTATATAGATGGGAGCGTACCTATGGCAGCTTTTTCCACTGTGATCTTTGACCTTGACGGCACTATCCTCAACACGCTCGAGGACCTGGCGGCCGCCGGCAACCACACCTGCGAGATGCACGGCTGGCCCACGTTTGCCGTTGACGAATACCGCTATAAGGTGGGAAACGGCATGCTCAAGCTGGTTGAGCGCTTTATGCCGGCCGAGTATGCGGGCGACGGGCGTATGTTTGAGCAGGCGCTCGCAGAGTTTAGGGCTTACTACGGCGAGCACAAGGAGGACCACACCGCCCCCTATGCCGGCACAATCGAGATGCTCGACCGCCTGCGCGCCGCGGGCGTCACGCTCGCCGTGCTCACCAACAAGGACCACATCTCGGCGGCTCCGCTTATCGAGAAATACTTTGGTTCCGAGCGCTTTGCGCTGGTGCAGGGCCGTGTCGATGCCTTTCCGCCCAAGCCCGAAGCACCCGTCACGCTGCATGTGATGGAAGAGCTGGGCGCCAACCCGGCGACCACGCTCTACGTGGGCGATTCCAATGTCGATATCCTGACCGGTCATAACGCCGGCCTTAAGAGCGCGGGCGTCAGCTGGGGCTTCCGCGGCCGCGCAGAGCTGGAAGCCACCGGTGCCGACTACGTTGTTGATACGCAGGACGAACTCGCCGAGCTAATCTTGGGCGAGTAGCGAGCGACACCGCTTAACGCAGCTGCGACAATTCTTCCGCGCGGAAAGCGCATCCCGTTTTGGAGCTCCGGAATGGGACGCGCTTTCCGTTTGAGGCGCGTCGGGGAAACGGCATCCCGTTGTGGAGCAATATTCCGGGTCGCACTTTCCGCAACCCACCCCATCCGGAAACCGTAACCCACTATTCGGCCAAAAACCGGGTCGCATTTTCCCGAGCGTTCGCGATGCAACGCTGGCGCAAGGAGTGTCCCCAACTGCCGGCAGAAAAGGAACGTCCCCAACTGCCACCTCAATGACTACCATGGCAACGCCGCAGGTAGAGGACGGGCAGCGAGCGGGCACCAGAGCGAACAAATTGGCATGAAAGGAGGACGGCATAGACCTTCTGGTCATGCCGTCCTCTTTGAATGACAAGTTGTCGCTCTGGCGCCCGCGCAGCGTCGGGCAGTTACGGCGTTTGGTAAAACGCCGTAACGAACTACCGTGTAACTCCCCTAGTTCATCATTGCATTCATCATCTCGGTGGTTGCGGAATCGTCAGCAGACCACTCGCCATCGTCATTGGCGGTGTACTTGAAGGTAACCTTGGTGTCCTTGGTCTTAGCAGCCTTGGTCACATCGACCATAACCTGACCGGCCATCTTGTACAGCTCGTCATCGGAAGGCATCGAATCGAGCGCGGCGACCTTCTCCTGGTACTGGGTGGCAAAATCCTCAACGATCTGGTTCATGGACTTGCAGGTAATGGTGACCTCGGCAGTCGCGGTACCCTTGTCCTCGTCGACCGTCACGTCGCCGATCTTGTAGTCAAAGCCCTCGAGATAGCTCTTGGCGTACTCCTTGGGATCGATGCCCAGCTGCTCAAACTCGTCGCCCGAGGCCTCTTCCAGGCCGGCGAGGAAGTCGTCGCCGCCGTTCTTGACCTCGTCAAACTGCGTCGTAAGATCATCGGTGATGAGTTCCTCAACCGAAGGACCTCCGCAGCCGGAAAGCACAACCACGCACGCGACCAGAACAGCCATCAGGGGCGCAAGCAGCAGCTTCTTCTTCATGACATTCCTCCCAACTAGCGGCACCGCGCTTCCCAACACGGTGCACGTCGTAACAATAAGGCCATACTAGCCGCTAACGAACGCCCCCGGCAAAGCAAAAGCGCAGTCGGCTCGATTTAACGTCCGAACGGTTTACCGGTCCGCCCAACGCGCAATAAAACGTTCCGCCGCATTGCAATAAAAAAGGGCGGCCGGATAACCCGACCACCCTTGCACATCCTTATGTTGCCGCAGTTTACTTGCGGACGACCTTGACGATGGCATCGCCGGCGGCGACAGCGGAGTCAGCCTCGACGGCGAGCTCGACGTCGGCGAACTCGGCGGTGTTGGACACAGCCACGACGACGCAGTCCTTGTAGCCGGCAGCGGCGATCTTGGCGCGGTCGATCTTGAGCATGGGCTGGCCAGCCTTAACGACGTCGTCGGCCTTGACGAAGCCCTCGAAGCCGTCGCCGTTCATGTTGACGGTATCGACGCCAACGTGCACCAGAACCTCGATGCCGCTATCGGACTGCAGGCCCACGGCGTGACCCATGGTGACGGTCACCTTGCCGTCGCAGGGAGCGTAGACCAGATCGTCCTCGGGCCACACGGCGCAGCCCTTGCCCAGAACCTCGCCACCAAAGACGGGATCGGGCACGTCGGCCATCTTGATGACCTTGCCCTTGACGGGCGAGCACAGCACGTCGGCGCCGGCAGAAGCAAAGATGGAGGCCGGAGCAGCGGCAGCCGCGGGCTCAGCCTTCTTCTTGAACATGTCAAACAGACCCATACGTTTTCTCCTCTTGATTAAGCGCAACGTTTTGCGCATGCCTATGGTGATTATAGTGCCAAATGGTTCAAATGCTAAGGTGGGGACTCGAATCGCGAGCCCATCCCAACGCTTTTCCCCGGTGGCACTCATATTGTCGATTAATCCAGGCCCTCGGCACCGTTGGACTTGATGATCTTCTGGTAGGCGTAGAAGCTGTCTTTGCGGCGTCGCTCGTAGGTACCGGTGCCGTCGTCGTACTTATCGACGTGGATAAAGCCGTAGCGCTTGCGCATCTCGCCCGTGCCGGCGGAAACCAGGTCGATGGGGCCCCACCAGGTGTAGGCGATCAGGTCGACGCCGTCGGCAATGGCCTCGCCCATGGCCTTGACGTGGCTCTGCAAGTAGGCGATGCGATACGGGTCATGGATGGAGCCGTCCTCCTCGACCTCGTCGTAGGCGCCCATGCCGTTCTCGACCACCATCAGCGGAATCTCGTAGCGGGCGTAAATCTCGTTGAGGGCGATGCGCAGGCCCAGCGGATCGATCTGCCAGCCCCAATCGGTGGACTCCAGATAGGGGTTCTTGCCGCCAAAGGTCATGTTGCCCTCGGTCATCTCGTGATCCTTGTGGGTGCCCACGGTGCCGGACATGTAGTAGCTAAAGGTGTAGAAATCGACCTTGCCGTCGGCGATATCCTGCAGGTCGCCGTCCTCCATCACGAGCTCGACATCGTTTTCGGCCCAGAAGCGCTTGGCATAGAACGGATACTTGCCGCGCACCTGCACGTCGGAGCAGTACCAGTTCATGGTATTCATCTCCTGCTGCGTGGCGAACACGTCGGCCGGATCGCACGTGGCGGCATAGGAGAGGATGAAGCAGTCCATGTTGCCCATCTTAAACTGCGGATAGTGCTCGTGGGCATAGCGCACGACGCGGCCGCTGGCGACAAACTGGTGATGCAGGGCCTGCATACGGGCCTGCGGCGTGGCGTGGACCGCCGAAGCCGGGCCCTCAAAGCCCTGGATCATGCTGGTCCCAAAGAGGTTACCCATGTCCTGGGTGCCGCAGTTGATCTCGTTGAAGGTGAGCCAGAACTTGACCTTGTCCTGATAGCGGTCGAAGACGGTCTGGCAGTACTTCTCAAAGAAGCCGATGAGCTCGCGGCTCGCCCAGCCATTGTATTTCTCGACCAGGTGATAGGGCATCTCGTAGTGCGACAGGGTCACGAGCGGCTCAATATTGTGAGCGCGCAGGCAGTCGAAGACGCGGTCGTAGAAGGCGAGACCTGCCTCGTTGGGCTCGGCGTCGTCACCGTTGGGGAAGATGCGGCTCCAAGAGATGGACATGCGGAACATGTTGAAGCCCATCTCGGCGAACAGCGCGATGTCCTCCTCGTAGTGATGGTAGAAATCGATGCCGTCATGGTTGGGGTAGAAGCGGTTGGGGTCGATGTCGATCGTGATCTGACGCGGCTCCTTGTAGCTGCCGCCCAAGAAATGGTCGTCGACCGAAGGACCGCGGCCGTCCACGTTCCAAGCGCCCTCAAACTGATTGGCGGCCGTGGCGCCACCCCAATAGAAACCCTCGGGGAACTTGATGTTTGCCATGAGCATCTCCTTTGCATTGCGGGTCGATAGGCCGAGTATCGCCCACGCACGCGACAGACAGGGGCAGGGGTGCCAAACCCGACACTTCTTTTCGCAGACGCGCGCTGCAACAGCGCTGCAGCTGAAACTTTTTGACACCGAAGGAGCGAAGACGATCCGCCCCGCGCTTACCGGCGGTATGCCGCGGGGGTGCAGCCATACTTGTCGTGAAACTTACGGTAGAAGAAGCTCATGTTTTCATAGCCCACCGCATGCGCAGCCGCCCCGGCCGTGGCGCCGCCGCACAGAAGCTCGGCCGCACGTACCAGGCGTCGCTCCTGCACAAGCTGCCTAAAGGTCTTGCCCACATGCCGCTTGAGGAGCGCCGTCGCATAATTAGGGCTCAAGCCAAACTCCGCCGCCATCCCCTCGAGGGAGCACGCGGCGAATTCGCGATCGATATAGCCGAGCATTCCCGTCACCAGGGCAGTGGGCCCCGCCGCGCCGTCCGCCGCGCCGCGCACCAGCTCGCGCTCGTAGCAATCCATGAGCTCGGCCAAAAACAGCTGAAACAGACGCAAGACGATCTCGGGACCGTTGGGGCTCGGGTCGTACAGCTCGCAGAGCATCTCCTGCATGTAGCGCCGAATCCGACGGCTCTCGCCGCAATGAAAACGGACATGGCCCCGATGGTCCGTCTCGCTGTTGAGCGCGTTGAACAAAAACCGCGAGACCGCGCTCTCGCGCGAGAGGCTCGACTCGAGACTCCGGCGCAAAAAAGAGCGTGAAACGGTCATGCTTAGCATGATGTCGTCCTCACCAAGCGCCGCCACGGCATGCGGGCAGAGGGCGTCGAGCAAAAGCACCTCGTTGCGGCCCAGCTCGAGCCTCTCCCCCGCCACCGTCTGCGGGCAGCGTCCGCGATACACATAGCTCAGCTCCACGTAATCATGCACGTGCTCGGGAACTGCATTAAAGCGCGAGTTTTTCCTTATCGTCAGGCCACGCGGCATGCCGGGCTGGGCATAGGCAAACCCTGGCTGCCCAATCTTGCGCACTGGGCATCCGTCGATTTCGACATGCTCGGTCATAATCGACCAATCAAATGCCATGCCGTCTTTATAAGCGATCTCACTGGTGCTCAGTTCGCTGAGCCTACGCTCGAGCTCGTCGATCTCCATGGCTTGCCAATCGTTGATTTGGTCATAGTTCGTCGTGATTCAGATATTAGCAGAACGCGCCGACGCGTCCATAATCTGTGCTATGCAGCAGATCGATCGAGCCAAGGAGGATCCATGACCGCGTACTATCAGCAGGTGCTCGAGGGCACATACGACAACCACGTGCTTCCGTTTTTGTGGATGAAGGGCGAGAGCCATAAGACCATTGCCGAGTATCTGGAAAAGATCGCCGGCGCCGACATCCACGAGGTCTGTCTCGAAAGCCGCCCACACCCCGATTTTTGCGGCGAGGGCTGGTGGCGCGACTTGCGCTTTGTCATTGACGAGTGCAAGCAGCTGGGCCTTAAGCTCTGGATCTTGGACGACGCGCACTTCCCCACGGGCTTTGCCAACGGCGTCGTCAAGGAAGCCGTGCCCGAGCTCCGCAAGATCGTGCTCACGCACCGCACGTTCGACATCGTGGGCCCCACGTCCGCCGCAAGCATCGCGCTCGCCAACATGCTCGACAAAACGGAGCGCTTCCACGGCGTGACATTTATGCAGGACGGCAGCTCCGTCGACGTCGCTTACCGAGTAATCGACGATGTAGACGGCAACCCCAGCCGCCTGGTCTTCGATGCACCTGCGGGCCTCACACAGGCATGCGTGATGTTCACGAGCGGCAAGACCTCCTACAACGAGGACTACATCAATATGGTCGACCGCGCCTCGGTGGCGCAGCTCATCGATGCTGTCTACGAGCCGCATTTTGAGCATCTGGGCGATGAGTTTGGTAAGACGATCCTGGGCTTTTTCTCCGATGAGCCCGGATTTGCCAACGAGAAGGGCACCACGGGCCCCGATGGCATCTCGGACACGCTCATCGGCAAGGCCACCGCGCCCCTACCCTGGTCGGCCGAGCTTGAGCGTCGCCTACGCGCGGCACTGGGCGAGCGCTACCTGGCCGAGCTCCCGCACCTGTGGGACCGCGAGCCGGCCGGCGCGCACGTACGCCACGTCTATATGGACATCGCGAGCACCCTCTATAAGGAGTGCTTCTGCGACCAGCTCGGAGACTGGTGCCGCGCGCGCGGCGTGCAGTACATCGGCCACGTTATCGAGGACAAGGACTGTCACGCGCGCCTGGGCGTGGGCGCCGGGCACTACTTCCGCGCCGTGGGCGGTCAGGACATGGCGGGCGTCGACATCGTGATCAACCAGCTGGTACCCGGCATGGACCGCGGCCTTCACAGCTACGGACGCGGCGTGTGGGACCTCGAGTTCTATAACTACGTGCTGCCCAAGCTGGGCTCCTCGGCAGCACACCTCGACCCCAAAAAGCAGGGGCGCTGCATGGCCGAGGTCTTTGGCGCATTTGGATGGCACGAAGGCCTACGCGAGATGAAGTGGATCGCCGATCATTTTTTGGTGCGCGGCGTCAATTGGTTTGTGCCGCATGCCTTTAGCATGGCCGCCTTCCCCGACTGGGACTGCCCGCCGCATTTCTATGCGCATGGCCAAAACCCCCAGATTGCACACTTTGGGCAGCTCATGAGCTACATGAACCGTACGGCGAGCCTGCTGAGCGGCGGGCGCGCAACGACCCCGGTGGCGCTTCTCTACCATGCGGACGCCGAGTGGGCAGGCGAGGCGAACTTTATGCAGCATGCCGCCTCCGAGCTTTTGCGCGCGCAGGTCGACTTTGACATCGTGCCGGCAGAGGCATTTGAGGACGCAGGGCGCTATGCCATTGAAATTGCCGCAGACGGTAGCGGCTTTAGCGTGAACGGCCAGGCATACCGCTGCCTGGTGATGCCCGGAGCCGAGTTTGTCGGCGGAGCCGTGCTCGACTTTGCCGCGCGTGCCGCAGCCGCAGGTGTTGCCGTGTACGCGCTGGATGAGTTGCCGAGCAAGCGCTACGACGGTGATATTGCAGCCCGCGAGGGCTTTGCCTCCGTGGATGCAGCCGCGGTCGCCGGCATCAAGCTCCTGGCAACCGCCGAGCTCGCAGGCACGCTTGCCGACGCCGGTATGCAGACCGTGGTTTGTGCCGAGTCCCAGCCCTGGCTGCGCGCACTGCGCTACGAGCGGGCGGGCGAGACCTATCTGATGCTCATCAACGAGCATCCCAAGCAGGGTATCTCCACTCAGATTGCGCTTGCCGACGGCACACCCGTTGCAGGCGCGCGCCTCGACCTGCTCAACGGTACCGATCCCGCCGCCTTTGACGGCACGCTCGAGCTGGCTCCCTACGAGAGCTGCATCGTGGTCCTTGGGGCTACAGGTTCCGCCGGCGCGGCAACTGCTGGAGACGAAGCCACATGCGTCGACGGGCCCTGGGCGGTTGCCTTCTCTGCCCCTGGCACCGATGCCTTTGGCGAGTCTGTTGAGCTTGCAGACCTGCACGACCTTTCCTCGGCCGAGTTCCCCGGCAAGGCCGGCACATTCCGCTACCGGGCCTCCTTTGTCCTGGGCGAAGCGGCCACCCGCACCGTCATCGACCTTGGCGAGGTCTTTGAGACCGCAACCGTCACCCTCGACGGCAAATCCCTCGGCACCCGCATCTGTCCGCCTTACCGCTTTGAGGCCGCCGCACTTTTAGCCGGCGAGCACGCGCTTACGATCGATATCATCAACACCCTCGACCACGCCGTCCCCGACATGTTCGGCATGACCGAGCCCTCCGATCCCAGCGGCCTCTTGGGGCCCGTACGCGTGCTCGGGTAACGCCCCGGGCGCAAACGGCCCAACAAGGACAGCGCCCCTATGTTGAGCCCGCGCAGCGTCGAGCGGTCCGTCGTTCATAGACCGGCGGACCAAAACTCCCAGCCAAGCCGAACGTTTTATTTATCGCTATGATTGGTTTATCGCGACGCAAACGCATAGGAGCCATATGGATATCAGGCGAAAGATCACGCAGGGCAAAAGCCTCACCCCCACCGAGCAACAACTTGGGCGAACGGCCCTCGCCATGGGCGAGGATGTGCGCGGGCTTTCCATTAAGGAATTTGCCGCGTGCGCCAACGTTTCGGTCGCGAGCGTGCACCGCTTTTGCAAAAAGCTCGGCCTCGAGGGATTCAAAGACCTCAAGGTCGAGCTCATCCGCCAGGCGACCGAGGCGGGCAACCGGCGCGACGTGGACATCAACTTTCCCTTCGATGCCACTTCCACCCCTGCGCAGGTGATGGAGCGCATGGAGGGGCTCTACCAGACCACCTTGGCCGAAACGCAGGAGCTGCTCGACCCTGCACAGCTCGACCACGCCGCCAAGCTCATCATGCGCGCCGGCACCGTGGACATCTACACGGGCTCGCATAACCTGTATCCAGCGGGAATGTTCCGCGATCGCCTGCTTTCCGCCGGCAAAAGCGCGACGTGCCACGACAGCGTCGAGGCGCAGGTGCGCACGGCGCTCGCCTCGGGTCCCGACCATGTGGCAATCATCATCTCCTACAGCGGCCTTGCCCCCAACCTCAAGGAGATCTTGCCGATCCTTAGCAGTCGACATGTCCCGGTCATCGTCATCGGCACGCCGTACTGTGCCCGCATTCACCCCGGCTTTGCCGCCTATCTCACGGTAAGCGACCACGAGAGCATGACGCACCGCATCACGCAATTCGCCAGCCATATCGCCGTGCAATACGTACTCGATTCGCTCTATAGCAGCTACTTTGCCAAAGATTACGCCCGCTGCTCCGAGTTCTTAGAGCGCTCGTTCCCCTACACCCGCCTGCCCGGACTCAAGTAGCGACGAGCGTGGATTTTTGGACACTCAGATAACGAGCGTGGATAATCTCCCACTTTGAGCCTGCATGCGGCCCATAAACGGGAGATTATCCACGCTCATTTTGGGTCCCCTGGGAACGCATGAGGAGGGCGGAAGACAGCCGTTATTTGCGAGGCGTCAGCGACGTAAAGAGTCCGTGTTGGTTGCAGTAAAGATATATCCTGCCGCGCCCGGTAATATGGAAGCGCGGCTGCACCGATTGCTCTGGATAGAGCTTCTTAAAGCAGATGCCGTCCATAGTCGCATATGCCACAAAGCTAATGTAGTGATCCTTGGTCATGGGATGATCGAGCGTGACGTACCAATCGTCCTCGATGCGCTCGATGGAAAAGGCGTGGTCCGCGTCCGGCTCTTCGGCCTCCTGGGGAAACATCGTGGAGCCACAGCAGCTAAAGCTGCCTTCTCCGAGCGCGTGCACAACGTTTCCGCAGATAGGGCAAACGTAAAAGACGCCTTTGAGCATATTGCCTGCACGGTTGGCGTTGGCCCGAATGTCACCAGCCAAAAGCTCGGCCACGCTTATGCCGAGTCTCTGGGCCAAAGGCTCAACGAGGGAAATGTCGGGAAGGCCGCGGCCGGATTCCCACTTGCTGACGGCTTTATCGGTCACGCCAAGGCTTTCCGCCAGGGCGCGCTGGGTGAGGCCGCGCTCTTCGCGCAGCTGCTTGATGGCATGCGCTGCCAAAAAAGTATGGGAGGCATTGGTTTGCCGTGTCTGGTTCATGGGCTGTCCAATCAAATTGAAGAAATGGAGTGAACCGGTTCGACAGTCAGTATCCATTTGAAGGCCAGGCTCGACAACCTACGCTGCGTAGACATGCGCCAATCGAACGAGCGCGGATTTTTGGACGCTCATCCTGAGTAGTCATTTAAGAACGCCCCAATGACTACTCATTTATGTCTGTCCCCAATGACTACCAAGGCAACGCCGATGTTTTGGCAACGACAGCGAAAACCCGCCAGAGCGAGCAAGGTGCCTTGAAACGAGGCGGCATTGATCTTTTGATCATGCCGCCGAAGTTGAAAGGCAGATTGCCGCTCTGGCGGGTTTGCAGCGTCGAGCCGTTACGCGGGTTGGTAAACCCGCGTAACTACTCCCGAGCTCCGTACTGCTCGTAGTAGGCGTCGATAGCGGTCTTGAGCTCGTCGTCGATGACGACTTTGCCGTCGATCTCGTGGTTGTAGAGGGTCTCGACGACCTCGGCCATGGAAACGATGCTCGCGACGGGGAAGCCGTACTTGGCCTCGATCTCCTTCTGCGCGGTGGTAACGCCACCCTTGCCGACCTCCATGCGGTTGAGAGACACGATGAGGCCCTTGATCTCGACATCGGCAGCCGCCTTGACCTTGGGATAGGTCTCATCGATGGACTTGCCGCTGGTGGTGACGTCCTCGACCATGACCACGCGGTCGCCGTCCTGGGGCTCGTAGCCCAGCAGGTTGCCCTTGTCGGCGCCGTGGTCCTTGGCCTCCTTGCGGTCGCAGCAGTACTTGACCTCCTTGCCGTACAGCTCGTGGTAGGCAATGGCGGTCACGACGGCCAGGGGAATGCCCTTGTAGGCCGGCCCAAACAGGACATCAAAGTCGTCGCCAAAGTTATCGTGGATAGCCTGGGCGTAATACTCGCCCAGCTTCTTGAGCTGGTAGCCCGTCACGTAAGCGCCGGCGTTCATAAAGAACGGGGACTGACGGCCGCTCTTGAGCGTAAAGCTGCCGAACTTAAGAACGTCGGACTCGACCATAAACTTGATGAACTCTTGCTTGTAAGCCTCCATGCGGGCTCCTCTCGTAATCGCGTACGTGCTCTTCAGTTTAGCGCAGGCGAGGCGTCGATGTGGGCGCGCTTTGAGGCCACGTCATTCTGTAAAGGCTTTGTCAGGGACAATGGTTTTCCGAACAATGAGGTTGACACGGCAAACCCCCTCATCAAGAATACGGGCGGATTAAAACGGGTGCGAGACACCCGAAGCGCGCCGCGCCCGGCCTTAAGGAGGTGTGCCATGGAAGGCAGCCATAGTCGAAAAACCTGCATGTCGCCCTCGGCACGCCGCGAGGATTCCGCACACGCATAAGCGCCACGAATCGATCGTCAAAACCACCACAAAGGTGCCTGTCCCCTTTGTGGTGGTTCGAGAGCATGACGTGAGCGACATCTAGGTTTTTAAAGCACATACGACACGTACGCTAACTCCCTTTAACAAGGAGGACCCTATGCTGATGCTCAAAACCGCCACGGTACTCGAAGTCATCTCCAAGCGCCGCCGCACGGCGCGCCCCGCCGCTCACACCGGCATGTCCAAGAACACCATATTCGCCGCCACCCATAGCGCCGAGGATGCCCTCGTGCTGCTCGACGCCACAGCCGACGGCCTCACCGCCGAGCACGCCGCCGAGCGCCTGAGTCATCCA
>CABPCW010000050.1 GCA_902406155.1 uncultured Collinsella sp.
TAGCTTTCTGCCGCTGACAATAGCGGTGTATTTCCTTATGCCGCGCCGCCGATGTTCGCCCCGGTCGCAGCCGTCGCACGGCCGTTAAGCGCTCGTCCAAGGCCAAGGGTTCGAAAAAGGACGCGTTCGAGGATTCTGGCAACGAGGTCGCCGAGGCAACTGTCGACTCCGCTTCCGATGCCGAGAACGCTGGTCAGCCGGCAGCCGAGAAGCCCAAGCGTACGCGCAAGAAGTCTGCAAAGGCTAAGGCCGTCGAGCAGCAGGCCGATGCTGAGCCCAATGCCGATGCCGATACCAAGGCCGATAATAAAGCCCCGGCCGACACCGACGCCGCAGCTCCGACGGCCGAGGGCGCCACGACCGCCGAGACCGACGAGAACGCCCGCCCCAACCGTCGTCAGCACAAGCGCAACGACGAACGCAACGAGCGCAAAGACGAGCGCAACAACGACCGCCGTAGCCGTCAGCGCGATCGCAAGCAGCGCAACAAGGAGCGCAACGCCGCCCCGGCCGAGCCTACGCTTTCGCGCGAGGAACTCGCGGCCATGAAGGTCGCCGAGCTGCGCGAAAAGGCCAAGGAGTTCGAGATCGAGACGACCGGCAAGAAGAAGGCCGAGCTCGTCGAAGAGATTTACACCACCGCCGCGAAGGCCGAGGGTTTCCGCGACATCAAGGGCATCCTGCAGATTCGACCGGACAGCTCCGGCATCATCCATGCCCACGGCTACATGAAGTCCAGCGACGACGCCTTTGTTCCCGCATATCTCATCCGCTCCGCACGCCTGCGTACGGGTGATGTGATCGAGGGCTCTCTTCGTCCCTCGCGCGGTGGCGACAAGCGCGCCGGCCTTGCCAAGATCACGACCGTCAATGGCCTTGATCCCGAGCAGGCCCGTAACCGCCCCAAGTTTGGCGATCTTACCCCGGTCTATCCCAATGAGCCTTTGCGTATGGAGCACGGCAAGGATTCCATCACCGGTCGCGCCATCGATATCGTGTCGCCGATCGGCAAGGGCCAGCGCGGCCTGATCGTGTCTCCGCCCAAGGCCGGCAAGACCACGATTCTCAAGAAGATTTGCCAATCTATCTCGATCAACAACCCCGAAGTGCACCTCATCTGCCTGCTCGTCGACGAGCGCCCCGAAGAGGTCACTGACATGCAGCGCTCCATTAAGGGCGAGGTCGTGGCCTCGACCTTCGACATGCCCGCCGATAACCATACTCGCGTGGCCGAGCTTGTGATCGAGCGCGCCAAGCGCATCGTGGAGCTGGGCGGCGACGTCGTGGTGGTGCTCGATTCCATCACGCGCCTTGCCCGTGCCTACAACTTGGCCGCTCCCGCCTCGGGCCGTATCCTTTCGGGCGGCGTCGATTCGGCGGCCCTGTATCCGCCCAAGCGTTTCTTGGGCGCTGCCCGCAACATCGAGAACGGCGGCTCGCTCACCATCCTGGCGTCCGCCCTCATCGATACCGGCTCCAAGATGGACGAGGTCATCTTTGAGGAGTTCAAGGGTACCGGCAACATGGAGCTCAAACTCGACCGCGACCTGGCCGACCGCCGCATCTTCCCGGCTATCGATCCCGTTGCCTCGGGCACGCGCAACGAGGACCTGCTGGTCGACGAGCAGATGCGCCCGTTTGTCTTTGGCCTGCGCCGCATCCTCGCCGGCATGAACAATACCGAGCGTGCGGCCGCGTCGTTTATCAAGGGCCTCAAGGGCACCAATACCAACCAGGAGTTCCTGGTGCGTTCGGCAAAGAAGCACAGCGATTACGAGCAGACGTTCTAGGCCGTCCGCTGCACGCGACAACAACCATAGACATGCCACAAGGGCCGGGGTTTAGATCCTGGCCCTTTTCGTATAGCCGCTCGCCAACGATTATTGACCTCACGACCGGCAAGCAGCGATTTTCCCGTTTCAATCCCGCTTCGTCGCTTGCATTCCCCAAGGGGGTTTCGCATAATAGCTGTTAAGCTTCGCGACGGAAAACGCAGATGAAACGAACCTTATACCGTTGCTTTGGGGCGTAGCCCCGCTTCATCTTCTCTCGCGCAGCCAACTGAATGATGCGATTTGGGTGCTGGAAGATGGGGAGAGCTCATGGCTTCTTCTGATGCAACACAACGAGCAGTCCTTGCTGGACTTTCCTGCGGAATCGGCCTTGCCGCTCCCGTGGTGATGTATGCTGCCACGCTGCCGTTTTCGTCGGTGAACGAGACGGTCGTCGCGGGCGCTGTTCCCTTTGCCGTGGGTGCGGTGGCGGGCGTGGGTATCTATGCCGCCTCGCTCGGCATTTCTGAATATCGTGCGCAGCATGCCGAGCGCCTGTTCCAGCCCGACGCCATGGGTGGCGCCGCGAACGTCAACCAGCATCAAAATGAGTTCCAGACCGCCTCGATGCCCGCCCAACAGCAGTGGGCTGCCCCTCAGGGCGTTGCTACTGCGGCTCCTGCCGTTCAGGCAAACGCCGCGCAGCCCTCTTCGGTTTTCTCCGGCCTGACCGGTGCCTTCCAGCGTCGCCGTGCCGACGATGGCGTCCCCACCATCGCCCGCGCCGCAGACGCCATGAGCGAGGCCGACGCTTGGTCCATGATCGATAGCATGCTCGACGACGATTCGCCGGTCAGCTGTGATCCCACGCGCTCACGCGACGTCTACCAGGTCGCTATCGACGAACTCACCTACGGCGGTAAGACCGGCTCCTATAACCGTGATGACATCGCTGCCGCTGCGCGCGCCGTCTCGGGCTCTCATGCCGCCCCTGCGGGCAGCACGGCCGCCTTTGTGGCGCTGGTGGCCAATGCCGCCAACAACGCCGCCACGGCTCAATCCGTTACGTATGACACTGCCGCGCCCGTGACTCCGGCTGCCGCCACCGCCGTTGACCCCTACGCCGACGAGCCGCTGGCCGTCGACGAGGAGACTATTGCCGCCCGTCGTGCTGCCGAAAGCTCGCTGTGGGGCGCTCCTGCACAGCAGCAGGCGGCGGAGGCTGTGCCGTACAACGCGAACCTTGCCAACATGCCGATCATCAGCGACGCCTCTGCTGCGGCTATCGATCTCGATGACCTTGACGAGCCGGTCATCTCGAACGACATGCCGTATGTGGTCGCTGCCCCGGTCGATGTCCCGGCCTCCGCGTCCCAGTCCGTCGCTGCCGATGAGCATGTCGATGCGACTCCCGAGGAAGACGTCCCCATGGCCGATTATTCGGGCCACGAGGGCATGTGGGCAGCCGCTGCCGCAATTTTGGACGAGGTCGTCGAGCCTGCTCCCGTTGCCGCTCCGGTGTTTACGAGCGCTCCTCAGTCCGCTGCCCCCGCTTACGTTGGTCGCCACAGCGCCGTGTTCCCCGAGGACACCGCGCGCATCTCGCGCGAAGGTATCGAGCGTGCCGAGGCCATTGCTGCCGGCATCATGGAGAACCGTCGTCACGAGCGCGTCAATCAGATTCTCGAGGAGGAGATCGACCGCCTGCAGTCTGCAGCGGTGAGGCGCACGGGCCGTGCCTATCTGAGCGTTATCGAGGGTGGCACCGCCAGCTTTGAGCCGCTCTGTGCGGAGGCATAACTCCTGCATGCTTAAACTCGATCGAAAATGGGCGGTCGCGACCTGCTTGATGGTGCTGCTCATCTGGGGCAATTCGATGGTTCCCGGCACGGGGTCCGGTTCATTGAGCCTGTCGATTATGGAGGCCGTTCGCGGCTTTCTGCACGGCATGGGGCTTCCGTATGAGTGGGTGACCAACTTCGTCGTTCGTAAGTGCGCGCATTTTACCGAGTACATGGTGCTCGGCATTCTGGCGACGCACGCTTTCGATGTCGATGGCCGTCGCACCTTTGACGTGCTGCTTCCCACGGCGGTGTTCTTGCTGCTGATTCCCTCGATTGACGAGACGATTCAGCTCTTTGTGCCCGGTCGCGCCGGCATGATCACCGACGTGATGATCGACTACTGCGGAGCGATGGCGGGCGTTGTGCTTCGATATCTTCTACGATCGCTCATATGTGCCAAAAAGGCCGCCTAGGACACGTTGCTTGGTCCTAGGCGGCCTTTCTTTGTTTGGGTGCTTATACGGGGCGTGGCGGCGTCATCCCGTAGGATGGGATTGCTGGACGTTGCGGCGCCCCTTTGGCGCGCCTACTGCTGAAGCGCGGCAGCACCCAGGGCCAGGCAGCCCATGATACCCTGCTTGCCCTCGAGACTATTGTTGACAATGTAGGTGTCGATATCGTTGACCTCGGGCGTGACGATGTAGCCGTTGAGCATCTCGGCGCACTTTTTGCGGGCGAGCGGCACGATAGGGGTGTGATCGGCAACGCCACCGCCGATGATGATCTTCTGCGGGGCATAGCACAGCGTGTAGGTCATGAGCGCCTGCGCAAGGTATCCGGCAAGCAGGTCCATGGCCTCCGGGTCGTCGGCCATCTCGCCGGCGGACTTACCGCCCCAGCGCTTTTTGACGCCAGGACCGGCGATGAGGCCCTCCAAGCAATTGTCGTGAAAGGGGCAGCCGCTGTGCTCGCCGATGGCGTCACGCGGGTCTCGGGTAACCAGGATGTGACCGGCCTCGGGGTGCATCATGCCATGAACGAGCTGACCGCCCGAGAGCACGCCGGCGCCCACGCCGGTGCCGATGGTCAGGTACACCACGTCGGTAAGGCCTTGTGCGCAGCCAAAGGTGACCTCGCCCAGGCAGGCGACGTTGACGTCGGTGTCGTAGCCGCAGGGGACGTTGAGCTCGTTTTGGATGGTGCCCAGCAGGTCAAAGTAGCGCCATGCGGTCTTGGGCGTCTCCAAAATCTTGCCATACTGTGGCGAGGCAGGGTTGACTGCGGTGGGACCAAAGGCGCCGATGCCCAGGGCGGCGATGCCCTTGTCTGCAAACCATGCGTTGACGGCCTCAACGGTCTCCTGCGGGGTTGTGGTCGCGATCTGCTCGCGTTCGAGGACCGTGCCGTCCGCATAGCCCGTGGCGCACACCATCTTGGTGCCGCCGGCCTCGAGTGCTCCGATAAGCTGTTGCCCTGCCATAGCGTCCCTCTCTATTTGGCGAGTTACTTCACTCCTAAAGTATAGCGCCCTAAAAAAATTAAGAAAGCGCTATAAAAAGAAACCTCGCAGCCTAACGGACGATGCGAGGTTTCTTTGGTGCTTTTAGTTGTTGGACCGTCTCTACCCGCGCGGTTTGATTTTATCTCGCAGGGACTTGAGGTTCTCGAGCGCGGCGTTGAGCGTTTCGTCACGCTTGGCAAAGTGAAAACGGATCAGGTGGTTGACGGGCTCGCGGAAGAAACTTGAGCCCGGCACGGCGCCCACGCCAACCTTGGAGGCGAGATCCTCGCAGAAGTCGAGGTCGCTGTCATAACCAAACTCTGAGATGTCTATCATCACGTAGTAGGCGCCCTGCGGCACGTTGTGCGTGAGGCCGATGCTATCGAGGCCCTGGCAGAACAGGTCGCGCTTGGCGGTGTAGAGGTCGAGGACCTCCTGGTAATAGCTATCGTCGAAATTGAGGGCGGTGACGACGGCCTCCTGCAGGGGAGCGGCGGCGCCCACCGTGAGGAAGTCGTGGACCTTCTTGATGCGCTCGGTAATCTCGGCCGGGGAGATGGTGTAGCCCAGGCGCCAACCGGTGATGGAGTAGGTCTTGGACAGCGAGCTGCAGCTGATGGTGCGCTCGAACATGCCGGGCAGCGTGGCCATATAGACATGCTCGTGGGGCGCATAGACGATGTGCTCATAGACCTCGTCGGTGATGCAGTAGGCGTCGTACTTTTTGCAGAGGTCGGCGATAAAGGTGAGCTCCTCGCGCGTAAAGACCTTGCCGCAGGGGTTGGACGGGTTGCACAGGACGATGGCCTTGGGGTCGTTGTCGCGGAAGGCCGTCTCGAGGACCTCGCGCTCGAAGCTGAACGTGGGCGGGTTGAGCGGCACATAGATGGGCTCAGCGCCCGAGAGGATCGTGTCGGCGCCGTAGTTCTCGTAGAACGGCGAGAAGATTACGACCTTGTCGCCGGGGTTCGTGACCGTCATCATGGCGGCCATCATGGCCTCGGTAGAGCCGCATGTGACTACGATGTTCTCGTTGGGGTTGATCGGCATGCCCATAAAGTGCTCCTGCTTGGCGGCGAGCGCCTCGCGCATGGCCTGGGAGCCCCAAGTGATGGAGTACTGGTGATAGAGCGGCTTGGGGTCGGTAGCGATGGCGCTGAGGCTCTCGAGCAGCTGCGCCGGAGGATCGAAGTCGGGGAAGCCCTGCGAGAGGTTGACGGCACCGTACTTATTGGAGATGCGCGTCATGCGGCGGATGACCGAATCGGTAAATGTTGCCGTGCGATTGGAGAGTTCTTTCATGCTTGTCCTTTCGAGCATTTGCAGTGGGGCAAGTTTACTCCTATGAAACCGGTGGGAATTGCTCGAAACGCGCTCGAAAAACTCTTTTCAAAATTCTTGAAAATTGGGGCTTGCATCGCGTGGCGTTCCTTGCAATAATAGTCGAGCGCGAAGCGCACAGGACACGGTGGGTGTAGCTCAGTTGGCTAGAGCGACGGGTTGTGGTCCCGTAGGTCGAGGGTTCGAGTCCCTTTACCCACCCCAGTTCTTGCTTCGTGTTGATATCGGGTCGTTAGCTCAGTTGGTAGAGCAGGGGACTCTTAATCCCAAGGTCCAGGGTTCGACCCCCTGACGGCCCACCACACGATATCTCCTCTAAAGTCCGCCACAACGGACTTTAGCTTTGGGTCGTTAGCTCAGTTGGTAGAGCAGGGGACTCTTAATCCCAAGGTCCAGGGTTCGACCCCCTGACGGCCCACTCAAAGCATGTTAAAGCGACTGGCTTCGGCTGGTCGCTTTTTTATTAACCTCGCACTGGGTCGAACCCGAAAGGGCGCGGAGCTGAGGAAATCTGCACTGTGATTCCCTTAGGGAAAACACGGTTAATGCCCCGTAAGCGTGTTTCCTTAGGGGAATCATGCTTACGGGGCTCGATGCATGTTGAGAAGTTGTGATCAAACTCAAAGCGAGAATCGATTTAGTCCGCTCGATAGTGGGATCCGAGGTTTTCGGTCCGCTTGCGCATGGCTTTGACCATCTCCGTTGCCAGTTGAATCTGCGACTGTAGGCGGGCGAGGGCTGCGATTTCGCTGTCATTGGCGTGTGGCTTGCTCGGGGCCGTTGCCTCGTCTTGCAGGCTTTCAAGCTGTTGCAGAGCCTTGGATAGACCTGCATCGGTCCTGTTGATCATGCAGTAGGTGCTCATCGTGTGTTTGAGGTTGCGGGTCAGGCGCTCGGCGTCTGTTGCGGCAATGCCATGCTGGGGGAGGGCGATATCCGCCTTCAGGGCTGCCTCAGGTGCATTCTGTGCCGCTTGGGCTGCCGATGCGCCCGCGATGCGCCCAAACACGATGCCGTTGGCGCTTGATAGGCCGCCAATGCGATCGGCGCCGTGCATGCCGCCTGTCGCCTCGCCGCAAGCATAGAGGCCCTCAACGCCCGTGTACGCGGTCTTGTCGATCTTGATACCGCCGTTGGCGGCATGGGCATACATCGCAACGCGCATCTCGTCGGTCGGCGCGATGCCGTGCTCGTCTTGCAGCCAGGTGGCAAAGGTCTGCACAAACTCAGGGACGTCCTCGCGGGGGAAGTCGTAGTGGAGCGCCAGGCCTTCGGCGCCTGCTTGATCGATGGCAAGATCGATGGCGCGGGAAGCCAGACGCGAAGTGAAGGGGCCATATCCAGAGCGTTGCTCGAGCAGATTGTCCAGCTTGTCGTCGGCGATATCGTCCGGTTGGTCGAACTTGACGTAACGCCAGGTCTTCTCGTTAAAGACAAGGTTTCGTTTGGGCTCGATAAAGCCGGGCATCATCTGCATGAACTCTATATTAGTAAGTGACGCACCGTGCGCCAGCGCGATGGCCTGTGATGAGCTGAGCACGTCGGCGGAAGTGAGGCTGCGCTCGAATAGGCCGCCGGTGCCGCCCGCAGCAATGATAGTGGCCTTAGCTGCCATGGGCACGAGATGCTCGCTTGCGCGGTCGTAGAGTACGGCGCCGGCAATCTTCCCGGTTGTATCCTCAACAAGGTCTATAAGCTCGTGGCGGGGGAGCAGGCGAATGCTGAGAGACTCGATCTGGGCCATACACGCGTCCTCAAGGGGCTTGCGGGTGAGGCCGCGCCACATGCGCGTCTTGTGGTCAAAGCAGGGGATAAACTGCTTTTGCTGAGCGCTCTCAGCACTTTGCGGACGCTGAAGCTCAACGCCCAGGTCTTGCTCGAGCCATTCAATTGCCTGGGGAATGCCGTGGACAAACGTCTGGACAAGCGTAGGGTCGGCGACGCCGCCGCCCACGGTCTGGATGGTGTTGATGAGGTCCTGTTCGTCGTCTTCGTTAACGGGTCCGATAAGCCCCAGGCCCCAGGTTCCGGGGAAGAAGCTCGATCCACTCATAGTCTTGCCGGCGCTTGCCACAGTGACGGTCGCGCCCGCGCGCGCCGCTTCGATGGCGGCGCAAAGGCCCGCAATGCCAGATCCAATTACCAGTACATCAGTCGATTCCATCGGATTCCTTTCTCGTCCGGCGCATTGTCGCACGGGTGATCGGTAATGGGGCCGCAAAGACTCGGCAAATCGGTAAAGGGCAATTATGGCAGGTGGGCGTCGTGGACGCTCTGACAATCCATCTCGTTACATCTCGTATTTCGCCACAACTGATATATCGGCATTAGTTACCCTGCGACAGCGCAAACAAAAAGAGCCGCTACCCGGGTGGGTAGCGGCTCCAAAGCTCAGCTATATGAGCATCGCGCGGGCGCGATTAGGCCTTGAGCGCCTCCTCGACAGCGACAGCGCAGGCGACGGTGGCACCGACCATGGGGTTGTTGCCCATGCCGATGAGACCCATCATGTCGACGTGCGCAGGCACGGAGGAAGAACCGGCGAACTGGGCGTCGGAGTGCATACGGCCCATGGTGTCGGTCATGCCGTAAGAGGCAGGGCCGGCGCCCATGTTGTCCGGGTGCAGGGTACGGCCAGTGCCGCCACCAGAAGCGACGGAGAAGTACTTCTTGCCAGCCTCGATGCGCTCCTTCTTGTAGGTGCCAGCGACGGGGTGCTGGAAGCGCGTGGGGTTGGTGGAGTTACCGGTGATCGAGATGTCGACGTTCTCGTGCCACATGATGGCAACGCCTTCGCGGACGTCGTCGGAGCCGTAGCAGTTAACGGCAGCGCGGGGACCATCGGAGTAGGGGATGGTCTCGACGACCTTGAGCTCGCCCGTGTAGTAGTCGAACTGGGTCTTCACGTAGGTGAAGCCGTTGATGCGGGCGATGATCTGAGCAGCGTCCTTGCCCAGACCGTTGAGGATAACGCGCAGCGGCTTCTTGCGAGCCTTGTTGGCGTTCAGAGCCAGGCCGATAGCGCCCTCGGCGGCAGCGAAGGACTCGTGGCCGGCCAGGAAAGCGAAGCACTCGGTGTCGTCGGAGAGTAGCATAGCGCCCAGGTTGCCGTGGCCCAGACCGACCTTGCGGTCCTCGGCGACGGAGCCGGGAACGGTGAAGGCCTGGATGCCCTCGCCGATGATGGCAGCAGCCTCAGAAGCAGACTTGGCGCCACGCTTGACAGCGAGAGCGCAACCGAGGGTGTAAGCCCACTCGGCGTTCTGGAAGGCGATGGACTGGGTGTTGTTGACGATCTCACGCGGGTTGAAGCCCTTGTCGGTGCAGATCTGCAGAGCTTCCTCGAGGGAGGCGATGCCGTTGTCGGCGAGGCACTTGTTGATCTTGTCAGCGCGGCGCTCGTAACCTTCGAACGTAACAGTCATAGTTATTTCCCTCCCTTTCTACTCGTGAACCGGGAACACGCTGGCGACGGAGTGAGTCTCCTCGTCGGTGCGCGGGTCGATGTACTTGGCTGCGTTCTCCCACTGACCATAGTGGCCCATAGCGCCAGCGATGGCCTCCTCGGGAGTCTTGCCGGCCTTGACGGCGTCGGTGAACTTACCGAGGTTCAGGAACTCGAACGCGATGATCTCGTTCTTGTCGTTGAGAGCCATGCGGGTGACGTAGCCCTGGGCGAGCTCGAGGTAACGAGCGCCCTTGGCCTTGGTGCCGAACATGGTGCCGACCTGAGAGCGAAGGCCCTTGCCGAGGTCGTCGAGGGAGGCGCCCACGGGCAGGCCGCCCTCGGAGAACGCGGTCTGGCTGCGGCCGTAAACGATCTGCAGGAAGATCTCGCGCATAGCAACGTTGATGGCGTCGCAGACGAGGTCGGTGTTGAGGGCCTCGAGGATGGTCTTACCGGGAAGGATCTCGGAAGCCATGGCGGCAGAGTGGGTCATGCCCGAGCAGCCGATGGTCTCAACGAGGGCCTCCTCGATGATGCCGTCCTTGACGTTCAGCGTGAGCTTGCAGGCGCCCTGCTGAGGTGCGCACCAACCCACACCGTGCGTAAGACCGGAGATGTCGGAAATCTCCTTAGCCTGGACCCACTTGCCCTCCTCGGGGATGGGTGCGGGGCCGTGGTATGCACCCTTGGCAACGGGGCACATGTTCTCCACTTCCTGTGAGTACTGCATGCCTCTCCTCTCTATCGTGTTGGCGTCCCGTCTGGGGGTCGTGGCTGGCGATTGCCGGGCGACCCTTCGAAAGGGACATGACATGCAGCCCCTATAATACCGCGAAATGCACGGAATATTCGGCGAACGGCTCAGTTTTCGTAGCGAGAAGCGCGGAACTTTCAATTGAAACGATTTAACTCTATGTTCTGTGGTTGCGAACTTCCGTAAAGGGGGTCCGTCTTGGGCAAGCTTTTGGTCAGCCCTTGTAAGCGTTGCAGGGGTTGACCTGTTGCAACGGTGCCGTTCGCCGCCTGTTTACTGCCTTTGGCCGCGCGAGTGTATTGTTTTGCGTGAATGTTTTGATGGCACGCTTCAATCGTACTGTATTTGATGGTAAGCAGATCCCGGCGAAGGGAGCGCCATGCAGCGCGTTTGGAGAACGGTTACCGGCTTTTACCATGTGTGTGCACGCGGCACGGGCAAGCAGCTCATTTTTGAGGGCGATGAAGACCGGTGGGCGTTTTTGGAGCTGATGCGCGACTGCTGCCGCGATGCCCAGGTGACGATCGTGGCGCGGTGTCTCATGAGCGACTGCGCGGATCTGGTGCTTTTGGATTACGAGGACGAAATGAGCGCAGCCATGCAGCGGCTGTTGTTGACGTATGCTCGTCGGTTCAATAAGCGCACTGGGCGCGCGGGCTGCCTATTTCGTGAACGTTTTGAGCGCCGCTCGCTCGATACCGACTGGCAGGTGATGGAGGCTATTCGTTCCGTTCACGCCTGTCCGCAGGAGGCGGGCATCAGTCTCATTGAGCGTTATCCCTGGAGCAGCTTTGTCGAGTATCTACGGGCCTATGACAACGATATGACGAGGGGATTTTCCGACCCGTCTTGCGCGCTTGAGCTTTTTGGTTCTGCCAAGGCCTTTATTGCCTATTCGCTTTCGACGCCCGACGGCTGTGAGTCGGCGATGTGCGATATGAAAGAGACGGAGTGGGAACGGCGCGCCTTTTGCGACAAGATGGCCAAGGAGCTCGGGGTTCCACTCCAAGGCCTTAAAGCCGCACCGCGGGCGCAGCGCGATATCGTAATCGTTGGATTGCACGATGCCGGTTTTACGGTGCGCCAAATTGAACGGTATGCGGGGATTGGCAAAAGTACCGTTGCGCGTATCGTGCGCGCTCGTGCGCGAGCTGTGGTGCGGACTGGCGGAAACGTGGTGTAGGGCCGCCTGTGCACCGCAGCCGGGGTCGCCCATACGCCACAGCCTTTGTTCTAAAAGCTTGGTACGGTAACTGCGCATCTAGATTTGCATAGAACGGTCGCCTTCATGCATAAAATAACGGCTTAGTTCTGTTTTGCCTGTGCCTACCCCCGTCTACTCCGTGCAAAAAGCGGGGTATTCAACATCGTGGTACTGTCGGCACCGTCGCAATCTTGAAACATACGGGCTCCGAAGCTATTTGTGCCTACCGATGAGCCTCCGAAGCTCATGTTTGCGCCCCCTGAGACCTCGATGCTTGTTCTAAATCGCTATATAAAGGCGACTTGAGATGTTGATTAACGCTTCCGATGCGTATACACACGGCTTGGCGTGCTGAATACTCGCAAAAATGCACGCCGCACCCTAGGGGACCCTTCTGCGGCAGGCGCGAGGCGTGCCGAAGCTCAGCAGGACGGGGCTTGGCACTTTGTTTAGAGTGCCCGTGGCCCTGCCCCAAGCTTTTTGTACTGGGGAAAAACGCTCGTGTTCGCGGTTGGCCGTGTGATAAATGACAGACGGGGCGCCGGGTGCGCGGACCTTGTGTGTCCGAGGCGTTATGAAAAAGCCGAGCCACCCGTATTGGGCGGCTCGGCAATCAAACCCTTTGATCTGGGGCATCCGCTACTGGCTAGCTTGCCCCTCGAGCATGCCGTCGAGGGTGCGCCAGGCGAGCTCGGCGCACTTGACGCGGGCGGGCATGTGCGAGATGTCCTGGAGCTGGGCGGCCTCGTCCAGGTCTTCCAGGTCCTCCTCGGAGAGTTGCTCGCCGCGGATCATGGCGAGGAAGAGCCCGGCCAGGCGGCGTGCCTCTTCGACCGTCTCGCCGGTGATGAGGTCAGCCATGATGTCGGCACTGGCCTGACTGATGGCGCAGCCGTGACCGGTAAACGATGCCTCCTCGATCACATCGTTCTCGACGCGTAGCTGCAGGGTGAGCTCGTCGCCGCAGCTGGGGTTGATGCCGTCGTGCTCGTGCGTGGGGGCATCCATCTCGTACTTATAGTCGGGGTGCGAGTTGTGCTCCATGAACGTGGTGGAGGTGTAGAGGTTACCCATTGAACGTGCTCCAAACGTGATGCAGACCGGCGATGAACTTGTCGATATCGGCCTTGTCGTTGTAGAAGGCCACGCTGGCGCGGCAGCAGGCGAGGTTCTCGACGCCCAGCCAGGTGAGCAGCGGCTGCGCGCAGTGGTGGCCGGCGCGGATGCAGACTCCGTCCATGTCCATGATGCTCGCCACGTCGTGCGGGTGGATGCCGCGGACGTTAAAGCTCACGACGCCATGGTGGTTATCCCAATAGATGGAGCCGATGATCTGGACAAAGTCGAGCTGCATGAGCTCGCCCATCAGGTAGTGGACAAGTGCCTGCTCGCGTGCCTGAATGTTTTCGTAGCCAACCGTGTTGACGAGGTAGTCAAGCGCTGCGCCCGTGGCGAAGATGCCGGCGGCGTCCTGCGTGCCGGCCTCGAACTTCTCGGGGACGGGCGCCCAGACAGCGTCCTGCTCGGTGACCGAGTCGATCATCTCGCCGCCGGTGAGCATGGGCGGCATGGCGTTGAGCAGTTCCATCTTGCCCCACAGCACGCCGATGCCCATGGGGCCCATGGCCTTGTGTGCGCTAAAGGCAAAGAAATCTGCGCCCAGATCGGCCACGTTGACCGGCATGTGCGGCAGCGACTGCGCGCCGTCGACGACCAGATAGCCGCCATACTTGTGCACGAGCTTGCCGAGGTTCTTGACCGGGTTCTCGACGCCCAGCACGTTAGAGACCTGACCCACGGCCAGAATCTTGGTCTTGGGACCCACCTTGGCCAGAACCTCCTCGGTGGTGAGCTGGCCGGTCTTGGTGGGGTAGAGGTAGACGAGCTTGGCACCGGTCTCGCGGCAGACCTGCTGCCACGGGATCAGGTTGGAGTGGTGCTCCATGATGGTGATGACGACCTCGTCGCCGGGCTCCAGCACCGTGGGTGCAAAGCTCTTGGCGACCAGGTTGAGCGACTCGCTGGTGTTGCGGGTGAAGACGACTTCGTTGGCCTGGGCGGCGCCGATGAGGTCGGCGATCTGCTGGCGAACCTTCGCGATAGCCTCGGTGGCCTCGACGGACAGCGAGTATAGGCCGCGCAGGGGGTTGGCGTTCATGCGCTGATAGAAGTCGCGTTCGGCGTCGAGCACGCAGGCGGGGCGCTGTGCGGTGGCAGCGCTATCGAGGAAGGCGATCTCGGGGTGCTGCTGGAACAGAGGGAACTGCGCCTTGTAGGGATTAGTCTCGATGTCTACGGTAGGCCAACCGCGCGAAGCCTCGTCGCTGGCGTCGAGCACCATAGGCTCCGGTGCTGTGCAGGTATCGCATTTAACGTGCTCGGTGTCGATCATGCGAGCTCCTCTTCAAAGTAATCGATCAGGTTGTTGCCCAGGCGGACGACGGCGGCGCGGGTGCGCTCATCGGTGGCGGAAATCGCGGCGTCCTCCAGCTTGGCGCGGATGAACAGGTCCTCGGCGGCGCTTTGGTCAAGGCCGCGGCAGGCGAGGTAGAACAGCTGCTCGTCGCGGACGTGGCCGATGGTGGCGCCGTGGTTGCCGGCGACGTCGTCCTCGTCGCAGAGGATGACGGGGACGGTCTTGTTGTCGACGCCCTTGTTGGCCAGCAGCACGGTTTCGCGCTCGGTGCCGACGGCACCCTTGCAGCCGTGCACGAGGTCGATGGTGCCGCGGTAGACCTTCTTGGACGTGCCGGTCAGCACGCCGTTAGCGTCGATCTCACACTCGGTCTTGCGACCGCGGTGGCGCAGCTCGTAGTTAAAGTCGCGCACCTGCTCGCGGGCGCCCAGGTAGTCGGTATCGATCGTCACCTTGGCGGTGTCGCCCAGCAGGTCGCCGGCAAGGCCGGTGGCGCTGGCGCCGGCACCCAGGACGGTGTGCTGCACGTTGACGCGCGCGCCCTCGTCCAGGAATAGACCGGTGTCGTCGAGCGCGATCCAGCTATCGTCGAGCGTCTGCGTGCAGGTCACGTTGACGGTGGCGTAATCGTGGCACGCCATCGAAAGTTATATAACTCCGGGT
>CABPCW010000051.1 GCA_902406155.1 uncultured Collinsella sp.
AGCATGGCCTCTTCATAGGTCTTGCAGGTATCCTTCTCCAGGGTGGCCAGGATATTGAGAAGTTCGCGGAGCCCACTTCTCAAAACAAAGCAGGCACCCCGGCCCTCGTCCGTGAACTTTTCCGCTGGGCGAGCCATAGACGCCGCGCACCGATACGGTAAAGCGGCGACTTGAAATTGGTGCTATATTCAGCTTGAGTTGTTTAATGCTAGTACGGGAGGCTGATATGGGGCTGTTCAAGAAGAAAAACCCGCAGGATGCCTTTGATCCCGATGTGTTTACCATCACGGATACGATTTTGGACCCGCCGCGGTTTACATTTTTGCCGGCTATCTATCAGGATGCCACGCGCCGCAAGTGGGCCGTGCATCAGCGCGGCGGCGAGCCGAAGATTTTTGACTATACGGACGTGTTGCAGTGCGAAGTGGCCGAGGCGGGCGATCCGGAGGCCGATGAAACGGTCTCTAAACAGGAATTTGCCCAGCGTATTCTGGCAAATCCCGCTAAGGCGGCGAAAATGAACGCTGCCAAGCGTAATATGTGTCTTGGTATGGGCGTTGTTGTGGCGGTTCAGACGGGAAAAGACGAGGTTTCCAAATTAGAGATTCCCGTTATGACCGACGAAGTCAAACGCGATTCAAGCCTATATAAGTCGTATCGGAATGTCGCCGAGAAGATCAAGGCCGAATTTGATGCCATGGGAGGGCTGGTCTAATTTTGGCGGCATACGTTTCTGAATGAGGAGTCTGTGCAATGGCAGGCGAATCTTATGCAATTCCCCCTAAAGATCGTGCTGTTGAGGGAATTCTATGGTATATCCAGCACCATCAGCTTGCCGGCGGCGATCGCCTGCCGGCCGAGCGCGTGCTGTGCGAAGAGATCGGCGTTTCGCGTACGGCGTTGCGCGCCGGTATCACGCGGCTCATCTCGTGCGGAACGCTCGAGAGCCGTCGCGGATCGGGTACGTATGTGTGTCCTCCTAAGCCGCTGAACATCTTCCAGGAAACGTATAACTTTTCCGATGCCGTGCGGACTGCCGGCCTGCATCCCTCTTCTCGTCTGGTTTCCACCGAGACCATCGAGGCGGATAAGACGCTTGCCGACAAGCTTGGGGTGGCTATAGGCGCTCCTTTGCTCCGCATGCAGCGCGTTCGACTTATTGAGGGCGAGCCGGCGTCAATCGAGACGGCTCACGTTAACCTGTCCCTGTGCCCATCGCTTCCCGAGCACGATTTTGAGTGCGAGAGCCTTTACGATGTCTTGCTCAAAGAAGGTGGCGTGCGTGTTGAGCATGGACGTGAGCATATCTCCATCTCGCGTTTGAACGCCGAAGAGGCCGAGCTGCTCCAACAAGAAGAGGAAACGCCGGTGTTCTATGAGAGCACGATCGAATTTGATAAGGACATGCGTTTTGTGGAGCATTGCAAATCGGTGATTTTGCCCACAAAGTTCCGCTTTGCCGATAACGGCGAAAAGAACGGCATGAGGAGCGTGGCAGGTGAACAATGGCTGAAACAGTAGATGCCACCCCGGTTTATATGCGCATTCGACGCCGCATCGAGGAGCGTATCGAGCGCGGTATATATCCCACGGGTTCCATGATTCCGTCCGAAAAAGACCTCGCTGAGGAATTCGGTACGACACGCTTGACCATCCGAAGTGCTGTCGATGAGCTGGTTCGGCGTGGGCAGATTCGACGCGTCCGCGGAAAGGGCGCGTTTGTGGCACAGAAAGTGCCCGTTGCCTACGAGCGAACGGGAGGCTTTCGCGAATCGGTTCGTGCTTCGGGCGGCGAGCCGTCCGTCCGTATCCTCGCGCGTTCCAAGCGTTATGCGGGCCCATATTATGCCAACCTGTTTGGCATTGCCGAGGACGATTTGCTGTATTCGATTCGGCGTTTGAACTGCGTCAACGGCGATCCCGTATCGATTGAGACGGCGTTCATCCCGTGCCTGCTGTTCCCCACAATCGAAGATATTGACGTGTCGGTCTTCAGTTTGTACGAGACCTATGAGATGTTGGGCCGAAAGCCGGTCATGGCGCAGGAAAAGCTCGATATCGAAGCGCTGGGCGCGCGAGATGCCGGCCTGCTTGGACTGGAGCAGGGCGATCTTGCCTTGACGCTGGAGTGCGTGAGCTTCGATGCGAGCGGCCAGGCGATCGAGTACGTCAAGTCGTTTAACCGCGGCGATGCGGGTGGATATACCTATACGTACTAGCTGGTTTTTTGCATAACGGGCTGAAAAGCTGACGGAATTTTGATTCGTTGAGCAGATTACATATACAACCTTACATGGCTCAAAATCGACCGTTCGCCGATGGGGATAAATTAATCGACAAAGAGGTATCAAAAAGCCGTAACCTGTAACTGTGATTGGTATCAAATACTAATGATTTATTACGAGGTGAGACGATGAAGATGCTCGATTACGTTCAGCTTGCCCATGTGCGTATGGGAGCGAACCTCGAGCGTTCGTCTGAGCTGGTAGCGCAGCTCGTTGATATTATCCAGTCCGGTTCTTTTGACGCGCTGCGCATCGTTGCTTCGGGTTCGTCGCGCCATGCCGCCGATTGCGCCCGAGATTACCTGCAAGATGCGCTGCAGATGCAGGTGTCCGTTGTGACGCCCGAGGCCTTCGTCGATTTTGAACATACCTATCCGCAGCATGCGCTCAACATCGCCGTTTCGCAGAGCGGCTATTCGACCAATACGATTGCAGCGCTCGATTACATGCGTGCACACGATATGGCAGCAGTTGCGCTCACGGCAAACGTCGAGGCGCCCATCAAGGAGCACACTGATATCGTTCTTGACTACGGTGTGGGCGTCGAGTCGGTGGACTTTGTGACTCTGGGCGTCGAGGTCCTCGTTGAGTACCTGGTGCTCTTTGGTATTTACGGCGGTCAGGCGCGCGGAACGATTGACGCCAAGGGCGTTGCCCAGCGTTTAGACGACCTGCGCGAGGCTATCCATGCCAATGCCGTGATGTGCAAGACCGCCGAGGCATATGTCCAAGACCGCATGCTCGAGCTTTCTGAGCACATGCCCGCCATGGTCGTCGGCAACGGCCCCAACTATGGCGTTGCCGAAGAGGCGGCCCTCAAGCTGAGCGAGACCATCAAGATTCCTGCCATGCATCACGAGGGCGAGGAGTTCGTCCACGGTCCCGAGATGCAGATCGTTCCGGGTTATCTGGTGTTTATCGTCGACGATCCACAAGGGTCGGAGCGTCTTGCGAATATCGCCGATGCGCTATCGAACGTTACGGCAAAAACGGTGCTGCTCACGGCCCATCCCAGGGGTAAGGCTCACGAGGTTGCGGTGCCTCAGGTGGCTCCGCTGCTCAGCGCAATTCCCAATCTTGTGTTCTTCCAGACGATTGCGGCCATAATCGCCGAGCGTCTGAAGTCATGGGACGTGCACCCGTATCTCGATGCCGTCTCCAAGCAAATGGAGGTCAAGGCAGAGGGCTACGAAGAGTCAGTCAATGCGCTTAAGGCCAAAGCGGCTGAGTGTTACGGAATGTAAGCGGGTTTTGATGCCCGTTGGCATGGGGGATGTGGAGACAACCCCAGAAAGGAGAGACAAATGAAGGAAACCGAGAAGATTGAGATCATGCATTTCGACCAGGAGGGCTACCTCGAGGACGGCAAGGCGCTCTACGAGACCGGCAAGAAGATGACCGCGCTCGCCGACAAGGTCGCCGACGAGGGCTACGACGCCGTGTTCCTGATGGGCGTCGGCGGCACCTGGGACGAGCTCATGCAGCTCGAGTACCTCATGAACAAGTTCGGCGACCGCGACCTCGAGGTCTACCTGATCCACGCCGCCGAGTGGAACGTCTCCGGCCACAAGCGCATGACCGAGAAGTCCGTCGTGCTCACCGCCTCCGAGTCCGGCACCACCCCCGAGGTCCTCGAGGCCGTCAAGAAGATGAAGGAAAAGGGCATTCGTGTCTACGCCATGACCAAGCCCGAGGGTCTCATCGGCCAGGCTGTCGGCGCCGAGAATTGCGTCAAGATGGCTTCCGATCATGGTAACGGTGGCTGCGAGATGGGCTACTACCTCGCCGACTGCTTCGGCCTGCGCCTGCTCAACCGCCGCGGCTGCTTCCCCAAGTTTGACCTGTTTATCGAGCAGACCAAGGATATCTGGAAGGACATGCTCGATATCCGCAAGCGCTTCGAGCCGCGCGCCGAGGAGCTCGCCAAGAAGTACGCCCTGGCCCCCTACACCATGTTCATCGGCTCCGGCGCCCTGTGGGGCGAGACGATCCTGTTCTCGATGTGCATCCTCGAGGAGATGCAGTGGAAGCGCACCCGCTACATCACCTCGGCCGACTTCTTCCACGGCACTCTCGAGCTCGTGGAGCCCGGCGTCCCCGTGTTCCTGTTCATGGGCGAGGACGAGAACCGCAAGCTCGACGAGCGCGTCCGCGCCTTCCTCAACCGCGGCGTGACCGGCGACACCGACATCAACATCATCGACACCGCCGAGTTCGCCATCCCGGGCCTTGACGACGAGTTCCGCGTCATCGTCTCCCCGTGGATTCTGACGGTGCTCGTGACCGACCGCCTGGCTCGCTATTACGAGACGGTCACCAAGCACAACCTCAAGTATCGTCGCTACTATCACCAGTTCGACTACTAAAGAAAACGGGTGCGGGAACGTGCCAGGCTATTGAGAGGAACACAGAATGAGACAGTACATCATCGCCAGCCATGCGCACTTCGCTACCGGCATCAAGGAGAGCGTCGAGCTGCTCTCGGGCGCTCGCGACAACGTCCACGATCTTTCGATGTTCGTCGATGACCGCATAGACGTGGCCGAGGAGGCCCAAAAACTGCTGGCGGGCATGTCTGCCGACGATGATGTCGTTGTCTGCACCGACCTCTTTGGCGGCAGCGTCAACAACGAGTTCACCAAGATTGTCCAGACGCGTCCCCGCACGTACCTCGTTACCAACATGAACCTTCCTCTGCTCATCCAGCTGCTGTTTTCTGACGAGTCGGCGCCGGTTGAGGAGACGATTCGCGCCATCGTCGCTGCGGACGATACGCGCGTGAAGTTTGTCAACGACCTGCTGGTCGATGACGACGAGGAAGAAGAGTTCTAATCCGCAGCACCTATTGACATGCCGTAAGACGGCGCAAGACCTTTGGGGGGTCACATTATGATTCAGCTACTTCGCGTTGACCATCGCCTGCTTCATGGCCAGGTCGCAGTTTCCTGGGTTCAGGGCCTTGGCTCCAACTGCATTTTTTGCGTGGGCGATAAGGTCGCCAACGACCCGTTGTGGAAGACGACGCTCAAGATGGGCAAGCCTGCCGGCTGCAAGCTCGTCATCAAGGACATGGAGCATGCAATCGAAGCTATCAACTCGGGCGTGACCGACAAGTACAAGATGATCATCTGCGTCGCCACTATCGCTGAGGCAAAGCAGCTTGTTGAGGGCTGCCCGCAGATCAAGTCGGTCAACCTGGGCAACACCAAGCCCAAGGACGAGAAGCGTCCCGACGCTCGTCAGGTCTCTCGTCAGATCTTCCTGACCGCGGCCGAGGAAGCCGATGTGCGCGAGATGCTGGATCGTGGCGTCGAGGTCGAGATTCGACCCCTGGCCGATGACCCCAAGGTTGACTGCGCCAGCGTGCTCTAGGCGTTTAAATTCGAAGAGTCTGAGCTCTTCGTAGTGTCCTATATGGAAAGGGGGATGTATGCTTACCCAAGCAATCCTCATCGGACTTATCGCCGCATTTGGTAAGTTCGACTGCCAGCTCGGTACGCTCTATGCGTTCCGTCCCATCGTCCTGTGCCCGCTCGTGGGCCTGGTCCTGGGGGACCTGCAGTCTGGTCTCGCGATCGGTGCGAGCCTTGAGCTGCTGTTCATGGGCTCGATCTCCATCGGCGCCTACGTACCGCCCGATGAGACGATCGGCGGCGTGCTTGCCTGTGCCTTCGCTATCCAGCTGGGCCAGAGCACCGAGGCAGCCATCGCGCTTGCCATGCCCATCGCAACGCTGTGCCTGGCCATCAAGAACATCCTCAACGCCGCTCTGCCGATCCTGGTTGACCGCGCCGATGTCTTCTCCGGCCAGGGCAACCTTAAGGGCGTCTATGCGATGCACTTCCTGATCGGTTCCACCGGTTGCATCATGGCGTTCCTGCTGTGCTCGCTGTCGTTCTATCTGGGTGCTGACGCCATCCAGAGTATGCTCGACTTCATCCCGCCCTTTGTCCTTGCTGGCTTTGGCGTTGCCGCCAACATCCTGCCGGCCATGGGCTTCGCCATGCTCGGCCGCCTGGTGCTCACCAAGCAGCTCGTGCCCTTCTACTTCCTGGGCTTCCTGCTGTGCTCCTACGCCAACGTGCCCGTCCTGGGCGTCGCCCTGATCGCCATCATCATCGGCATCGACAAGTTCGACCTGCTCGGCCTGGGCGGAGCCCAGCCCCAGCTCTCCGCGGAAGGGGATGAGGACGATGACTTCTAGTCCCGAGAACAAGATCACGCGCTCCGACCTCGTCAAGAGCGCCCTCAACACCGGCGCCCTGGGCATGGAGTTCTCCTGGACCTACTACAAGCAGATGAACATCGCCTTCTGCCTGATGGTCGCCAACATGCTCAAGAAGATCTACGCCGGCCGCCCCGACGACTACGCCGAGGCCCTGCACCGCCACTGCGCGTTCTTCAACATCACCGTCCAGTTCGCCCCGTTCGTCGGCGGCATCGCGATGGCCATGGAGGAGAAGGTCGCCCGCGGCGAGATCGAGCCCGAGAGCGTCAACGACGTCAAGGCCGCCCTCATGGGCCCGCTGTCCGGCATCGGCGACTCCATCTTCCTGTCGACGCTGCGCGTGGTCGCCGCCGCGGTGGGCATCAGCCTGTGCCAGGCCGGCAACCCCTTCGGCCCCATCGCCTTCCTGCTCATCTACAACGTCCCCGGCTTCGCGCTGCGCGTCTGGGGCGCCGTCAAGGGCTACGAGCTGGGCGTGGGCTTCCTGGACGAGGCCCAGAGGACCGGCCTCATGCAGAAGATCATGACCTGCGTGGGAATCGTGGGCGTCATGGTCGTGGGCGCCATGTGCAAGGACATGTTCTGGGCCAGCATCCCGGTGGCCATCGGCTCGGGCGAGGACGCCCAGACCCTCCAGGACATCCTGGACGGCATCATGCCCGGCATGCTCGGCATGCTCGCCTTCTGGCTGTACTACTGGCTGCTGTCCAAGAAGATCAACCCCATGGTGCTGATCGTGGCCACCATGGTCGTGGGCATCGTCGGCGCGTTCTTCGGCGTGCTGGCGTAAGGGCCCGGCTGCATAGATTTTCGTTTCAACCTGGAAAGGGGATGGAGCAGGCCTATGCCCTCCATCCCCTTTTTGTATAGAAGGAGTTCGTATGTTCGCGAAGGATCGCGAAGCAATGCGCCTGACGCCGGCAGAGGTCAGGCTGATTCTTATTGAGTCCCTGCAGTGGTGCGCCAACAACGCGGTCTACTTTTTGGGGCTTATCGGTGCGGCTACGTATGATCTGGCCGGCACGGCCTTTTTGGTTGCCGCCATTACGCTCGTGCGCAATCTTATGACGTCGGTGGGCAATATGGTGTCGGGATTGGTCATCGATCGCTTTGGACCGCGTCGGACGTCGTTTGTGACGTGCGTGATTACGGCGGTGCTTTCGCTTGGCGTGGGGTTGGCGCCGTTGTCTGTCCCCGGGCTTGTGTTTGCCGCGTGTGTCTTGGGACTTGCGGGCGGTTTTATCAACACCTGCACGCATGCGTTTCCGGGATACCTAGAGTCGACCACCGAGGGCCGTACCCGCGTGAACGGTCTCATGGTGTTTTACAGCAATATCGCCTATACCGCTGGCCCGCTGCTCGGTGGTGCCATCGTGAGCTGTTTTGCCACGCAATCGGTCTATCTGCTCATGGCGGGCATGATGGGTGTGGCGGCCGTGCTCTCCTTGGGCTGCCACGAGTGTGTTGTTCCCGCAAAAGGGGAGAAGCCGAAGGGCGGTATTCTGGGCGGCATGGCCGAGGGTGCGCGACTTACGTTTCGCGACCACGACCTGCGCCTCATCTTTATCTCGGGCTTTTTGGGTTTCTTTGCGTTTGGCGCGTTCGATTCGCTGGAGTCGTTGTTCTACCGTGATGTGCTCAACGTGGATATCGTCTGGCTGGGCTGGCTGTCCTCGGTCGTGGGCCTCACTTCCTCGGTGGGCGCGTTCATCCTGACCAAGCTTTCTGCTCGCCATGTCAACCTACGATTGTTACTCGGCGCGCTCATGGCCGTGGGCATTGGGTCCATGGTGTACGTGGGCACCGATATGCTGGGGGTCGCGATTATCGGTCAGGCGATTAACGGTCTGGCCTGGGGGTTCCTGGAGCCGCTGCAGATGATCTTGATTCAGGAGCGCGCAGACATCAAATACCTGGGGCGCATTACCGGCTTTGTGCGTTTTGGCCTGATGAGCGCCGGCGTGGTGCCGCTGCTGGCGGCTCCGTTTTTGGCGGAGGCTTTGGGCGTCCAGACGGTATTGTTTGGGGCATCGACCATTATTGCGCTGGTAGGAACGCTGTTCTTTGTCACACAAGGGAGACGCCAGGGGCGTTAGCTATACATCAAATTCTAATTTAATACCACTCACCAGAGAATTTCGACCGTTCACCGAGGATTGGGGCAGATTGAAAAGTGGTATTAAAAACACGTTAGGTGTATGTCTATAATTGGTATCGAAAAGAAACGCGATGTATAGATTCGCGTGCAAGACAGAAAGGAAAAGCAATGAAGGAAACCGAGAAGATCGAGATCATGCACTTTAGCCAGGAGGGCTACGTCGAGGACGGCAAGAACGTCTACGAGGCCGGCAAGAAGATGACCGCGCTCGCCGACAAGGTCGCCGACGAGGGCTACGACGCCGTGTTCCTGATGGGCGTCGGCGGCACCTGGGACGAGCTCATGCAGCTCGAGTACCTCATGAACAAGTTCGGCGACCGCGACCTCGAGGTCTACCTGATCCACGCCGCCGAGTGGAACGTCTCCGGCCACAAGCGCATGACCGAGAAGTCCGTCGTGCTCACCGCCTCCGAGTCCGGCACCACCCCCGAGGTCCTCGAGGCCGTCAAGAAGATGAAGGAAAAGGGCATTCGTGTCTACGCCATGACCAAGCCCGAGGGTCTCATCGGCCAGGCTGTCGGCGCCGAGAATTGCGTCAAGATGGCTTCCGATCATGGTAACGGTGGCTGCGAGATGGGCTACTACCTCGCCGACTGCTTCGGCCTGCGCCTGCTCAACCGCCGCGGCTGCTTCCCCAAGTTTGACCTGTTTATCGAGCAGACCAAGGATATCTGGAAGGACATGCTCGATATCCGCAAGCGCTTCGAGCCGCGCGCCGAGGAGCTCGCCAAGAAGTACGCCCTGGCCCCCTACACCATGTTCATCGGCTCCGGCGCCCTGTGGGGCGAGACGATCCTGTTCTCGATGTGCATCCTCGAGGAGATGCAGTGGAAGCGCACCCGCTACATCACCTCGGCCGACTTCTTCCACGGCACTCTCGAGCTCGTGGAGCCCGGCGTCCCCGTGTTCCTGTTCATGGGCGAGGACGAGAACCGCAAGCTCGACGAGCGCGTCCGCGCCTTCCTCAACCGCGGCGTGACCGGCGACACCGACATCAACATCATCGACACCGCCGAGTTCGCGATCCCCGGCCTTGACGACGAGTTCCGCGTCATCGTGTCTCCGTGGATCCTCTCCTCGCTGATCACCGATCGCCTTGCCGCTTACTACGAGACGGTCACCAAGCACAACCTCAACTACCGTCGCTACTATCACCAGTTCGATTACTAATCGGCGACAAATTAGCTACTGATCAAGAAGCACCCTGCCCGGGCGCATGCGTCCGGGCATTTTTATGCCGAAGTTCGCAAGAAAGGGGAATCGAATGAGGCAGTTTATCGTTGCATCCCATGCTCATTTTGCGTCCGGAATCGTCGAGAGCATTGGTCTACTCTCGGGCGAGCGCGAGAACGTCCATGCGCTGTCTATGTATGTCGACGGAAACGAGGACCTGGTCAAGGAGGCCGCAGCGATTCTGGACGGCTTTGCCGCGGACGATGAGGTCGTCGTTTGCACCGACCTCTTTGGCGGCAGCGTCAACAACGAGTTCACCAAGATCGTCCAGACGCGCCCCAACACGCACCTGGTGACCAATATGAATCTGCCGCTCCTTATTCAGCTGCTGTTCGTGCCCGACTCCACCCCGATCGATGAGGCCATTCGCCAGATCGTCGAGGCGGACGACACCAAGGTCAAGTACGTCAACGACCTGCTGGGGCAGGCCGAACTCGATGAGTTTTAATCGTTAGGAGCACATCATGATTCAGATGATTCGCGTGGACTATCGACTGCTTCACGGCCAGGTTGCCGTTAGCTGGACCTCGGCTCTGGGTGCCGACTGCATCCTGTTAGTGAGCGACACGGTCCTCAACGACAAGCTTCGTCTGCAGGCCCTGTCCCTTGCAAAGCCCGAAGGATGCAAGGTCGTCGTCAAAAACACCGAGGATGCCATCAAGGCGCTCCAGAGCGGTGTGACCGACAAGTACAAGCTCTTCGTGGTTTGCGAGACGATCCAACAGGCCGGTGCCGTCGCCAAGGCGATGGGCGTCAAGAAGATCAACCTCGGCAATGTGGCCTTTAGCGAGGATGCCCGCCAGGTCTCGACGAGCGTATTCCTTACGCCCGAGAACGAGGCCTACGTGAAGGAGCTACTCGGCGAGGGCTATGAGCTGTTCATTCAGATGATTCCGGCGGATGCGAAGACTGACGCCGCAAAGGTCATCGGTTAGGGGCTGTCATGGTTATCAAGACGATCCTGATTTTCCTGATTGCCCTTTTGGGCTATTCCGAGTGGCTGACCGGTACGAGTTACCTCCAGCGCCCGATTGTGCTCGGACCTCTGGTTGGCCTTGTCATGGGCGACATGGTGACCGGCACGATCATGGGCGCCACGATGGAGCTTGCCATGGTCGGCGCCATCTCGGTCGGCGCCTATAACCCGCCCGATACGATTTCCGGCACTATCCTGGGCGTATCTCTTGCCATGCAGGCCGGCGCGGACGCTTCGGCGGCCCTGACCCTGGGCATTCCCATCGCAACGATCGTCCTGGCGCTCGATACGGCCCTGGGCCAGCCGGTCATGCTGCTGCTGGTGCACCGTATCGACAAAAACGTCGAGGACGGAGACACCAAGGCCATCACGCGCAACATGCTCATCGCCGGTTACGCGCAGAGCTGGTGCGGCCTGCTGATCATTCCCCTGGCATTCTTCTTTGGCGCCGATGCTGTTGCCAGCCTGCTCAACATCATCCCCGATTTCGTTCAGACCGGCATGGATGTCGCCGCCGCCTTCTTGCCCGCACTCGGCTTTGCGATGCTGGCGCAGATGATTATGAACAAAACGGTGGCTCCGTTCTTCTTCGCCGGTTTCTTCCTCGTCGCCTACTTTGGCATTAGCACGACGGGCGTGGCGATCTTTGCCGCGATCATCGTCGTCGCGATGACGGTTTTGGGTGACAAGAAAAAGGCGGAGCAGCCCGCAGCGGCAACCGAGGATCCTGCGATTGGGAGTGGGTTCGATGAGTTTTAAGTTTGAGTCTTCTTACGACGGGCTGATTTCCCGCGCAGACCTTAAGAAGCTGTTCTGGCGCTCGATTCCCTATGAGCATTCCTGGAACTACGAGCGTATGGGCCATATCGGCTTTATGTGGGCCCTTATGCCGATCCTTCGCAAGCTGTATCCGCAGGATGCGGACTTTAAGGCCGCACTCAAGCGCCATATGGAGCTCTATAACGTCACGCCGTACATCTCGACGCTCCCCATGTCCATTGCTGCCGCAATGGAAGAAGTCAACGCCACCGAAGATAACTTTGACACGAGCGCGATCTCTAATGTCAAGCTTGCTTTGATGGGACCGCTGTCCGGCGTGGGCGATGCCTTCTACTGGGGTACGCTGCGAATTTTGGCAACGGGTGTTGGCACGTCGCTGGCGCTGCAGGGCTCTATTCTTGGCCCGATTTTGTTCCTGCTCGTGTTCAACGTCCCCCACTACATCATCCGTTACCTGCTGACGTTTGTGGGATATCGCTTTGGCTCGGACATGATCAGCAAGGTCCAGGAATCGGGCATTATGGACACGATCGTCAAGATGGCCTCTATCATGGGCGCCATGGTGATCGGCGCTATGACCATGGAGATGGTCACCGTGGACATTCCGCTCATGGTCGGCGCGGGCGATGGCGCTCAGACGCTCGCCGAGCTGCTCAACGGAATCTTCCCGGGCTTTGTCACGATGGGACTGTTTGGAATTGTCTATCTCATGCTCAAGAAGAAGATGAATCCGCTGCTCATCATGCTCGTAATCCTACTCGTGAGTATCGCTGGCGCGTTCTTTGGAGTGCTTGGTGTTCAGTAGGGCATCCGTCATAATTAAAACAATGTAAGAGGGGGCGTCGCGCACATTGTGCTGCGGCGCCCTTTTGCCGAAAGGTGGACAAGATGGAGTATCCGCAGCTTGCCGTCATGAATATCAGCCATCGTTATTTTGACCTTGAGGAATTCTTTTCCTCGGCTGCGGCCTCGGGCTACACGTGTTGCGAGCTTTGGACCGGGGCGATGCATCTGTATGTCGATTGCCATGGATACGATTCGATCGAGCAGGTGCGGGAGCTGTCACAGCGGTATGGGGTTCGGATTGTGGGGCTTTGTCCCGAACAGAACAACCCCAAGCCGTGGAATATCGCGGCGCGCGGGAATGAAGCGCGTACCCGCACGCTCGCGTACTTTAAGAACGTTGTGGATATCGCGGCGGAACTTGGAGCCGAGCAGGTCATGGTCTCGAGCGGCTGGGCATTTTTGAACGAGCCGATCGAGGACGCGTGGGGTCGCAGCGCCTCGATGCTGCGTGCGATTGCCGAGCATGCGGGAGAGCGCGGCGTGCGACTGGTGCTCGAGGCCCTGCAGCCAGTTGAGTCGATGATCGTGAACTCGGCGGCCGACACGAAGCGCATGATTGAGGCAGTTGACCATCCGGCACTTAAGGCGTGTCTGGATATGGGCGCCATGGCGGTGGCGGGGGATACCATCGACGATTATTTCGATCTGCTTGGCGATGATGTCGCCCACGTGCATTTTGTCGATGTTGCGGCAGATGGCACGACGCATCTTGCCTGGGGTGACGGCGACCGCGATATGCGCGCCGACCTGGATAGGCTGGTGGCGCGCGGCTATCGCGGAGTTGTTTCGGCCGAGACCTATGACGGGCGCTATTTTGCCGACCCCGCAGCTGCCGATGCGCAGGTAATGGCAGAGTATCGTCGTGCGATTGGCGCCTAGGTGGGGTCGGGCTGCGGCAACCTACCCTATGTTTCCAGATGAATACGGTGTGAGCGGCTGCGACGGATTTTCCCCGCAAGCACTCTAGTATGCTAAAGTACCCAGAAGACCGGCGGAGCTATGCCGGTCTTCTGCTCTAGGTGAAACACAGCATGAGGAGGCTCACCAGATGACGGCCACACCGTGGGGATTCCGGGACATATTGCCCGAGGAGGCTCAGGCGCGCGAGGAGATTGCGCTGACGGTGAAGGGCTGCTTCAGGGAGCATCATTACCTTCCGGTCGAAACGCCGCTGCTCGAGGACAAGGGTTCACTCGAGGAAGGCGGCCGCATCGCGGACACGCCGTTTAAGCTTTTTGACGATGATGGCCGTCTGCTGGTGGTCCGTCCCGACAACACATTACCGATCGTGCGTCTGGTCTCGACCCGCATGCGCGCGGCCGACCTGCCCCTGCGCCTGCGCTATGAGGCGCCGGTGGTCCGTGAGTGCCAGCGCAACGCCGGCGGTTCGCGCCAGTTTACTCAGCTGGGCTTTGAGCTAATCGGTGCGGGCGATACCGCGGGCGATGTCGAGATTGTCTCGCTCGTGGCCGAGGCGGTACGCAAGCTGGCTCTGCCCGATGCGCGCATTATCGCAGGTAGCGTGCGTCCGTTTAAGGAACTGCTTGCGGCGTGCAAGGACCGCGAGCTGGCTGCCGAGGCGCTGCACTGCGTGCACGCCAACGACTTTGTGGGCCTCGATGCCCGCGTGGCGGCAAGCGCCGAGTCCGAGGCCGTCAAGGCCGCCATTAGCGAGCTGCCGCGTCTGCACGGCGGCGCCGAGGTACTCGACCGCGTGGATGCGCTTCTGACGGCGGCGGGCATTGTCGCGCCGCTCACGCGCGAGCTGCGTGCCCTGGTCGAGGGCCTGGCGCCCGAGGACGCCCAGGTGCTGTCCTT
>CABPCW010000052.1 GCA_902406155.1 uncultured Collinsella sp.
GCGGTCATACACTGCGCCGGGTTCAAGGCCGTTGGCGAACTGGCGGGCGCGGTCCTCGTTCTCAAATTCGATATCGTCCTCGATCTCGTCGCTCGGATTGAGCAGCTCGTCCAGACTCACGCCATAGAGCTTGGCAAGCGAGATCAGGTTCTCGGTATCGGGCGAGCTCTCCGCGCGCTCCCATTTACTGACCGCTTGGCGCGACAGACCCAGCTTTCGCGCCAACCCTTCTTGGCTAAAGCCCTTGCTGCGGCGAAGGTCGGCGAGCCGCTGCGCAGTTTCTACATTCATGGTTCCTCCTATGCTTTTGCCAGCCGTGCCGCCGGACCGTTGCTGTTCTTAAGGCGCCTTGCACAGTTAAAAATCTATCCGCCACCGCCAAAATCATGCCACCTATTCTAGTGAGATTTTTGACAACCAGCGGTTGCGGGCACATATGAGCTGCGGAAATGTGTCCAAACAAAGCAATGACCCACAGCTCGGTTGTCCCCGTTGCGGCGTTAACGGTAGTATGGTCGTACTGTTTATTCCGCACCGCCATCGGAGGGAGTTCCGCGCCGTGAACCGCGATTTCGCATCATCGCTCATCCAGCTCAACAATACGTTCTATCGCGAGCACTCCACTTCCTTTTCCGATACGCGCCAAGCCCCGTGGCCCGGCTGGGTGCGCACCATGGACATCGCGCTTGAGCAGCTCGATGTGGCCACGATCGAGCATCCCGTCCGCGTCTTCGACCTTGCCTGCGGCAATATGCGATTCGAGAACTTTGCCGCCGGCGGGGCACTTGCCGCCAAGGGCGTCGACGGCGCAAACCCCTCGGCAGATGCCAGCTGCCCCTTCGAGTTCTATGGCGTCGACTCGTGCCAAGACCTGGCCATCGATGCACATGGCCACGCCCTGCGCATTCCCAACCTGCACTTCCAGGAACTCGACGTGCTCGACGCCCTTATGAAGCTCAACCCCGCCGAGACACCCGACGTGCTTTTCGACGCCCCGCTCGCCGATATCTCGGTCTGCTTTGGCTTTATGCACCACGTGCCGTCGTGCGAGTACCGCGTACGCGTGCTCGACACCCTGGTGCGCCAGACACGCCCGGGCGGCATCATCGCCATCAGCTTTTGGGAGTTTATGAACGACGAGCGCATGGCGCGCAAGGCCGTTCGCGCCGAAGCCCGCGCCGAACTCACCCCGCCGTTTGAGGGTTACGATTCCGCGCAGTTTGAAGCCGGCGACCACCTCATTGGTTGGCAAAACGACCGCCATGCCTACCGCTACTGCCACCACTTTGACGATCAACAGATCACCGACCTGGTGCGCGGCGTTCGTACGTTCTACAAGAGCGGCGAGGTTCCCGTACGCGAGCTCGAGCGTTTCCACGCCGACGGCCGTAGCGGCGAGCTCAACCGTTATGTGATTCTCAAGCGTCTGTAGGCACCGACGACGCGCCGCCGAGCCGCGCCGCATCTTTCGGGCAAACTATGCCCACCTTCTTCCAACGCATCGCCGAAACGCGCAGCCATGCGTTTCGCATTTATGACCAAGGAGCCTCATGGGAGCCGTCCACGTTCGCACGCCTAAGAACTTTGTACTCGAGGAGCGCCTGGAGCGCTACGCCGATGCGATTGAGACGAACCCCGAGGCCTATGTCGGAGATTGGCGCAAGGCCTGTGCGCCCGCAGGCAGCAAGCCTTTCGAACACCTTCACCTGGATCTTGGCTGCGGCAAGGGAACCTATCTGGTTGAGCGAGCTCACCGTGAACCCGACACCCTCTTTATCGGCATGGACCAGGAGCCCATCTGCATCGCCTATGCCGCGCAGAAAATATGCGAGCAGGAACTGACCAACGCACTTGTCCTGCCCCGAGGCGCCGCATCGCTGCCGCAACTGTTTGCCGCAGGCGAGCTCGACGCCATAACCATCAACTTTCCCACGCCGCAGCCCAAGGCCAAGTACGCCAAAAAAAGACTCGTCCATGTCGACCATCTGATGCTCTACCGCCCGCTCTTTGCAGCCGGTGCTACCGTCACGCTGCGCACCGACAGCAAGCCATTGCGCGACTACGCCCTGGGGCAGTTTGCCGCGGCCGGCTACGACACACTTTGGGTAAGTGACGACGTCCGCCGCGACCATCCCGAGCACCCCGAGACCGAATATGAATGCCGCACACGCGAGATGGGTGCAGCCGTCTATGGCATTTGCGCCACACCCGGCGCGCAGCCCAGCGATGAACAGCTCGCGGCGGGCCGCGCGCAGGAGCAAAGCCTTGCCTGCTACCTGCCCGAAAACCTCGATGAGCTCACCTATGTACCTCTGGGCATGGAGGAGGCCGTCGAGAACTTCAGAAACCGCGCCCGCAAGGGCAAGAAGCGCCTGCCACAAGAGTCCTAGGAGCTTTTGGCAGTCGCGGCATCGGCTACCAAGCGCAAATAGGCGCTGGCGAACGATTCTCAAACCTAAGTGAGTAGACTTCTTGGCAATAGCCAAGCACAACTCGCATAACGAAAACTAAAACCGCAGGTAGAACCATTGCGCAAAAGCCATGTGCTCGCAATATCGCAAATAGTCTACTCACTTGGCTAGCGACTACACTAAACGGCTGGGCAGAACGCCCATTTCCTGCATTTTCTCGCGCGCTAGCACCCCGTGCCGCCGCTACGCCATAATGGATGGCGGACAATCGCGAGAGAAAGCAACCACATGGCACAGACCACGACAGATACCGCCGCCAGCACCGTCTCCGGCGCCGGGGCCGCCAGCTCATTCTCGGGCGGCACGGGAACCGAGGCAGAGTTCGGTTCGCTCGGCGCGCTCTCTCCCACTTGGTGGGAGCCCGAGGACGGCAGCGAGCCCGAACCATGGCTCACGCCCGATCAAGCCTTCGAACGCTTCTTTGAATGGACGAGCAATCGCGGCATTGAGCTGTGGGATCACCAAGAAGAAGCCCTCATGGATCTAGCCGCCGGTGACCATGTCATTTTGGGAACACCAACCGGATCGGGCAAGTCGCTTGTCGCGCTGGGCATGCTCTTTATGGGCATGGCGCAGGGCAAGCGCTGCTACTACACGGCCCCCATCAAGGCCCTGGTCAGCGAAAAGTTCTTCGATCTGGTACAGGTGCTCGGCCGCGATAACGTCGGTATGATCACCGGCGACACGCATATCAACACCAAGGCACCCGTCATCTGCTGCACGGCAGAGATCCTTGCCAACGACGCACTGCGCGAGGGCGAAGATGCCGATGTTGGCTGCGTCGCCATGGACGAGTTCCACTACTTTGCCGACCCCGATCGCGGTTGGGCCTGGCAGGTGCCGCTGCTCACCCTGCCTCACACGCAGTTTATGCTCATGAGCGCCACGCTCGGCGATGTCACCGCGATCGCTGCCTCGCTTGAGGAGCACACCGGCGCTACCTGCGACTTGGTCGTCGATGCCCCACGCCCTGTGCCGCTGAGCTACGACTATGTGACGACCTCCCTCGAGGGCACGGTCGAGCTCGCGATGCGCCGCGGCGAGGCCCCGCTCTATATCGTGCACTTTAGCCAGGATGCCGCGCTTGCGACGGCACAGTCGCTCGCCAATTTTGGCATCGCCAGCAAGGAGCAGCGTGAAGCCATCAAGGAGGCGGCCAAGGGCACGAGCTTCTCGACGGCCTTCGGCAAGATCCTCAAGCGCTTGCTCGGCTGCGGCGTCGGCGTGCACCACGCCGGTATGCTGCCGCGCTATCGCCTACTGGTCGAGCGCCTGGCGCAGCAGGGCCTACTGCCCGTCATTTGCGGCACCGACACACTCGGCGTCGGCATCAACGTGCCCATCCACACCGTGGTCCTCACCGCGCTCACCAAGTTCGACGGCTACAAGATGCGTCGCCTGCGCGCCCGTGAGTTCCATCAGATCGCCGGTCGCGCCGGTCGCTCGGGCTTTGACACCGAGGGTATGGTCATCGCCGAGGCACCCGAGCACGAGATCGAGAATGCCAAGCTTATGGCCAAGGCGGGCGACGACCCCAAAAAGCTCCGCAAGATTAAAAAGAAGAAGGCCCCCGAGGGCTTTGTCACCTGGAACAAGCAGACCTTTGAGCGCCTGATCGAGACGCAGCCCGAAACGCTCAAGCCGCGCCTGCGCATCACACACTCCATGGTGATTAGCGTGGTCGAGCAGGGCGGCAATGCCCGAGCCCGCGTGCACGACCTCATCGAGACAAGCCTGCAAACGCCCGAGGAAAAGGCAAAGCTCGAGGTTCGCGCCGATGAAATCTTCGCCACGCTCATCGACTCCGGCGTCGTCGTGCGCACCGAGGTGCCACCCGCACCCGACGCTCCGGCTGACGCCGCGCCGGACATCGACTATGCGCTGACGGTCGACCTGCCCGAGGACTTTGCGCTCGACCAGCCGCTCTCGCCGTTTTTGCTTGCCGCGTTGGAGCTGCTCGATCCCGAGAGCGAGACCTATACCATGGATTTAATCTCAATGGTCGAGGCAACGCTCGAGGATCCCAAGCAGGTGCTGCGCGCTCAGGAGCGCGCAGCGCGCGACCGCACGATGGCCGAAATGAAGGCTGACGGCATCGAGTATGAGGAACGCCTGGAGCGCATCCAGGACGTCACGTACGAAAAGCCGCTCGAGGACTTGCTCGACGCCGCCTTTGACAAGTACTGCCAGGAAGTACCCTGGGCAAACGACTACCAACTCTCTCCCAAGAGCGTTCTGCGCGATATGCTGGAAAGCGCGAGCGATTTTAAGGGCTACATTCAAAAGCTCGGCATCGCCCGCTCCGAGGGTATTTTGCTGCGCTACCTGGCAGAGGCTTACCGTTCACTCGACCGCACCGTGCCCATCGAGAAGCGCGACGAGCGCCTGCGCGACATTATCTCGTGGCTGGGCTTTGTGGTGCGCTCGGTGGACTCGAGCCTGGTGGACGAATGGGAGAACGCCGGCAACCCGGCAGCCCTCGACGCCGCGCCGCCGCAGGGCATCGACGAGGTCGTTGCGGACCGTCGCGGCTGCACGCTGCTGGTGCGCAACGCGCTCTTCCGCCGCGTGACTCTTGCCGCCCGCGAGCATGTGCGCGACCTGGGCGAACTCGACGACGACTGGGGCATGAGCGAGATCCGCTGGCAAAAGGCTCTCGATGCCTACCATGAACAACACGAGGAGATCCTCACCGACGGAGATGCCCGCAGCGCCGCGATGTTTTCCATCGACGAGTCCGACGAGAAGACCGCGCACGTATGGCACGTGCACCAGATCTTTGCCGACGAGGATGGCGACCACGACTTTGGCATCATGGGCGATGTCGATCTGGACGCCACGCAGGACGGCGGCGAGGTCATCTTCAAAAACTACCGTGTCGGCTTTATCGAGGACCTGCTCGAGGACTAGCCGAACAGAATGGGACGAAACGAAGCGGGGTCGCTGGCAACATCGCCAGCGACCCCGCTTTTGCACTATCCGCTATGCCTTACTCGGCATCTTCGACCTCATACGAATCCGCCTCGGCTGGCTCATCGTTCGTCTCTGTCGCGGCCCCGCGCGCCTCGTCAAACGCTGCTTTCATGGTCTTGTTGCCCCACGTGAGCTTGCGAATGGTAAGATCGTCGGCTTTCTTGTTGGCAAGGCGCAGATTGTTCTCGGAGGACAGCAACGCCTCCTTGGTTTTCTGCAGATGGCTAATCGTCTTGTCGATCTCATCGATTGCCGTCTGGAACTTGCGGCTCGCGATCTCGTAGTTGCGGCCGAAATCGTTCTTGAACTTCTCCATCTTGGCTTCGAAGTTCGTGACATCGATATTCTGCTGCTTGTACTCCGCCAGCTCCTGCTTATAGCGAAGCGAACCCATGGCGGCATTGCGTAGCAGCGTAATGATGGGAATGAAGAACTGCGGGCGGATCACATACATCTTCTCGTAGCGATAGCTCACGTCCACGATTCCCGCGTTGTAAAGCTCGCTCTCGGGCTCGAGCAGCGTGCAGAGCACCGCGTACTCACAGCCTTTCTGGCGACGATCGTGATCGAGTTTCTTAAAGAAGTCCTCGTTTTTATGCTTGGTCGCGGTCTCGTCGTTCTCGTTTTTCATCTCGAACATAATCGAAATGACCTCGTTGCCGCTCGCGTCGCGCTCACGGAAAATGAAGTCTCCCTTGGTGCCCTCGGATGCATCGTTATCTTTCTCGAAGTACGCATTGGGAAACGCCGTCATGCGCAGACGGTTAAACTCGGTCTCGCAGTGCTGCTCGAGCGACTCGCCCACCATCTTGGTGGACAGGCGAACCTTCATGTCCTTAAGGCGCTCAATCTCTTCATCCTTGTAGCGAATCAGGTCATCGCTCGCGCGCTTGGCCTGCGCAAGCTCGAGCTCGTGTGCCGCCTTGGCTTGCTCCTCGCGAGAATCGCGCACCGCCAGCTCGCTCGTCAGTTTGGCACGTGCCTCATCGCGCTCTCGCTCCGCCGCGGCGACCGCCTCCGATAGGTTCATTTTTGCCATCAGTTCCTGCTCGCGCAGCTGGGCACGCAGGCCCTCGGCCTCCTGCTCGGACTGAGCCTTTGCGGCGGAAAACTTCTCTTGCACCTTCGCGCGATAGTCAGTAAGCGCGCGCTCGGCCTCGCTGCGAGCGGCATCGAGCTCACGCTGCGACTCTGCCGCGGCAGCGGCAAGCGCCATCTCCTGGGCCTTGTCCGCCGCGGCGATCCTGGCCTGCAGCTCGGCAATCTGAGCGTCGCGCGCGGACAGGTCGTTTTGAGCAGCATTGCGTGCCGCCGCCTCGGCAAGCCTGGCTTCATCATCTTTGCGCTCCAACTGCGCACGCAAGTTGTCGATCTCGCGCTGAAGCTCGGCATTCTCCTTTTGAGCATCGGAACGAGCCTCAACCGCCGCGCGCTGACTTGCACTCTCGCGCTCTGCGGCAGCGCCTTCGAGCTTGGCGCGCAGCTCGGCAAGCTCAGCGTCGCGCTTGGCAACCTCTTGTGCCAGCTGCTGAGCTGCAGCGTTCTTCTGCTCGACAAGCTGAGCGTCGCGCTGAGACTCTGCCTTTTGCAAAGCAGCCGTCGAGCGCGAGCGCTCAAGCTCCAGCGCCTGCTCGCCCTCGCGCTGAACAGCCTTCACGCGCTCGTCCAGGTCGCGCGAGAACTCGGCGTCGCGCACCTGCTTGACGATATCCGCATAACCGGACGCATCGACCTTAAAAACTTCGCCGCAATGCGGGCACTTGATCTCGTTCATGGCAGCTCCTCGATGGACGCAAATTTCAACCGCCTACACTCTACCGCGCCGCACGGACAAAAAAGACTCCGCCATAATGCCGGCGACGACGCCAGAACCACCACAAAGGTGCCTGCCCCCTTTGTGGTGGCTCTGGCGCCCTATAACCCAAAGAAGCTAAGAATCTGGTCACGGCTTACGGGCTTGTACTCGTTGGCATCGAGACCGACATCGTAGCGAAAGATAGGGCGCTCGCGATCGCGGTTGCGTGCATTGGTACGGTCTCCCCTGCTGTGGATGTGCCCGTGCAGCATGATGGCGCCGCGCGCCTTGCCATTCCAGCTGAGCATGGGGTAATGGCTCAACACCAGGCGATGGCCCTTGGCATAGCCGGGAGCAATCTCCAGGTAATCGCGCACGTCTTCCCAAATCTGCGGTACGTCGGGATCTTCCCAGTCGCCGTCATGGTTACCACGGATGAGCGTCACGTTCTGACATTCGATACGCTCGCGCAGGCGCATCGCCTCCGCCAGGGGCAAACGATAGGTAAAGTCTCCCAAGATATAGAGACGGTCGTCCGCCGCCACGCACTCATTGACGGCATCGATGACCTTGCGGTTCATCTCCTCGACCGAATCAAACGGCCGATCCATATCGTGCAAGATATTCGTATCGCCCAGGTGCAGGTCGGCGGTAAACCACATCATCGTCTCTGTCCTCATTTCGCAACGTGTTCAACTCGTGCTAAGTATACAGACGCAGCGATGCAGCGGTTATCCAAAGAGCCCGCCGAACAGTCCGCGGCGGCGCTTGTCTTGCTTTTTCGAAGCGTCGCCCTGGGCGTTCTTGTCCTGCCGCTTCTTCCGGTCCTGCTCCAGCTCATCATCGTCGATCAGCATATCCCACTCAAACGGGTCGTCCGTCAGATCGAACAGGTCATCGTCATCAAACATGACCGCCTCCATTGCCGATTAGCGAGCATCCACCACATAGAGACCAACGCGCACCTGATGCCACGGGCTGCGCTCGGGAGCAACCTGTTGCACGCGAGCCTCAAATACGTCCTCGTGGCCGTAATACATCATCAAGGACAGCGGGCCGACCTCGTTTCCCGGAACATACCCAAGCTTGGTGTTGCCGTAGTAGATCGCAACCGCCTCGGGATCATGGGGGTTATCGCGCTCGGCACACAGCGTCAGTTTATCGCCCGCTTTAAGATCGCCCAAGACCAAGGCGCCATCGGCATACTGAAATCCTGCAATATGAAACGACAAAAGAACACGTGAAGGCTCGTACATGGCAACTCCTCTAACGACCGAATAAACCGGCACTTAACCTTACTGAGAAGCTTACGGGCCCGTGCGGACAAAATTTCACCCGCTCGCACCTTTCGCCCATTTGCCGCAACGCTTGCGAGACAGAGCGCTTGCAGATAAGATAGAGGCACGGATGGCACCCGTTGCAGCGGGTCTTGCCAACTCCAGTGCACGTTTACATCGTGAGAAGTGGCCGTCTTCGCTTACGCGGGGGCGGCTATTTCATTCGGCCGATAAACAGGCCGAGTTCGATAGCCGCGATTAACAACGCCAGTAACGAAATAACATCGCTTACGTTCATACCAATTCCCTTCTAAAGGGAGTTGGCCCATCCGTACCCCATAGCAGTAGTCTAACGTAAATGGCAGGTAATAGGAACATTTGTTCGTATTACCTGCCATTTTCTAATGCACGAATATGCGCACGAACTTGTGCTTCCAGCTCTCATAAGGGGCGTAGCGGAACGGCACGTCCAGCCACGTTGCCTTGTTCACGATGCTCTTCTTGTGGCTAAACGTATCGAAGCTCTCGCGGCCATGGTACTGGCCCATACCGCTCGCACCCATGCCGCCGAAGCCCATATGACTCGTAGCCAAGTGCATGATCGTGTCGTTAACGCAGCCGCCGCCAAAGGGCACGTAGCGCACAAAGCGCTCCTGAACTGCGCGATCCTGGCTAAAGATATACAGGGCCAGCGGCGTCGGACGATCCGCAATAAACGTCTCTGCCTCGTCTAGGCTCTCAAACGTCAGCACCGGCAAGATGGGGCCGAAAATCTCCTCCTGCATTACGGCGTCATCGGGGGTCACGCCGTCTAGAATCGTCGGCTCAATCTTGAGCGACGACTCGCGCGCGGTACCTCCAAGCACAACCTTATAGGGATCGATCAGCCCGCGCACGCGCGCAAAATGCTTGGCGTTGACGATATGACCGTAATCCTCGTTGTCGAGCGGATGCTCGCCAAACATGCGACGGGTCTCCTCCCTGATGAGGCCCAACAGCTCATCGTGTACGCGCGTATCGACCAGCAGGTAGTCGGGCGCCACGCAGGTCTGCCCCACGTTGAGCCATTTACCAAAGGCGATGCGCCGTGCCGCGACTTTTAAGTTTGCCGTGGCATCCACAATGCAGGGGCTCTTTCCGCCCAGCTCAAGCGTCACGGGCGTCAGGTTTTTACTTGCGCGCTCCATGACGAGCTTGCCGACCGGAACGCTACCGGTAAAGAAAATCTTGTCCCAGCACTCATCGAGCAGTGCTTCGTTCTCGGCACGGCCGCCTTCTACAACCGTCACCAGGCGCGGATCAAATGCTTCCTCGCAAATCTGCCTGAGCACCGCGCTCGATGCCGGAGCATAGGCACTCGGCTTGATGACCACGGTATTGCCCGCGGCAAGGGCGCCGGCAAGCGGCTCGAGCGTCAGCAAAAACGGATAGTTCCATGGAGCCATGATGAGCGTGACGCCATAGGGCACGGCTTGCGTCTTGCACACGCTCACGGCGTTGGCAAGATCACACGGACGCAGGCGCGGGCGACTCCATCGAGTCACATGCGCAATCTGATGACGAATCTCGGAAAGCGAGGTGCCGATCTCGCACATATAGGCCTCGTCGTGCGACTTACCCAAATCGGTCTTGAGCGCATGGGCGATTTCGGCCTCGTGCGCCCGTACTGCATTGCGCAAACTCACGAGCGCGCGACGGCGAGCGTCGACATCAAACGTGGCGTGCGTCTTAAAGTAGGCGCGCTGATCGCCGACGATGCGCGCAATTTCCTCGGTGTTCATGAGCCCTCCTAGTTCTCATCCTCAAACATACCACCCGCAACGACCTCGTACATATGCTCGAGCTCCAAACGGTCCATTAAGAGCGGAACGGGGTACAGCGGATTGGCCTCGGCATCGGCGTGCGCCGCCATTTCGGGGATGTCGGAGCGACGAATGCCCATCACATATTTAGGGATCCCCAGGGCCTCGTTCATGCGGTCGACCCAATCGATAAAGGCCTCGGCCGCTATGTTGTCCGGTGCGTTAGCCGGTGCGATACCGGCCATGCGGGCGAGATCGGCGAGCTTGGGAGCAGCAGCTTCGCCATAGGCGCGAAGCATGTGCGGCAGGATGATGGCGTTGGCCAGGCCGTGGGGAATCCCGTAACGCCCGCCCAGGCTGTGCGCGATGGCATGAACGTATCCGACATAGGAGCGCGTAAAGGCAACACCCGCTTTATACGCCGCCGAAAGCATATTGCGGCGGGCACGCATGTTGCCGCCATGCTCATAGGCCTCGAGCAAATTGTCGTGGATGAGCTGCACTGCCTGACGCGCCATTTTGCGTGTATAGGGCGTGGTGCTGCGCCCGATAAAGGCCTCGACGGCGTGCGTTAGGGCGTCCATGCCCGTCTGCCCCGTAATGGAGGCAGGCAGGCCGCGCGTAAGCTCCGGGTCGTGGACGGCAATGCGCGGGATAAGCACAAAGTCGTTAATGGGGTACTTGTAGTGCGTCTGGTCATCGGTAATTACTGCGGCAAGCGTGACCTCGCTACCCGTTCCCGCCGTGGTGGGCACGGCGATGAGCAGTGGCAGGCGACGATGAATACGTAACAGGCCGCGCATCTTGTTGATAGGCTTGTCGGGCTGAGCGATGCGCGCGCCCACGCCCTTGGCGCAGTCCATGGCAGAGCCGCCGCCAAAGCCGATAATGGCCTGACAGCCGTGCTCGCGATAAAGGGCGGCAGCCTCCTCGACGTTTGTCACCGTGGGATTGGCTGATGTTTTGGTATAGATAACAACATCGATTCCCTTGGATGCGAGCGCCGTCTCGAGCGGTACCGTGAGCCCCAAACGGGCAATACCGGGATCCGTCACGATGAGAACGTGCTGTATCGAGCGTTTTTGAAGCACTTCGGGCACATCCTCAGCGTGCTCCAGAATGTGCGGCTCGGTATAGGGCAGCACCGGCAATGCGATGCGAAAAACCGTTTGATACGTTCGGCACCAGGCACGACGGGCTAGATGCATAAATGAAACTCCCTCATTTGTTGATTGGTCAACATTCGCGCGGACGATTGTACTCATCGGAGGACGCAGACGGTCTGTCAATCGTTAATCAATCAACATCTTCACATGATCGAAATTGATTTATTAAAAATCATTCCTAATAGGCTTCACATTCGGTCGCATTTGTGGATAATAGAACTCGTCAAGACGCACGTCCGGAGAGGGCCCTTACGGGACCGGACGGGCGCTCCATCGCCATCGATCGAAAGGATCGAATCATGAAGTTTGTTTGCCCCGTTTGCGGTTATGTGGAAGAGTTCGACGGCACCGAGCTGCCCGAGGATTTCAAGTGCCCCCAGTGCGGCGTTCCCGGTTCTCGTTTCCTGAAGCAGGAGGAGGGTCAGCTCGAGTGGGCTGCCGAGCACGTCGTGGGCGTCGCCAAGATGGAGGGTGTCTCCGAGGACATCGTTGCCGACCTGCGCGCCAACTTTGAGGGCGAGTGCTCCGAGGTCGGTATGTACTTGGCCATGGCTCGCGTCGCTCATCGTGAGGGCTACCCCGAGATCGGCCTGTACTGGGAGAAGGCTGCCTACGAGGAGGCTGAGCATGCCGCCAAGTTCGCCGAGCTCCTGGGCGAGGTCGTGACCGACTCCACCAAGAAGAACCTCGAGATGCGCGTTGAGGCCGAGAACGGCGCTACCGCCGGCAAGACCGATCTTGCCAAGCGCGCCAAGGCCGCTGGCCTCGATGCCATCCACGACACCGTGCACGAGATGGCTCGCGACGAGGCTCGCCACGGCAAGGCTTTCGCAGGCCTGCTCAAGCGCTACTTTGGCTAAGCCAACCGTCTGAGTGATAATCTCTAGCTCGATAAGGCCCGGACCGCACGGTTCGGGCCTTTTTCGTTACCTCATTGCAGTTGCTCTAGGAGAACGCCGAACGCCTGGGGGTTCAAATCCTCGTATTGAATGAAGACGCGAGACGGGGCATTCTTGGCCGATACCCGATCGGATGCCCACAGGCAATCGTCAATATCGATAAAGGAAATATGGGCGTCAGAAAGCGCTTTCACAAAGCTCTTCCCCGCCTCATCCTTTGCCAGAGCGACGACACAGTAAAGGCCGGCGTCTGCGTGTTCGATCGAGACCTCCCCTGCCGGAAACGCCTTTCGCACAAGCGCCGTCAGGCCATCACGCGCCTCGCGGGCACGAACGCGCACGCGGTTCACATGCCGCTCGTAATCACCTGATTCCAGCAAACGCGCCAGAGCGACCTGGTCAACAGAGCTCACCGACGAGGCATAAAAACCAAGTTCGCGCCTAAACCGCTCCATCAGCTCGTCGGGCAACACCATGTACGCCAAACGTAACGCCGATGAAAGGCTCTTCGAAAACGTGTTGGTGTAGATAACCGACTGGGCGGCATCGATCGACGCGAGCGCGGGAATCGGCTTGCCGGCAAGGCGAAACTCACAATCAAAGTCGTCTTCGATGAGATACCGACCTGGCCGCTCGGCGGCCCAGCTCAGCAACGCATAGCGACGTGCAATGCTCGTCACAAGACCGGTCGGATACTGATGAGACGGCATCAGGTGAAGGACATCGGTCCCGGTTTTCTGCAGCGCGCTCAAGTCCACGCCCTCAGCATCCAACGGGACATGCCGTACTTCGCAACCCATGGCCTGATAGATGCGCGTCAAGCGCAAATAGCCTGGATCCTCGACGGCATACACCTTGTCCGCGCCAAGCAACTGAACCAACATGGTATCGAGCAGCTGGGCGCCCGCACCGATAACGATATTGTCGGGATTGACATTCATGCCCCTTGTCCCGCGCAGATGGTGCGCAATCGCACGTCGCAGTCGAGCGGTGCCCTGCGCCGGTGCGGGCGAAAAGATTTCGCGTTCGTCTTCGGACGTCAGCGTCGCCCGTAGCGCACTTTGCCAAAGCCGCGCCGCCTCCAAAGCGGAAGGAGAAAGTTCGTCGAATCGCTCTGCCTGCCCCATGGCATCATGCGCGCTGGGACCAACAGGGACAGCATCTCGGTCGATATCCCCCGCAGCCAAAGCCAAAACCGGCGCATCCGGAAGCTCGCAAACGTAGTAACCACGACGTGGCATTGAGCAAATATAGCCCTCAGCGAGTAACTGGCTATATGCATTCTCGATGGTAATAACACTGATTCCCAGATGGCTGGCAAAGGCGCGCTTGGACGGCAGATGCTCCCCCGCCGTAATGCGTCCAGCTACGATATCATCTCGGATTTGCTGGTAAACATACTCATAGAGCGATGCTTCGCCGCGTTTTTCCAAATTGTAGTCAAGCATGAGTTTGTCACCTGACCTTATCGAGCTGTTCAATCTGGTATTAAGCTGATCTTATTATTATCTCGAAAACTGAGTATTTTGCCATGCCCAGCTCCCCGATAGGATGTTCCGTCAAGCAATGCACATGCCAACCAAGGGAGCAACCATGGCAGAACAGACCAGCAGGGCAGATCGCGTCAAACTCAATCGCGAGCTCGCGCAGATGCTCAAGGGCGGCGTCATCATGGACGTCACCACGCCCGAGCAGGCACGCATCGCCGAGGAGGCGGGCGCCTGCGCCGTCATGGCACTCGAGCGCATTCTTTTCAATCATCTTGGAA
>CABPCW010000053.1 GCA_902406155.1 uncultured Collinsella sp.
TATAAATTTATATGGTGACAACAATATACAAAATTTATATAAAGACCGGCCAACCGCGATGTGCGCGGCCTCAAGCCCGACGACCGCCGTCGCCGCGCCGCCATCGCCCGTATTGAGCTGTTTGAGCCCGTGGGCAAGGGCGACCTGCTGGAGCTTCGCCACGATAACGAGTTTGACCAGTTCCTGACCACCATTGCCGCCGATGATGCCGCAGCCGGTGAAGTCATCGAATGTCGCGTACCCCGCAGCATGCCCGAGGGCTGCCGCGTCCGCGTGATTCGCAGTCAGCGTGCCATCGACGCCGCCGGCGCCGCGCTCAAGCGCGATGTGCTGCGCCGCCGAGCTGTTGATGTGTCCGTCGTGGCGCGTCTGGGCGAGCCGTTTACCGTTACGCTCACCTGCTGCGACGACCCTTCGCTTACGGCCACGGCCACGGGCTTTACCGTCGAAGCCGCCAAGACCCGTGCGGTCGAGGCGTCCGATCTGGTTGAGCACGTCGGCCGCATGGGTTCCTCTCCCTTTGAGGCTGCGAGCTTTGAGGTGGCGCTCGATGAGGGCTGTGGCATGGGTTTCTCCGCCGTACATAAGGTGCGCGCCGCCGCTTGCAAGGCGCTGGAAGAGGCCATTCTGGCGCCGTACGCGGAGCGCGCGAAAACGCTCGAGCTGCCGGCGATTGTCACCAGTGATTCCCGCCCCGCGCCCGAGCACTACCGCGACGAGCCGCAGATCTGCGCCACCGTCACCTCGCTCGAGGCCGCCGAGGCAGCGCGGGCGGAGGGTGCAACGCGCATCTACATGACCACCGACGCGCTCGATGCGGCCAAGCTCTCCCCCGCCGATACGTTTGAGCAGGGCATCGTACCCGTGCTCGATGAGGTCTGCCGCGCCGTTGACCACGTCCGCGTTGACCCATGGGTTGTTGCCGGCGCCACGGTCGCTATTGGCAACATCTCTGAGCTTGCCCTGGCCGCCCAGGTTGGCGCCACGGCCGAGATTCGCTCTTGCCTGCCCGTGCACAACACGCCTTGCATGGAGGCACTTGCCAAGCGCGGAGCCGGTGCGTTTTGGCTCTCGCCCGAGATCACGCTCGACGAGATTATCTCGCTCGGCACCGCCGCGCCCGCGGCTCTGGGCATCACCGTCTTTGGCCGCCCGCGCGTCATGACAAGCGAGCATTGCATTCTGCAGGTTGCCAACGGCTGCATCCACGATTGTGCCAACTGCCGCCTGCGTGCCCGCAAGCTCTCGCTCAAGAATATCGACGGCAAGGTCATGCCGGTGCGTACCGACATCCACGGCCGCTCACGCCTGTACGACGCCTACCCCATCGACCTCACGCCGCAAGTTCCGCAGCTGCTCGATGCCGGCGTGCGCCGTCTTATGGTCGACGGAACCTTGCTCGAGGCCGATGAGATTGGCCGTGCCGTCGCTCGCGTCCGTCGCGCTGTCGAGGCGGCTCAAGCCGGCCGCAAGCCGGCCGCCCGCCTGCGCGGCGCCACCTCGGGCTGCATGTTTGTGGGAATTAGCTAACCGAAAGGCTTACACGTGAACGAAGAACCTCAAGTCCTCTACTGCGACGCCTGGCTCATGGCCATCGACAAGCCCGCCGGCATGATCGTCCACGGTGACGGCACCGGCGAGCGCACACTTACCGACTACGCCAGCGACCTGCTGCTGGCGATGGACGACGGCTTTGCCGCGACCGACATGCAGCCGCTCAATCGCCTGGACCGTGACACCACCGGCGTGGTGCTGTTCTCACTCGACAAGCAGACGCAGCCCGCCTTTGACCAGATGATCATCGACCACGCGTTCGAAAAGCACTACCTGGCGCTCGCCGAGGGCAAGATCGACTGGAACGAAAAGCTCATCGACAAGCCCATCGCCCGCGACCGTCACGACAGCCGAAAGATGCGCGTCGGCGCCAGCGGCAAGCCGTCTCAAACGCGCGTGAAGGTGCTCAAGCGTCTTAAGAGCCGCCGCGGCCTGCCCACGCGCTCGTATATCGATGTCGAGCTGCTCACCGGCCGCAAACACCAGATTCGCGTGCACCTGGCGAGCGAGCGCCATCCCCTGGTGGGCGACGACCTGTACGGGACGCCGCGTCCTTGTGGCCTCATGCTCCACGCCCACAGGGTGTCCTTTACGCATCCCGTAACCGGCGAGCACATCCACATCGAAGCCCCCTGCCCCTGGGAGCCCTAAAACCTGCCAAAAAGGGACAGGTTTATTTTGGCAGGTTTTATCTGGACAAACGTCAAAACCACCACAAAGGTTCCTGCCCCTTCGCGGTGGTTTTGGCCTTGCCCCGTCGCTAGACCGTGATGACGTTGTCCATTGCCCGGTACTTTGCGGGCACCTCGCCCGCGGTAATAATTGTTGCGTCGCGGAAGTCCGCGAACTTGACGGGCGCCACCATGCCAAATTTGCTGGCGTCCGAGATTACGAAGCGTTTGGCCGTATGGCGCATCGAGATACGCTTGACCTGCGCTTCCTCGATATCGGGAGTCGTAAAACCCTGCTCGGCGGCAATGCCGTTAGAGCCCCAAAAGCCGCAGTTGAAGTTGTAGCGGTCTAGAGTTGCCAAGGCATCGGGGCCAACGAGCGCCTCGGTCTCGGGTTTGAGCTCGCCGCCCAGCACCACGGTACGCATGCCGCGCAAAGCGAGATGCTGAGCATGGAGCACGGAATCGGTCACGTAGGTGACATCTTCAAGGTGGGGAAGATGCTCGATGAGCCTGAGCGTCGTCGAGCCCGAGTCGATGTACACAAAGCTCTCGGGCTCCACCAGCGCCGCCGCACGGGCGCAGATACGTTCCTTGTCGTCGTTATGGAGATCGCTGCGCTCATTAAGCGTTAGGTCGCGCGTCACGTGCGCGCGCTCAAGGCTCGTCGCCCCACCGTGCACCTTGGCGATACGGTGTGCGCGATTGAGCGTCTGCAGGTCGCGCCGAATGGTAGACGCCGTCACGCCCAGGGCCTCAGCAAGCTCCGGTACGGTAACCGAGCCCGTCTGCTGCACCATCGACACGATTGCGTTGAGCCTATCTTCCGCAAGCATCGCTTACTCCTCCTCGGGGTACACGACTCCCCAATCGGCGCGAAGCTTGGTCATAAGCTCCATAACATCAGAAGCATAATCCAGAAGCTCGCGCTTGGAGTCGTCGCCGGCAACGGCCTTCTCAAGATCGGCCATCTCATAACACAGGGCGTAAGCCTCGGTGCCTGCGTGGACCTCCTCGCGGTGGCCGTCCGCAGTCCACACGATGGTCGCGTGATCGGCACGCGGATATTCGTTGACCTCGATGTAGCACTTGTCAAAGCTGATGACCGAGCGCTTGGGCTGCTTGGAGTGAAGCGTAAGGCTCACGACGCCCAGCTGCTGCTCGGCATTGCGGCAGACGATGCCGCCCGCAACATCGACTCCAGTCTCGCAGGTGTTGCCTAGAGACACGACCTCGGCGGGCTGGCTCGCCATAAACAGGCGCATGACGGACAGGGCATACACACCAATATCGAGCATGGCACCGCCGGCAAGGTTGCGATTGTAGAAACGGTTGGTCAGGTCGCCGTACTCCTTGTAGCTACCAAAGTTGAGCTGAGCGAGGTTCATGCGGCCGAACTCGCCGGCATCCATGCGGCGACGCAGCTCTTGATACAAGGGCATGTGGAGCACCGTGGTAGCGTCCATAAGGACCACGTTGTGCTCGGCGGCAATGGCACGGGCCTCATCGAGTTCAGCGGAATTGAGGGTAATGGCCTTCTCGCAGAGCACGTGCTTGCCGGCTGCCAGGGCAGCGCGCAGATAGGTGATATGAGTGTTGTGCGGGGTAGTGATGTAGACGGCGTCGATGCCAGGATCGGCGTAGAGGTCCTCAACCGTGTCGTAGACCTTCTCGATGCCATACTGCTCGGCAAAAGCCTGAGCCTTGGACGGCGTACGGTTGGCGACGCCCGCAAGCTTGCGACCGGCAAGAGCAAGGGACTGAGCCATCTGGTTGGCGATAACGCCGCAACCAATGACGGCCCAATGGAGCTCGGGAGCCGTAAAAATATCGTCGGGGAACGGCTTGTCCTGGACCGAAGCGAACGCTGCTTTGGCGGCTGCCGCGGCGTCGAGCGGAGCCTGCTTGGAATCTGCCATTATGTGCCTCCTGTGTCATAGAACGCCTTGCTTTCTGACAGCTCTATATTCGCACAAACACGCGCTTCTGTGCGCGTTTTTGCGTATCTCACCGCTAAACGGTCATTTTTATCCCGTAAACGGCGCATCTATACGCATATTCACGCAATCCCACGCACGCAAATACGCACAAATGCGAACCGGTCATTGCTCAGAGACAGGGGCTTATGCTTAGAACTCAAAAGACAGGATGATCCGCTTCGCCTCGTCGCTCATGGCGCGCTGCAGCTCTAAGGACCGTCCCAAACTGCCGACAGAAAAGGAACGTTCCAAACTGCAGACAGAAAAAGAACGTCCCCAGGCGCCGGCATTTCAAGAGCACTCATTTAAGTCTGTCCCCAATGAGTGGGAGTAATCAGAGACCCTTTGCGAGGGAGGCCGGACGTGGCCTTCCTCGTTTTTATTCATGGACTTTAGTCCGTGCCGCGCGGCACGCGCGGCATAGAAAGCCACCCGCTCAGCGGGTGGAGGCCAATTTCCGCTACGCGACAAAAACCTTCCCCCTAGCATGAGGATTGTTCAGGTCATCATACTAGGGGGAAGGTGATTGCTGTGGCCCAGAAAGCCAACAGCCTCGCACACACGAAATGGCTGTGCAAGTACCGCATCGCACCGAGGTCAAGCTCATCGCCGCCATCGTCGAGAAGCACCCCAAGGTGCGCTTTGCCGTGAGCTGCACCTCGGCCCACGCCGACCTCTACGACCGCATGGAGCAGGCCCTGTGCGAGCGCGTGGCCAACGCGGTGGAGGTCGTCCGCTCCGACATCAGCCCCGCGCTTCTTGTCCACACCGGTCCAAACCTCGTGGGTGTGGCGGTCCAGGGACTCTAGCGGAGGCGGGGCGTCCTGCCCCAGAAACAAATGCAAAAGACGAGCACTTCTTGCCGCTCAATTGGCGAGAAGCGCTCGTCTTTTCTTAACGCGTTGTATGGCGGAGAGAGCGCAAGTTACGCGAGCGCCCTTCTTGCCAGCTCGGCCGCGCCGAGGATTCCTTGGTCGCCGCCGCAGCCCGGGGCGCAGATGTAGCTCTCCATGTCCTTAAGCTCGGCGGTCTGGATGTAGCCACCCAGATATTCGAGGGTCTTCTTGCGGACGATGCCGTAGAGCTGCTCCTGGTGCATCACGCCGCCGCCGAGGACGATGCGGCGAGGCGAGTACATGAGCACGAGGTTCGCGCACATCTGCCCCAGATAATCCCCTTCGAGCGCCCACACCTCATCGTTGTCCGCGAGCTCGGCCGCGGGCTTTCCCCAGCGCGCGGCAATGGCGGGGCCGGAGGCGAGGCCCTCGAGACAGCTCGCGTGGCTCGGGCAGACGCAGCGTCCCTCCTCGGTGGGACGGGTCCTTACCAGCATGTGGCCGGCCTCGGGGTGCAGCATGCCGTGAAGGAGCCTGCCCGCGCACATGACGCCCGCGCCCACGCCGGTGCCGATGGTCACGTAGACGGCATCCTCGAGCCCCTTGCAGCAGCCGAAGACCACTTCGCCGAGGCAGGCAACGTTCACGTCCGTGTCGTAGGCCACCGGAATCCCGAGGGCGTCGGCGAACGCGGCGCGAAGACCATAGCCTCGCCACGCGAGCTTGGGCGTCTGGAGGATGGAGCCGTAGCGCTCATCGTCGGGGTCGACGCAGGTCGGGCCGAAGGCGCCGATGCCCAACGCGTCCACATCGCGGGCAGTGAACCACTCGATCATCTGCGGGACGGTCTCGACGGGCGTAAGCGTCGGGGTCTCTATACGGTCGAGGACCTCGCCGTCGCCGGACACCACGGAACAGACCATCTTGGTCCCGCCGGCCTCGAGGGCGCCGAGCCTCATTTGCTTTTCGCTCATGTGATCCTCCTTGCAAAGGGACGCCCGCGGTCATGGTCAACCGCGGACGCCCATAACGTTGGCTTGTTTCGAGGCGACCCTATCTGGGCACGCGGTCCTGCCTTGCGGCAAACGGGGCGAGCACGGCGTGCGGCTCGCTTTGGTACCAGTAGGCGACGGTGGAGATGTCGTCCTCGCGCTCGTAGAGCTTGATGTCGTCGTTGCCGAGGTCCTGGAACGTCACGCGCAGGTCCTCCTTGAACGAGATCGGGTCGGGAAGGTGCCACCTGTAGAGGCCGTGCCTGGGCAGCGCGTCGTCGTTGGTCGCGAGCATCGGGTTCGGGTTCGGCTTGCCCGCGCTGAAGCGGTCGCGCGTGGCGTCGCGCGTCGAGCGGTACGGGTAGCCGGCGAACAGCGTGTTGAAGCACTGCGCCTCGGGCAGCGCGTGGGGTGGCCTGTCGAGGAAGGCCCAGGCACCGCCGAAGTAGTCCTCGGCTCCCGTCGAGGTGACCGTGGGGAACTCCTCGTCGCCGTCGAGGAAGAACTTCATCTCGCCCTCGCCCCACCAATAGCGCTCCAGGGCGCACAGGGCCATGTAGGTGCCGACGTAGTAGCCCTTGCCGCGCACGCCGTCGAGCACGGTGTAGTCGACGCCCCTGCGGGTGCTGCGCTCGCGGTTAAAGCGGGCGTGGAAGTACATGGCGTCGTCCGGCACGTCGGTGAGCGCGTAGTTGAACGTGTAGAAGATGTACTTAATGAACCCGGGGTGCTCGCTCGTAAGCGTGACCTTGGCGTGCTTCCTGAAGGGCATCTCGAAGTAGCAGTTCATGCCGCCCGTCGGGTTCACGCAGATGGGCATCGAGTTGACGATGGCGCGCTCACCGAAGCCGTTGCAGAAGAAGTCGCCGACAGGGCACTCGACCGAGGGGGTCTCCTCGTCGTCCCAGTAGAAGCGCAGCACGAGGTCGCGCATGACGAAGCTGCCGGCGGCGGTCTTGTCGGGGACGGTCATCCAGATGTGGCGGATGATGCCGGGGCCCTCGATGTCCGCGAGCGTGATGGTCTCGCCGGACTCAAGGGGCACGCAGCACGAGCCCTTGCGGCCGACGCCGAGGTGGCTGGCTGACATGGCGGCGCGGCCCTTCTCGCCCGTGATGTTCTCGGGGGTGATGGCGCGGCTTTCCTCACCGCCGTGCATCCACACGTCCTTAAGGAACTCTCTCATCGTCGACCTCCTCTATTCGTCGTCGTCGCGCTCGGCGGAACTGGCACCGTTCACGTAGATGATCTGCTGGCGCGCCTCGTTGACGAGGGCATCGAAGTCGAGTTTCTCGTCGGGGCGCGCGAGCGCGACCGTCATGGCGAGCGGGAGGTTGACACCCGCGATCACGTGGATCCGGTCGGAGGCGAAGCGGGAAAAGCGCTGGTTCACGCTGCCGCCGTACGCGTCGGTGAGGACGACGACCTCGTCAGTGCCCGAAAGAGCCGCCTCGACCGCCGCGTCGAGCCCCTCGCCGTTGTCGTTCACGTAGGCGCACACGGCGTTGACGGCGTCGCCCTTACCCGTAAGGAACTCGAGGGTGTCCTTGAAGCCCTGGGCGAGAAGGGAATGGCTCGCCACAACTATCTTTCTCATTGATTCACCAATCTCTTGGGTCGAAGCTAGGCGAGGATGCCGGCGGCGGAGGCGACCATCGCGAGGACGATCACCACGAGGATGAGGGCCGTCATGCTCGCGTTCTTCTTGGTAAGAAGGTAATACGCGCTTCCCGTGATGGCGGCGGGGATCATGGCAGGCAGGATCTTGTCGAGCAGCGGCTGAATCTCCATCGCGACGTCGCCGAAGCTGAAGCTAATCGGGCAGGTGACGCCGATGACCGAGGCGATGAGGCAGCCGACCACGGTGAGGCCGAGCACGGAGGCGGCGGCAGTGAGGTTGGGAAGCTTCTCGCTGAAGTCGGTGACGAGCTTCACGCCCTGCTTGTAGCCGAACTCGAGGGCGTGCATGCGGACCCAGAAGATGGCCAGGATGAGCGCGAACCAGATGCCGGCTCCCACGGGGTTGCCCTCGATGGCCATGTAGGCGGCGATGGAGCCCATGATGGTCGGGATCATGGTCATGAGCAGGGAGTCGCCGACGCCGGCGAGCGGTCCCATGGTGCCGATCTTCAGGTCTTGGACGGCGTCCGCCGCCGCTAGGCCGTCGCGCTCCTCCATGGCCACGCAGGCGCCAAGGATGATGGCGGCGAGCCAAGGCTGGGTGTTGTAGTAACGGAAGTGGTTGTTGAGCGCTTGCTTATAGTCCTCGTCGTTCGTGTAGATCTTCCTCAGGACCGGCGAGAGGGCGTAGGCGACTGAGGCGCCCTGCTGGGTCTGGTAGTTGAAGGTGCACACGCTCATGAGCCAGCGCCAGTTCGCGTTGCGCAGGTCCTTCTTGGTGACCTTGTAGCCGGAGGGCTTGCCCTCGGCGACGGCGGTGATGTTCTCGTTTTCCATGGTTACTCATCCTCTCCGATGAAGGCGTCTGCGGAAGCGTGGGCGGCGAGCTCGGTGTCCCTCTCGGCACGCTGGTAGAACGCAATCGCGAGGGCAACGCCGACGATGGCGGCGCCGATGATGGGCACGTTCAGGAAGGCCGAGAGGAAGAAGCCGACGAGCAGGTACTGGAAGTACTTGGCGGTTGGCATGTAGCGGAGCAGCATGGCGATACCGACGGCCGGGAGCATCTTGCCGGCGAGGGTGAGGCCGGAGAGGAACCACTGGGGCATGACCTCGAGGAGCCAGTTGACGGCGGACTGGCCGAGCGTCACGGAGACAAAGACGGGCAGGGCGGCGCACAGGCCGAAGAGCGCGGGGCAGACCCACAGGATGGCGTTCATCTGATTGAACTTACCCTCGTTGCAGAACTTCTGGGACTTCTCGACGACAAAGCCGTTGAGGATCTTGGCGACGACGTCGAGCTGGATGCCGAGCATGCCGACCGGCAGGCCGATGGCGAGGCCCGTGTCGGAGCCCAGGGTCACGCCGTAGGCGGTGGCGATGATGGCCATCGTGCCGTAGTCGGGAATGGAGGAGCCGCCGAAGCCCGCGACGCCGAGCTGCATGAGCTGAATGGTGCCGCGGATGACAAGGCCGGTCTTCCAGTCGCCCATGACGACTCCGGTGATGAGGCCCCAGAAAACGGCGTAATTGACGAAGATCATCGGGATGCCGTAGTAGTCCACGTGCTTGATGAAGGCCAGCAGGGTCAAAAGGACGACCTGCAGGATAGTGAAGTTGACCATATTTCCCCCTTAGATGAGGTCTGCGACGGAGACGGGCTTGTCGGCGGGCACGAACTGGGCCGTCACCTTGACGCCACGGGCGATGAGCGCCTTGTAGCTCTGGACGTTCTCGGCGGAGGCGTAGGCGCGCTGGGTGAGCTGGATGCCGTCCTCCTTGACGAGCGAGCCGCCGACGACCAGCGACGGGAGCTCGACGCCCGACTCGACCAGGCGAAGCATCGTCTCGGGCTCCTTGGCGATGACGAAGACCTTCTCGCGGTCGTACTTGCCCGCGGCGAAGTTCTTGAGCGCGGTCTGCTCGGAGATGATCGAAACGGCCATGCCCGCGGGGCGCGCCATCCTCATGGTGGACTTCAGGACCTCGTCGCCGGCGACCTTGTCGTCGATGACCATGACTCGGGTCGCGCCCGACACCGGGGCCCACTGCGTCACGATGATGCCGTGAAGCAGGCGATTGTCGATTCGTGCCATAACAACACTCATGTTTGCTCCTATCAAATGAAGTTTTACGTTCGGTACTGCCTCGGCGCTATCCGGATTCGCGCCGGGCAAGGGGTTATCGGATTATTGAGGACGCGCGGTCAGCTTGCGGCGGCGCGGGGAAGGTCACTCGTCGAGCAGGAGGTCCGAGGAGCCGAGGCGCTCTTCTCGCGCCGGGGCGGCGCTCACGCTTATGTAGTCGAAGACATATGCGATCTCGCTTACGGGAACCTCTACGCGATAGCGCGTCGAGATGCTCGAGAAGCTCTGCCTGAAGGACTCGATGAAATCGGCGCGTTCCTCCTCGAAGCGGTCCTGGCCAACGTAGGTCTCAATGGGGTTTCTGGTAACAAGGCGCTCGACGAGACAGCAGAGGTGAACGTAGAGCCCAATGATGGCGTTGCTGCCGATCTTCTCGCCTGTCCTGCGCTGAAGCTCGTGCACGGCGCTCTCGATCTCATGGAATAGCCGCTCCGGGTCGAGGATGGTGATGGAGCGGATGACGTTCTGCAGCGTCATGTTCGAGAGCAGCTTCTCGTGGAAAGAAGAGAGCTCGGAAGCGTCAAGCCACCTGCCGAACACGGCATCAACCTTAGAGGCGGACGCCGTCGACATAATGTCCTCGAGGGCGACGAAGGGGACGGAGGCGACCCCGGGGTCTCCCGTGCCGATGACGGCGCAGACGCGGTGCTCGGAGAAAACGGCGTCGTTCGACCCGTTCGCGACGAGCTGCTTGAAGGGCCTCGTGAGCAGGCGCGCGCCTATGGTGCGCGGGAGGCTCTGCGAGACGAGCTGGCGTATCCTCTCCGCGGCGTCGACCCCGGACTCGGAGCAGAAGACGATGGCGTCCTCACGGTTGACGCGCTCGATCACCTTGCAGTGCGTCACGCACGCGGCGGTCGCATCGCCAAGAACCTCGGCGATGGACTTGCCGCCGAGCAGCCCGACCCCGATCTCGAGCGCAAGACCGGTAGAGACGTTGTTCACCACGCCGATAGTGGAGTCGGTAACGTTCTCGAGGGCCTTATAGGCCTCCTCCAAGGAGCCCATGTCGACGAGGAACACGACCCCGGTGCAGTAGGAATGGCGGTCGACGAGGCGCTGGAGCGGACCGACGATGTCCTTCAGCTGCTGGTCGTAGGGCATGTCGACAGCCTCGTACACATGCATGCCGAGCATACGGTTCGCCGCGTCGGCGATGCTCGTCGCCGTTGAGTAGCCGTGGGACAAGATGACGCAGAGCGTCCGAAGGGCCTTCGCATCGCGAGACTCCGATGCGACGCACAGCGTCAGAAGCGTCTTCGTGAAGTGATCGAGCGAGATTCCCAGCGCCCCTTCCACGTCTGCGGCGACCTGATCGGAGACACTCGAGGCAAACGGCAATTCGGAGGTCACGGCACCGAGGAGATGGGAGATTTGCACCGCACAGGCAGACTTTCGCTTAGCCAGGCCGATACCCGGCCACAACTGCAGGCAAATCTCCTGGGCCAGTAGAAAAGCGACCTTCCTCGAAAGCTCGATGCCATAAGAAGAGCCTACGTCGGCAAGGACCGCGCCCACGACGCGCTCGAAGGCGCGCGACCTCGAGGAGGCGACGCCGTGGTCGAAGATCAAGTGATCCTCAACGCCGCGCACAGCGGAGACAGCTTGCGAGACAAGCTCGGAGACAGAGAGCTCCCCGGCGCAGAATCGCTCATCGAGGGAGCACAGGGCATCGAGCGCCTGCTCGACCGGCCCTGTGCTCTCGGCGGCATCCAGAGACGCGTCGATCAGAACGCCATCGTCGGGCTGTTGATCGATCTGCGCGGAGGAGAGGAGCCCGCTGGGAAGAAGATACGGGCGAACGACGACGTAGTCGCCCTCGCGATTGAGGAACGCTTTGGCGCAGCAGTTCGTCACACAGGCGCGCAAGCCGGCGATGTTATCGGAAAAGTCCGCGTTCACGAGGCAACGGTATGCGCCGCGGCTGATCTTCACATCAGAACCGATTCGGCACCCCTCGCTGCGCAGGAAGCTCAAGATGAGATCCTCGCGCTCCTCGGGGGTCCGCTCCTTGAGTGAGGGGACGCGGGCACAGATGGGCATTTTGCTGTAGGCCGAGGAAACCTTCAGGTCATCGGCGGATAGCGTCGTCGAAAGAACGAGGCGAGCGCGCGGCGCATCCTGGGAGGCATCGAGCCCGAGGGCCGTCGCAAGGCAGTGCTCCATCGCAGAGGGAGAGAGTGCCTCGATGCCGTTGACAAAGACCACACCCCCGCGCGCTTTCGCGATCGACTCGTCAAGAAGCCCGTTGAACGAGGCGGCGTCCGGGACCCCGGCGCAGTCGATGCGCACATAGGAGGAGTCGCGGGACAGCAAGCCCTGGTTCTTGCCGTACTCGTACACAAGGCGAGAAAGGAAAGACTTACCGACACCCACGCCGCCGCTCAAGAGGATGGGCAGGCCAAACGGAGGGTACTGAACCGCAGCCTTGCACTGCTCGACAACGGAGCTGAGGCTCATGTCGAAGCCCACGGCACGCGCGAAGTCGCGGTGATCGGCGATTCCCGTCGCCTGGATGAGGTCGGCGAGCGAGGCGTACTCGCTTGCAGAGAGCTTTACCTGAAAACGCTTCTGGAACGCGCGGCGATGAAAATAACGGACAGGCCTGCCCGCCACCTTAACCACAAGACCGGCGCGAACAAGGTCGTTGAGGTACTGGCTCGCCAGGCTCCTGGAGATGATGAGCGTCTCGGCGATGTCGGAGGTGGACAGACGGGCAAGGTCGTCGAGCGAGACGGCAGAGGTGAGGGCCTCGAGATGCTCGAGAATCCTGTCCTTCATGTCGACGGGTTTCTTTGCCAAGCTGTCCTGTGTGGTCTTGTCCATGACTTCTTACCTCCTCGTACAAGGAGTATAAGGGGAGAACAGAGAACGGAAGGGGGCGCGTGGGGGAATCAACAGCTCCGAGGAAAAGTCCACCACTTGAGGGGCAGAAAACAACGGCCATTGAACATTCAGGGCCGACGCTCAACACTTCGGCTCGACACTTCGCTTTGGAAAGGGCCCCGGCGCGCCGGGGTCCCAACATAAAGAAGGGCCCCGGCGCGCAGGGCCTAAAGCTTAACCATGCGCGCGGCGATGCGGGCGCAGTCGCAGGCGGCCTTCTTCTCGAAGGTGTTGTAGTCGACGACCCGGCCCTCGGCGCAGGGCTTGTCGCTGATGGCGCGCACGACGACGAGGGGCACGCCGTTGAGATAGGCGGCCTGCGCGATGGTGCAGCCCTCCATCTCGCAGCACAGGTCGCCGAAGATCGCGAGGATTCGCTCCTTCTGTTCCGCGGGCGAGACAAACTGGTCGCCGGAGACGACGCAGCCCTTGAGGACCTTAATGTCGGGGGCGACGGCGGCCGCGGCGGCGCACGCCGCCAGCAAGGGCCGGAACGGATCGCGCAAGATCAAGGCGTCGCCCGGGAGGTCGGGCGTTACCGTCAGCCGGCGCCGCGTCTGCCGCATCATGAGGGAGAACGGCCTGGCCGGCGCATACGGCAGGAAGAGGTTCAAGGTGCACCCCGGGGCGATCAACGAGGCCGACGTGTCGAACGTCGTCGCGCGCGGCTTCGGCGGCAGGGCGCCGTGCACCCATATATGCAGCGACTTGGCCTGCGTGCGCGTCGGGGCGTCGTGGAACTACGTCTGCCTGCTCGTCGACCTCTGCAACGGGGAAATCGTCGGCCACTCCGAAGGATCGAGGAGGGACGCGCGAGCTCCGAGCCAAGCTCTTGGATTACGTGCAGTGGTACAACAACTTCAGGATCCACTCGACGCTGGGCTACATGTCGCCGGTCGAGTTCAGGGAGGCGGGGCCGTCCCTCCCGGAATCGTCCAAATAAGTGTTGCCAATCCATAGCCAATCCAGCCATCATCTCCGCGAAGGAGGACGTCAGGAAAAGCTCGGCTTGAGCTCGGTCGGACGCGGTCTGTGGGGCATCATTCAGGCTCAGGGGGTCTCCTTGTCTTCTTCGGTCGCAACCTGAATGATAGGGACGGCCCCTTCTCTCTTACCCCTTCGTTTTCGACGCGTCACCCTCTCGGCGGGCTTAAGGCCCGCGCTCGCGGGTGCAGGGGCTACGCCCAAACCCCAAAAACGTAACGCCGTGCTCGAAGCGTTTCCGGACGTCAGCGTAATCTCAAATCCCGTTCGTCAACTCATGGGCAAGCCACCTGAGACTACTCATTTCTCCTACTGGCAATGAAGACCTGCGACCTGCAGTTTTGCAAACTGCTTGAAAGCCACCTGCGTTGATTCACTTCCTACAAAGACTAACGCTTTTTGTTTAGGAATTATTCTCTGTAATGTTTCTCGTTC
>CABPCW010000054.1 GCA_902406155.1 uncultured Collinsella sp.
AGCATTTGTCAACTTCTACGAGACGCCGTTCGCAGCGGCAACGGCCTCGTGCGGGTCCTTGCCCTCGGCCTCGGCGCGCATGCCCAGTACCAGGTTGCGCAGGCCAGCGACCGTGCCTTCCACGTCGGGGGCGGGCTGGTCGGCGTGCAAGTACGCCCAGTCCATCATAAAGGTGGCCGAAGACAGCGCGCCGATAGCCAGCGCGTCGTCGGGGCACGAAAGCTCAACCTCAAAGACGCGCTCGTCGTGCTCGCTTACGCGCGTGCGGCCGCACGAGATGCTGCCGGCAAGACCGGTCTCGTTCATGAGCTCAACCGTCACGTGCTCCAGCAGGTGGCAAAGCTCGGTCTGGCCCATGCAGTCCTGGAACTCGCGACCGGAATCGCCTAGGCACAGATGCTTGGCAATCGCGGGCACCAGGTAGTACACGCGCGCCGTGGCCTCGATATCCTCCGAGGTCATGAGCGGCATGCCGGGGTTCACCAGCACGTGCGCGCAAATCTTGTCCTCGCTGACGGTGACCTTAAGGATGTTGAACAGGCCTGCCATAACTCTCCCCTACTCGTCCTTGCCCTACTCGTCGCCGTCGTGCGGGTCCGCAGAGCCCGCACCCGACGCCGCCGGCTTCTCTGCCGAAGACTCGGAATCCTTCTTATCGGTTTCGGCCGGAGCGATCACGCGAATGAGCGAGATGCGCTGGCCACGCATCGACTGCACTTTAAACTTGTACCCCGCGACCTCAAACACCTCTCCGATGTCGGGCACCGAGTCACAAAGCTCCAAGATCCAGCCGGCGATGGTCTCATAATCATCGCTTTCCTCGAGCGGCCAACCAAGCTCAATCGCGTCATCGCACGAAAAACGCCCATCGACGAGCCACTCGCGGCGTGAGAGGCGCGTGAGGTACTTGTTGTCGGGGTCGAACTCGTCCTCAATCTCGCCCACGATCTCCTCGACGATATCCTCGATGGTGATGATGCCGGCCGTACCGCCGTACTCGTCCACGACCACTACGATCTGGTCGTGCGAGGTCTGCATCTCGGACAGCAGCGGCAGGATGTCCTTGGTGTCGGGCACAAAGGTGGCGTCGCGCAAAAAGCCGGCGATGGGCTGGTCGCCCTTGCCGTCGAGCGCGGGCTGGATCAGGTCCTTGATGTGCGCGATGCCCGCGACGTTGTCGGGGTCCTCGTGATAGACGGGGATGCGGCTGAAGCCGGTCTGGCGCATGGTGGACAACACGTCGGCGACCGTCTCGTCGTCCTCGCACATGGTGGTATCCACGCGCGGCACCATGACCTCGCGGGCAACGGTGTCGCCCAGGTCAAAGATCTCGTGGATCATACGCTTTTCCTCGTCGAGCAGGTCGTCCTGCTCCGAGACCATGTACTTGATCTCTTCTTCCGAGACGTTCTGACGGTCGTCGGCACTCTTGATGCGCAGGATGCGGGCCAGGCCATCGGAGCAAGCGCCAGTCAGCCACACGAGCGGACGGGCGATCTTCTGGAACACGGAAAGCGGGCCCACGACCTGCTTGGACACGCCCTCGGCATTGGCCAGGCCGATGCGCTTGGGGACGAGCTCGCCGACCACGATGGACACGAAGGCGACCGCGACGGTGATGATGACCGGCGCCAGGCCGCGCGCGATGGCGGAGAGCGGCGCGATGCCAAAGCTCATGAGCCACGTGGCGAGCGGGTCGGACAGGCTCGTCGAGGCAACGGCGGACGAGGCGAAGCCCACGAGCGTGATGGCGACCTGGATGGTGGCGAGCAGCTGGTCGGAGTCGGCAGCCAGCTTAATGGCACGCTCGGCGCGCTTGTCGCCTTCCTCGGCCTCATGCTCCAGCACGGCGCGCTTGGCCGTGGTGAGCGCCATCTCGGACATAGAGAAGTAGCCGTTGATGAGGGTCAAAACGAGGGTAGTGATAAGGGAGATGGTTATGTCCATCGGGAGTTTCTCGAACCTCCAAGATTCGGGACGTTAGGTAGTAAGCGTAGGTGACGGATAGGGCAGTTGCGCCCGGCGGCCGCTTAGATAGGTCCGCGGGCACAGGTGCGATCGCTAGATTACGAAGAGGATCACCGCCATGAACTGGAAGATGCTGCCGGCGAGCACCCACAAGTGGAAAACACTGTGCAGATAGCGCACGTTTTTGGCGATATAGAACGGCACGCCCACGGTATAGCACACACCGCCGACGGCGAGCAGGGCAAGTGCCACGGGGTTGAGCAGCGACACGAGCTCGGGCAGCTTAAAGACGACGAGCCAGCCCATCAGCAGATAGACCAGGCCACTTACCCAGTGCGGTTGACGTTCGCGCATAAAGCACTCGAGGGCGATGCCGATAATGGCGATGGCCCATACGGCAAAGAACAGCGCAGGGCCGCCGTCGTTTGCGAGCGTGATGAGGCAAAACGGCGTATAGCTGCCGGCAATAAGCAAGTAGATGCAGCTGTGGTCGATGATGCGAAACACGCGCTTGGCGCGCGCGGGCTGAATCGCGTGGTAGAGCGTGGAGGCTAGGTATTCGAGGATAATGCTGACGCCATAGACAATTGCCGCAGCCATGTGGGCCGGGCCTCCGCCGCGCAGGGCAGCGAATACAATCAGGAGCACCAGGCCCGCGATACCCAGCAGACAGCCGACACCATGGGTGACGGAGTTCATGATCTCCTCACCCACCGTGTAGTGTGGAACGGCCGCGGTCTTGGGTCGCGGCTTAGAACTGTCGCTCGAATCGGACATGCCGGTTACATCCTCCAACGTAAAGAGTTCTCAACACTATATCAAAGCGTCTGGGTGCGTGCGAAATTTGCACCATACGTGACCCTTTGTTTACCCATTCTTTGCCTGTTGACGCATCAACGGTGAACGTCCATAATGCGCTTGCATTAAATGTTGATGCATTAACATCTTATAGGAGAATACCGTATGGCTCAAAACGCACATTCCCATCGAAAGCTCAAGATAGCCGGCATCGTTGCACTGGTGGTTGTCATTGCGCTGCTCGGATTTGCCGGCAACTTTCTGTTTGACTTCGCGCTGAATCCCCGCGCGCCATACACCATGAAGATGATGCAGGACGGCAAGGACGGCAAAGAAAGTGAGCAGCCGGATGCCGAGGGAACCGAGGCGCGGGCATGGTTTAAAGAGAACCGCGAGAGCAGCAGCCTCACCGCAGATGACGGAACCGAACTTGCCGCTTGGTATTTTGCCGCCCCAGAGAGCACGCACAATTACGCTATCTGCCTACACGGATACACCGATGAGCCCATCGGCATGGCCCGATACGTCAAACGATTCCACGACCGCGGCATGAACGTACTCGCACCCGCCGCCCGCGCCCACGAGCGCTCCGGCGGCGACTATATCGGCATGGGCTGGCCCGAGCGGCTCGATGTCGTTGCATGGATTGGGCGGATCGTTCAGACTGACCCCGAGGCGCGCATCCTGGTCTTTGGCGAGTCGATGGGTGCGGCAACCGCCATGGACGTCGCGGGGGAATCTCTGCCGTCCAACGTGAAATGCATCATCGAGGACTGCGGTTATACGAGTGTTTGGGACGAGTTTTCTCTGCAGCTCAAGGACGTGTTCGGCCTGCCCAGCTTTCCCTTGCTCGATGTAGCAAACTTGGTGTGCAACGTGCGCGCGGGCTACGACTTCCATAAGGCAAGCAGTGTGGAGCAACTCAAACACGCGACGGTTCCCATGCTGTTTATCCACGGCGACCAGGACACCTTTGTGCCGTACAGCATGCTCGACCAAAACTACGACGCGTGCGCCAGCAAGGTCAAGCAAAAGCTCACCATCCATGGCGCCACCCACGCCAAGAGTGCGCAAGTTGACCCCGAGCTCTACTGGAATACGGTCGACGACTTCCTCGACAAGTATTTTTAGGCAAATAGCACGGTTTACTGGTCTATCTGACTTCCCGTTTTCGGAAGTGCGGGGAAAATCGCACGAAGCCCGACCAGACCACAGTTTTACCAACAATTTATCAGGGGCTTTGTTGCCAAAAATCGGTTTGTGGTCGGTGATATTCGATTTTTCACCGCACTTCTGAAAAACCACCCGCGGGCGCCGTGCTCACGGGTGGTTTTTACTAACGTTGCGCTACAAAAGCGCTTGATATGTCCAATAACTAGGTGCTATTTGACCTCGATGAGCTCGTACTTGCTCGTGCCCAGGCCGATCTTCTCGGCATGCGCGATGCACGCGCGCCAGTCGGTGTCGGGATGCGTGATGCAGAAGGGATCCTTGGCCTGCTCGCCCTCCAGATGCTCGTGGTTGTGCTCCATCTTGGCCGCGCTATCGGTAAGCTCGGTGTTGGGCAGCGGCTCGGATGCCAGGACGGCGTCGGCGCAGGCCTGGTCGATGGCGACCGGGTCGAAGCTCGCGAACATGCCGATGTCGTTGACGATGGGCGTGTCGTTTTCGGGGTGGCAGTCGCAGTTGGGGCTGATGTCCATGGCGAGCGAGATGTGGAAGCTGGGGCGATCCTGAACAATGGCCTTCGTGTACTCAGCGATCTTGTAGTTGAGCACGTCGGCCGCGGCATCATAGTCGGGCTTGATGCAGTCCTGGTTGCACGCCGCAATGCAACGGCCGCAGCCCACGCAGCGATCGTGGTCGATAGCGGCGACGTGAACCGTGCGGGTGTTGCCGTTGGCAAGCTCGCGCTCACGCGTACCGTCAAACGTGATGGCGCTGTGCGCGCATATCTTCTCGCAGGCACGGCAACCTACGCAGTTGGTGGTATCGACGCTCGGCTTGCCGGCGGCATGCTGCTCCATCTTGCCGGCACGGCTGCCGCCTCCCATGCCCAGGTTCTTCATGGCGCCGCCAAAACCGGCCTGCTCATGGCCCTTAAAGTGGGTGAGGCTGATCACGATATCGGCATCCATGAGCGCCTGACCGATCTTTGCCTCGCGCACGTACTCGCCGCCCTCGACCGGGACGAGCGCCTCGTCGGTGCCCTTGAGGCCGTCGGCGATGATGATCTGGCAGCCCGTGGCGTACGGGGTAAAGCCGTTCTGGTAGGCGGTGTCGATGTGCTCGAGCGCATTTTTGCGGCTACCCACATAGAGCGTGTTGCAGTCGGTGAGGAAGGGCTTGCCGCCCAGCTCCTTCACGACATCCGCGACGGCGCGGGCGTAGTTGGGGCGCAAAAAGCTCAGGTTGCCCAGCTCGCCAAAGTGAATCTTAATGGCGACGAACTTGTTCTCAAAGTCGATCTGCTCAATACCGGCGCGACGGATGAGGCGCTTGAGCTTGTCGAGTTGGCTCTCGCGAGCATGCGTGCGCAGGTTGGTGAAGTACACCTTTGCCGGTGCTGCGGGTGCGGTTGCGGTCATAGATCTATCCCCTCGGTCTATATGGCGTTACAGACATAGAGGATGGTACCCGTTAAAGCGGGGTCGAAGTCAAGCACAACACCGAGTCGTTAGGCACTCATTGGGGACAGACTTAAATGAGTGCCGTCAGGGACAGTCCCTGCCAGCCCGGCCAGCGAGCCGGCGATCCGGCAAAGACTGTCCCCAACGACTAGTCGTTTAAGAACGTCCCCAATGACTACTCCTGCACCTTGAGGGCTTCGGCCAGGCTGACGCGCTTGATAGAGCGCGTGTGTAGCAGCGCCACGACCAGGTAGGTCGCAAAGCCGATGCCGACGCATGCAGCCATGGACCAAGCGGGCACGTAGATCTCGATATTGCCGTTGTAGACGAGCAGCATCGAGCGGAAAATCGCGGTCAGCGAACCAATGATCACGGGCAGGCTCAGCACGAGTGACACCGCCACGCACAGCGTGATCGAGCGGATGTACAGATGCGAGATCTCGCCATCGCGATAGCCAAAGACCTTCATGTAGCTGATCGACCGGGCGCTATGGTCGATCACCGCCTTGGTCAGCAGATACATAAACAGCAGGAAGATAAACACCGCGAGCCCGACCATCATGCCGATCAATTTGCTCATCATGCCGATGAACTGGTCGCCCACGGCGCGCATGTCGTCGGGCGTGGTGTCGCCGGCAAAGTAGCGCGCATCGAGGTCGAGCTTCTCGTCGCTCACATAGCCGTTAAAGTAGGCGGCGTCGTTGCCGAACAGCTCGTTAAAGTCGTCGATGCTCATATAGACATTCATATCCGACTTAGAGCCCCAAACGCAGTCCTTGCCCGCGTACTTAAAGGAATGATTCTCGCCTTCATACTTGTCGTGGAGCGTGACCTTCTGTCCCTCGCTCCAGCCAAACTTATCGAGCAGGCCGCCGCCAAAGACGACGTGTCCGTCGCCGACGTCCAGCCCTTTCCAGTAGCGCGAATCGGGCGAGATGCCGTAGACAGAAATCGTCTCCTCGCCATTACCGTCGCCACGGTCGTACTGCAGCTGGTAAACGGCATATTTCTCGGCCTGCGCGATTGCGCCCGCGCCGTTGTCGGTCGTATTGACCGGGTGAATGTCGTCGTTGTCGGCGTCAATTTTCGAGGCCTTTTCTATCAGATCGATGGCCTCATCGCGGTTGCAGCCGAGAGCATCGGCAAGATCGTCAAGGCGCGCGTAGAGCGCATCCTTCTTGTCCTGGACCTTGGCAAGCGCATCCTGCGCTGCGGTCAGGCTCTCGGCAGACGGAGATGCGGTCGCGGCATCGGCTGCCGTCTGCGCCGCATCGGCCGCGCCGTCAAGCTCGTCATCGGCATCTTGGGCGGCAGAAAGCAGCACGCCGTCAACCGACTGCAAGCGCTCGAGTGCCGACCACTGCTCGCGCTCCTCGGCAGTGCCCTCGAGCTCCAGCGGCGCCTTGAGCGTGTACTGGTGCTCGGCGACCAGGCTCGTCTCCAGGTTGTCCGCGTAGTGCGTCATCGTGGGCAGAATCGCCAGGCCAAAGAGCAAAAGCAGCGACCCAAACGCAATGCCCACGAAGAGCGTGGCGAAGTTGCCCAGGTTGCGCAGGAAGACGCGCAGGCGGAAACGGAAGACAAAGCCCATGCGTTCCGGCAGCTGCAGGCCACGCTTGGTGCCCGATTTGCCGCTCGCCTCGTGACGAAGGAACTGCAACGGCGTCTTGCCCATCTTGCGAAGCAGGCCCACCAGCGTGATGAGAATGAGCGCAGCGGCGGGAACCACGGCACACTTCACGAAGATCTCCCAGCTCCAGTACACCTGGAAGGGCGGCAGGCTGTACGAGCCGTAGTAGAGACCGCGCATGGGCTCGGTAAAGAACGCAACGCCGAGCGCGGTGCCCAAAAGCGCCGCGACCACGCCCACGATGGCGGGAAGTGCCAGGTAGTGCAGCACGATCTCGCGGCGGCGATAGCCGCTGGCGAGCAGCGTGCCGATGATGGCGCTCTCCTCCTCGATGGTAGCGTCGGTAAGGACCACAAAGACGAACGCCATGATCACGATGATAATGTTGAGCAGCGTCATCCACATCATGGAATCGCCGTCCACGTCGTCGCGCGCATAGCCAATGCCCTGATTGGAATCGGCATCGATCAGATCGTCCACGCGCGCATCGGCGTCGGTCAGCGCCTCGACCATATCCTGCTCCGCATCGATGCGATCCGCGGTGGGGAGGTCGCGGTCGTTAAAGGTAAAGGAGTACGTGTAGGCAGGCGCGCCGCCGGCATCCTCGAGCGCGGCAAAACCGGCGTCGGTGACCTCGGCGACACCATACGTGATGGTGTTCACCGTAAAGTCCGAATTGTCGAGGAACAACGCCTGGCTATCGGGCTGGGTCATGATGCCGCAGATGGTGTAGGTGCGCCCCTCGAGCTCGACCTTATCGCCGATGGCGAGGTCGTTGTTGGCGGCAAAGACGCGGTCGATGGCCACCTCGTCGTCCGCCTTTGGCTGCTTGCCTCCGCAGTAGGACGCAATATCGACCTTGGCGCGATGCGCGTAGGTGCGCAGGGTGCGCTTGGTGCCGTCGTCGCCGGCGGTCTTTTTGATGATGGCGTCGATAGAGAAGTTCTTGTAGAGCGTAACGCCGCCGACGCCCTCCGCCGCGTCCTCGGCAGCCTTGAGCTGGTCTTTGGTGGCCTCGAAGGAGGTAGTCACGCGGCCGTCCTCGATCGTATACTCATCGCGCATGTCGTCAATGAGGCAACCGATGGAATGCGCCGCGAGCAAAAAGCCCGAGGTAAGGGCGATGCTTCCGCACATAAGCAAAAAGATGCCCAGGTACTTGCCGATATTGCGGCGCAGCTCGCGCGGGAGACGTTTTGCGAGAGGTGTCATGGCGCCGCCTACCAATCGAGCTCGGCGGCCGCGACGGGCGACTCGTTGAGCTCATCCTCGACGATGCGCCCGTCGCGCAGGCGCAGCACGCGATTTGCCATGCGCGCGATGGCGGCATTGTGGGTGACAATGATGATGGTGCAGCCGTAGGTGCGGTTGACATCCTCCATGAGCCGCAAGATTTCCTTGGATGTCTTGTAGTCGAGCGCGCCCGTGGGCTCATCGCACAGCAGCAGGCCCGGATTTTTGACGAGCGCACGGCCGATGGCGCAGCGCTGCTGCTGGCCACCTGAGACCTGGCGCGGAAACTTGTTGCGGTGCTCGTAGAGGCCCAGCGAGCGCAGCAGATCGTCGACATTGAGCGGGTTTTTGGACAGGTGCGCCGTGACCTCGATGTTTTCCTTGATGGTAAGGTCGGGCACCAGGTTGTAGAACTGGAAGACAAAGCCCAGCTCGCGGCGTCGGTACTCGCCCAGATCGGCGGGCTTGAGCGCCGTGAGATCGCAGCCGTCCACCATGATGGAGCCGCCGTCGGCATCCTCCAAGCCGCCGATCAGGTTGAGAAAGGTCGACTTGCCCGAGCCCGAGGGCCCCAGCATGACGCAGATCTCGCCGCGGTTGATGGACGTGTCGATGCCGTCGAGCACCGTCAGGCGTGCATCACCGTCGCCATAGTGTTTCTTGAGTCCGTTGACCTGGACGTAGGCACGCTTTGTCGCCATGCTATCCCCCGTTGTTAGCCTTCTGCTACTTTTCTAGGCTAATAGTAAACCCGGGCGAACTATTTTTAAGCGACGTGCGCGAACTATTTTCCAACCTACTCATTGGGACAGTCCCTGCCAGCCCTGCCGGCGAATCGGCAAAGACTGTCCCCAATGACTAGGTGGCTAGGCGTGGGATTTGGCGCGTGCGAGGGCTAGGCCTACGGCGGCGATGGCGGCGGCGAAGAGCACCGTGACGCCCAGATCGCAGGCGATGTCGCCCAGCACGGTGGACGTCAGGTCCGCGGCGAGCGCCTTGCTGATCGCGTCGTTCACCCAAAACGTCGGCACAAAATGCGCCACGGTCTGCACGGCCGAGCCCATCATCGAAAGCGGCATCCAGGCGCCGCCCAAAAACGTCATGAGCATGCCGAGCAGGTTGCCCACACCGTTGAGCAGCTCCTCACGCGCGCCCAGGCTCGACAGCGTAAAGCCAACAGCCAGCGGCGTGCACGCCAGGGCAAACGTTGCCGCCAGCGCCAGGCACACGCGACCCACGCCGACCTCGGCAACCGCGCTGGCAAAGCCCACGACGCCCATCATGCTCGACACGAGCCAGATGCAGACGGTGAGCACGGCGGCAGCCGCGAACACAGCGAGCGAACGCTGGCGCTCAGAGACCGGGCTGGCATCCATGCGGCGCACGCGCTCGGGCTCGTTCATGCCCGAGAACACCAATCCCACCGACACGATGACCGACGAGATGATCGCATACGCGCCAAAGTTGAAGTACGACTCGAGTGTAGCGGCGGCAGTCGAGTCAACCTTGACCTGCTCGATCTGGACCTCCGCACGCTTTGCGGCAGCATGCTCGGCGGCCTTGGCGACATCGCCGTCGGAAGCAGCTGGCTCAAGTGCCGCCGCGGCGCCCGCAAGCGAGATCCACCGCGAGGCCTCGGCAGACGAGAGCGCTGCCGCCATGGTGCCGGAGCCGTACGTCACATCGAGCTTGGGCAGGTCTTCCCCCGCACGGGCGGCCGCAACAAGATCGTCCTCAAACCCCTCCGGGATAAAGAACACGCAATCGGCGCTGCCCTTGGCAATGTTGCTCTTGGAGAGCGCGTCCGCAAGGTCGTACGTGTCGTCGCCGACGCCCGTGACCAGGTCAAAGCGTGAGCCTAGGTGCTTGGTAAGCGCCCGCGAAAGGTCGCTATTGTCGCGGTCGACCACGATCACGTTGGTGTCGTAGGGCTCGTACTCGGTAAGCTGCGACGAGTTCCAGCTCACCGAGGCCGCGATGAATACGCCCATGAGCGAGATGAACACCGTATAGATGAGCAGGTAGAACGGGTGCGCGAGCGCCATGCGAAGCGCGGTCTTAAAGGTGCTCATAGCGGCTCCTTCCAAAGATCAGCGTAGCGGCGGCGACAAACACCAGGGCCATCAGGACGAGCACACCAGCGCGAACGGCAAAGGGCCCCAGGTCCTCAAAGAAATACAGGCGATTGAACATATCGCAGATGAGCTTGACGGGGTTGAGCCAGCACTCGGCCGGAAAGGCGCGGGCGACGTCGTCGGCAAGCGCCATCGCCGGCTCGCCGTAGAGGCCGGCGAACAAGGCGCACGTGGTGGCAAAGCCCGTGAGGATGCCTGACTTGGATGCCTTGCCACCCTTAACGGGAAGCGTGCCCACAAAGAGCCCCAGGCCCGTGGCGGCAAGCGCGGATGCAGCACCGCCCACCAGACACAGCCCCTCGCGCCCGCCAAAGCCGACGCCAACGACTAGGCGCACGTAGCCAATCGCGACCGCCATCGAGGCAAAGGAAACCAGCCACGAACCCACAAAGATACCGGCCAGCGATGCCGTCTTGGAAAGGCCGCCCACGCAGCGGCGCGCGCCAAGGCCCGACAGATTGGGCTGCAGATCGACGACGCTCAAGGCGGCAAACTCGGCAGACATCATCGCGACCAGGCCAAAAAGCGCGTAATAGTAGATGACCGTGCCATCGGGCGTGGTGCGTGTCAGGCTTACACGGCGGGTGCCGCCCTCGAGCGACAGGGCGCGCGCAACCGTCTCCGGATCGGCGAGCGCCGCCGGGTTGTCCTGGGCAATCTGGGACATGAGCTCGGCATTTTGCGTATACGAACTTGCCACTGTCTCCAGAATGCTGCGGTCGATGAGCACCGTCGACGCACGCGAGCTGTCATAGCTCGAAAGCAGCCTGAGTTTGGGCGTGCCCGCGGCATCGACCGTGTAGATGCCCGCGACCTCGCCGGCCTTAAGCGCTTTGCGCGCGGCTGCCAAGTCTTCGTACTCGCTCACATCGAGCAGCTGATCGTCGCCCTCCTCGTCGAGCGACGTCGCCACATCCTTAAAGGTCGAAGCGTCCCAGGCCTCGTCCGCCACGATGGCAACCGGCACCGGGTCGACCTTGCCGTCGGAGCTGAGGTTCGCAAACATAAACATGAACATCGTGGAAAGCGCGATGGGAAAGACCGCGCCCCAGACCCATGTGCTCGGCCGACGCAGCAGCGTCTTGACCGTGATAATGATGGTGTTGAACATGGCTGCCCCCTAGTCGCGCAGCTCGCGGCCGGTGATCTCGAGGAACACGTCGTTGAGGGTCGGCGGCTCGCTCCACACGCGGCCGAGCGCCACGTCGGCGGCGCGCAGCGTGTCGAGGATGTCGACCAGATTGTGTGGGCTCGCCTCGCAGGTGCAGATGAGCTCGCCGCCGGACAGCTCAACCGAAAGCACGTGCTCCAGAGCGCGCAGTCGCTCGACCGTGGCGGGCTCGACGGCGCCGACCTCGACGGTCACGCGCTCGCCCATCTGAATCATGCGCTTGAGCTCGTCGTTGGTGCCCTGTGCCAGCACACGTCCGCCATCCATGATCATGATGCGGCTGCAGATCTGCTCGACCTCCTCCATGTAATGGCTGGTATACACCACCGTGGCGCCCTCGTCGCGCAGGCGGCAGATGCCCTCCAGGATGGCGTTGCGGCTCTGCGGGTCGACCGCCACCGTGGGCTCGTCAAAGAAGATGAGCTCAGGCTTGTGCGCGATGCCGCAGGCGATGTTGAGGCGACGCGCCAGGCCGCCTGAGAGCTTGCCAGGGCGGAACTTAGCAAAGTCGCCCAGCCCGACAAAGTCGATCGCCTCGTCTACCAGCGCACGGCGGCGCTTGCGGTCGCTGACGTAAAGGCTGCAGAAATAGTCGATGTTCTCGCGCACGGTGAGTTCGTCGAACACCGCAACTTGCTGCGGGACCACGCCGATGCGGCGCTTGAGGTCGTAGCGAGCGGGCGTCATGGGTTCGCCGAACAGCTCAATGGTGCCCTTGTCGTAGGCAAGCAGCTGCAAGATACAGTTGATGGACGTGGTTTTGCCCGAGCCGTTGGGGCCGAGCAGGCCAAAGATCTCGCCGGGGGCGATGTTCAGGTTAAAGTGGTCGAGCGCGATAAGATCGTCGTAGCGCTTGACGAGGTTTTCGACGTGGACGATGTCTGTCATGAGGCGGCCCTTCTGTTGCTTGCGGCCCGGTACGATTGCATCATCGCAGGAGCCGCCGGCGCGCACCAGTGAGCTTTGTCACGAGTGCGAGGGGGCGGAGGCGAGACCCCCGCTCGCGCGAGCGATCGACGCCGATTTGCCGCGCGGGAGGAATGTCACGGTTGCGCGGGCGGCTCCTCCACCACGCTCGGGTTCGCGTACAATACCCATATGAACAGGCTTTTCGACAAATCGATCGTGCTGGCGTGCTGCATTGCGGCCGCTATGGGCCTTGCTGTGGACGCTCGCCTGGTCGCGGCGTTTTGCCTTGGCGTTATCGCCACCTCGCTGGCCGAGGTCACACAGGGAGAACGCACACGCCGTGTAAGCAAGGCCGCGAGCTACGCTTACATCATCGCGGCTGTCTTCGTGCCGCCGTTTGTGCCGTTTGCACCTCTCGCCCTCTATGACATCGCGCGACGCGCGCGCCGCGAGCACGCCTGGGTCGCGCTGGGCATTGGCATCGCCTTTGTCTTTGCGCTCGTCGCGGACCTTCGCGCCGATGCGCTCACCGCCCGAACACTTCTGCTGACCGCCATCCTTTCGGTTGCCGCCACCTTGCTATCGCTACGCACCGCCCAGTTGGAGCGCGAGCAGCAGCGCATGCGCTGTACCCGCGACGAGCTGCAAGAACGAGCCCTCGCGCTCGAAGCGCACAACCGCGATCTTGCCGACCGCCAGGACTACGAAGTCGAGCTCGCGACGCTCGCCGAACGCGCCCGCATCGCGCGCGAGATCCACGATAACGTGGGCCACCAGCTCACGCGCGCCTCGCTGCAGGCCGAGGCCCTGCGCGTCGTGCACGCCGACGAGCCCAGGGTTGCCGCCGATTTCGCCGATGTCAAACGCACGGTTGACGAGGCGCTCCAGCTTGTGCGCACCAGCGTCCATGCGCTCAACGACAACGCTGTCGACCTTTCCGTGCAGCTCGAACGCATCGTCGAAGGCGCACGTTCGGACGGTGGCCCGCAGATTGAGCTTGAAGTTATGACTGAACATGCGCCCGCGAACGTCGCGAACTGCTTTGCGGCGGTCCTGCGCGAGGCGCTCTCCAACACCATGCACCACGCTTGCGCCCGGACCGTCACCGTACGGTGCATGGAGCATCCGTCGTTTTACCAGCTCATCGTTACCGACGATGGCGCGGGCGGGGTCCAAGCAAGCAGCCGCGGCGCCGCGGAGGGCATGGGGCTTGCCTCCATGCGCGAGCGCATCGAGGCGCTTGGCGGCACCTTCACCGCCGGCCCGCGTGTCGGCGCCGGCGGCTGGCGCGTGTTTGCCACCGTTCCCAAACAGCAAGGAGATGAGGACCGATGAGGCTCATCGTTGTCGACGACGACCGCCTGGTGGTCGATTCGCTCAAGATTATCCTGGGCGCCCAGCCGCAGATCGAGGCCAACCTTAAAATATTTTT